>NZ_CP006570.1:0-300000 GCF_000517425.1 Sodalis praecaptivus
TATATCTTGGCGAGGTTAAGTTATGATGAGTAAAGTCATAACTCATAACAGATAAGTAATACTGATGAAGTATGAAGTAACAACGATTAAGTCACAAGTCGTATGCTATAGTTGTCATTAAGTCATATGCATACCCTCTAGGCTAGAAACGACAGCGACATGGTAAAGGCAATAAGTAGTTTTAGCGAAGACCGTTTTTACCTAATGAGTTAGGTCAGGCCTGCTCGTCGAATGTGAGCATTGCGGCAGGGCGATATGCTTCATTTTAGCTGTCGAGTCCCAAATCAAATACCCATTGAAAATACTTCATAAGTCATACGTATGAGAAAAAAAATTTCTTCATACGTCATACCTATTATGTATTGAGTATGAGGTGCTACTTATTCATGATCTGCATTTATGTATTGCAGATGCAGCCAATCAAGCACATCATTGTCTCCCTAAGAATCAAGGTAATCTTAGTTGAGGCTGAGGGCTCTGATTCAACAAGCTGATTGGGCAGATTATGACAAATATCAGGTAATATGCATTATTACTGGTGTTTAAAGAACTTGATTTTTTATCATACTTCATAAATAATAGGTATGTTAACACTTAACACTTAACACTTAACACTTAACACATGCTACCATGCACTAATGCATAACGTTAGTCAACTATCCCATTGATTAGTAGTAGAAACAAATCTTCCACACCACTATGCGCAGCCAAATTCGCGGCACCCAAGATAATTTCAGACCTACGATATATTTGATGCAAGCTGTATCTCGATAGATACTTGCGTGCGACCTGCTTATAGCTCGCCCATGTCTGAGACGGTTCTTCAACGAGAGTACATTCAATTACGCCGGCGTCCGTAGCTCGGTCTAACAAAAAAATTTTATCCGTTCTCGAATGGATCGAGCGACCGTTGGCCACAGTCCGTTGGCTGGTTATGTTGGATCCGTCTCATTGCTCAATAATGAAGCATTGAATAGGATAATGAAGAAAGGTGGTTGTCACAAATGGGTCATAACACCTCTTATAGCCGTTGCAAACGCAAGAAGGTAGCTTGATGCCTATCGATGGGCGACAAGAGCTTACTATCTGAATAAGTTTAGTTGAACATGTGCCAAATACGGAAGTTGCGCTACGTGAATTCTGCAAATTATTGCGGGCCCAAAGGGAGAGATTTTTCAATACAGCACTCCACTCGTTAGTACCTTGCAAGCTTGTAAGGAAGGGGGAGGGGAGGGGTAATGACATCATTGGTGTGTAATGGGAATGGACTCTTGCTATACCGTATGCCGCATTTGCAAGACATAACCATATCAAGCATTGACCAAAATCTAGTAAGGGGAGAAAATTTATAAAGTATTAACTAATCCTGTGGATCCCATTAGACAGTCTAGTGAAGGGGTAATTTACGGTGAACGGATGTTGGCACTGCGCATACTCATAGTCTTACAGAAGAATAAAGACACATATAAATGGTCATTTAGAGTCTTCTGTAGGAGGAAAGCGCAGATCCCGAACCAAAAAAATGTTCTGTAGATACGAGGTAAAAAAGTCTTTAATAACAAAACACTCTGTTGGTGCTGACCGAATGATAACATCATAAATCTTGTTATCATCATAATTGATGTAAGTACAGATCTTTGTTATCCGCCGCGAACGGCGGATGTTTACACATAAGTTACCTTAAAAAACCAGAAGGTGAATAAAGCGCGGCTATAACGCTATATATGCGCTCGTGCCCAACTTTTGCCGGCCATACCGGTAAACGCTGGACCTATATAATTGAATTCAATGATTTTAGACCCGTGCAAGTGACATCATTTGTCATCCGGGCTGCAATGCGTTTTTCACCTTTTCGCGAACATTGAGTGGTTGGCTGCGTTAACCACTACACGGTTGTTCCTGACTATCCTTTGTTTGGTTTAGTTTGCCCAATGCCCAACTGTACCAGTAACAGTCTTTTCAATGCTGTCTTTGTCACCGGCAGTTTCTAAAAACCCATTGTGGCTGCCAGGCTGTGACAGAGTTTGAATTTCTTTCGCATTATATTCAATTTGCTGTACTGATAAGCGTATTGATGTTTCTACAGCATTCTTTATTGATTGTATTTCATTTCTAATTTCATCATTCAATATGTTGTTATAAGTCTTTTTGACAAAAACTATAATTTCGTCCTTAATGTTTTGTGATATGAACTTATCTAATCGCATTTCTGATGTTTCAGCATAGAAGACGTTAGTAGCAAGTCTCTCTATACAGGTTGGCATAAAAGTGACAAACGATGATAGAATGTATGAGATGTTACTTTCATTTTTTGCAGTGCTGATTAATTTCTCTAGCTCGTTAAGATTTAATGGGCTGAATGATCTTTGTAATAATTCTTCTGCCAGTTTGTAATGCATTATGGATTTCTGTAAGGCTGTATTTATCGAAGTAACAGCACCCAAATAAACACAATGGTTGGCCTGAGTGCTATGGTCGATGGGGAAAAATTCATATAGGGAACTAGCTGCTTTTTTTGCTTCGAGTAATAAACGAAAGGAGGGGCTTAAGATTGACCTTGAACATGCGTTTTTCAGTTCACTCTCATTATGAGGTGTTTCTTCAAGTAAATTACTTATCATGTTGCTGCCTTGAATTATGTTGGTTGGAGAGAAGCTAAAGATAGCTCCATTTACTCATAAAATGTATGGTGATATATACAACTTCAAATAAGACGTATAATTGTAGATTTATTGTTTCTATTTTCAACATGCCAACTGACATGTCATGTAGTAAAAGTTGATCTCAAAGCGAAATCATAAAAACTGCTTATAAATCATATTATTGTGCAGAAATAGTGAACTTAGACAAACATTATTTTATGATAAGGGATAGGGTTAATAGTGCTTTCGTAATGTGAAAATACAAATAAACTTACCATGTTTGTTGAGTCGAAAATAGAATGTCTTAAATGAGATTCTTTTGATCACATCAATAAAGCTATTCCAAAATAGCAGAAATTTCAGCATCCTGACTTAACTCGCCTAAAGGTAAAATAGAGAGTTAGTATCCGATAGTAGCTTGGTTTAAGTATAACGCGTACATTATACTCTTTGTGTTTAACTCTATTTATTGCCGAGGCATGAAATAATAAGATAAAGTAAGCCGGCATTGATTTTTTATTTCTCTTCTCTGCAATCCGGCTACAACTATTGTCATCAAAAAATGAGTTCTCAAGCTAAGCATTGACATAACTCTATGATTTATAACGTCACGCTATGAGCAATGTGATGGTTGATGTGAAGAGGTTCGTTTCTTTAAAAATGATATAAGAGGAGTAGATTAAAATATTCGCCAGAGGCTCCTGTTCAAGGGAGTAAGACCAAACACCCCTCAGTCAATTCATGTCATAAATAATTTTTTTATGGGCGAGATCTTAATTAACTGTCTTGTGCCTTATTATCAGAGAGAAGTACATAAAATTAGGTGCACCAGGTTTTGATGATTAGGGTCAAATGAGTAAAAGACTCTACGCAAAAAGTTCGATTATGAATAGGGTGTTGAGTCGGCCGAAGCACTACGTGCGTTTAGCTATGAGTGAGTGAGTCCCCATTATATTAATGAACATCCTAGATTCTCATAACGGTTAAAAAAAAGGACAATGAAATGATGAAAAGAAGCGGTGCCCCAAATGCGCTGGAAGAGTTTAATCGGTTGATAGTAGCTCGGCATAATGAATTGATAGTGATGGATTATCCTGAACGAATCCGGGTCCTATTGAATGAGATAGCTGAAAATCCTGGCCGCTTCGGGCTGCATGACCTCCCTCAGCCATTCGGGCTTGATGATTTGCCTGATGATTTCAAGGAAGTTGTGGCTCGATGTGTTATGCGATTAGGCATGGATGCAGAGTTTGACCCCCAGGAGGGCGATCAGGGTGATTGGGAGCCCATACTGGAAGAGGGTGAGGAAATCGTTGAAATTATTGCACCCGGGGCTATTTGATAATCTGTTTCGTCCGGCGTTGAAAGTGTGATGCCTGTAGAAAACATGCTCAAAAAGTAAATTCCTCTTTCTTGGTTTAATTTTTAGCGCTAGCTCATAAAGAATATTGCAACACTGAACGATGGCGCTTCGCTAATAACCTGGGCCTGGAGGGGATGATGACAGAATGGTGATAAAACGTTTGCTAATGGCTGTCTTTCTTTATGCTGCCCTATAGGCAGAAATGGCGAAATATATTCTATAAAAAGGTGACAAAAATATGGGCACTGCTATCTCAATCGTGTGCGATTATTTGTCAAGCATTAAAAGCAAACTTCCCCCAATCTCTACCGGTAGCGAAAAACACGAGTTCGTTGATGGTGATACGTTATATATACAATTTATCAAAAATGGTGATTCTGGCGATAAAGAATTTAATATTGTCTATGCCAATTTAAAAAATAATGCAAAGCTATCCACACATTTTTTTCTTCTGAATGATAATGAAAGCTACAAAGAAAACGACTTCGTTGCGCTCAGGTTTGCAGAAGATCATTTTGAGCGCAGACGCTGCCTGTGTTCTAAGTCATTAGATATGGTGCGGGAATATGTGCCGGGTTTCAATATAAAATCAGATGTATCGTCCGTACCTCAGAAGGATGAAAAGGTTGTCCTTGATGAGGAAACAGAACGGGTATTGGTTTTGAAGGCACCAGAGTATGCTAATTTCGTTGTGTTGGCATTAATGCGCATTATAGGTCTTGCTATCACACAAAAAGTGGTAAGGGGCATGACTTTAGCTAAGTTACTAACAATGCTTCGAATAGCAAATAAATTAAAGATAATGAATGCTGATGGCAGCATAGATGCGCCATCAACATTCTTTTTTGTTGCTAAATCGATGGACTTAAAACTTGCCGGCGCTGACATTACCGATTCGGACATTGGCGAAGCGACGATAACCAGTGGAAGGCTTGTCTCCGCTACAGCGGAGGATACTGCCGGTAGAACGAGTTTACTGGACACCGCTGCGGCTGAAACGCTGAATTACGCGGCGTTGAAGAAAAAAGATCTTGCTCCAATGGACGCATCACTTAATAAGATTTTCGCCGGCCAGGATAGTTATCATATACACACTATGAAAGCTATAGAGGAAATGGGTCCCGTTAAATATATCCCTTCCTATATGATTGAAACATTTGAGATAGTTAAGGAGGGATTTGCGCGCGCTTTTGCAATGCTTAATGAGTTATATGGTATGTTAGAGAAATTAGAGGTTAACTCTTCATTAAGTAATTATATTATTAGATATTTCTCATCTTTCATAGCTGAAAAGCATTTGAACACGGTGATTGAAATATTCAAGAATATGGTCCGCGATGCCGTAGGATTTTTAAAAAAGCAAATTGATACAAAACTAAAAAATGTTTATATCTGTTCTTCAGAGCAAATTGCTAAAATTTCACCATCGGGAGATTACTATGTCTCTCCATTGATTAACAGTACGGAAAACTTTAAGGAACTGGCCCTGGCCGAGTCTGTCCTTAATGATAAAGGAGAGCCAAGTATTATCTTTCTTGCAGATACCACTTATATACCAGATCTCTCATGTCCGGATGTAATTAAAAGAATCCCGTTCCATGATGTCGTTGAAACTATATTCCACGAAGTAATGCATGTCATTCTGAGAGGCAGAGTTGATGATTGGTTTTATATTGCCCTTGAAGAAAACGGTAAGTTGCCTGCATTAGAAAAAGCCATCATGACTTTTTATAATATCATTAAAGATGATAAATTGCATTCAAATTTTCTAAGCAACATTAAAGAGATTTGCCAGGTTAATAATTTACTATTCAATAAAAAGAATATTAATAATATAAAGAGGAGCTCACTCTTTAAAGCTAACGTTATGCTGGGCAATGCGGATTGTTTGGCATTATACTTGAGAGATATAGCAGACTTTGCGGCCAGGACCAACATAGAAAAAATCCTCGGGCGTAATTTTCAGGCTGCACTCCGCGTAGAATTGCCCCCATTCCCCTGATAAAAGGCCGTATTTTCTCTATCAATCCACGCCATTGCTTATTTGTCTAGGGCAGGGGGTTGCCGCCAGAATCTTATCCGTTAGCGCTCTCGGAGGCAGAAAGTCAATGAGTTTAGCAACGTTTCTTTTCGGGTGTTCAAGTTTTTCCGAAAAAAGTGGCAGCCACTGAAGTAGTGGGGATTAGTCTGTGAAATCGACAGTCTGGGTGTTATCAAGAAAGCAGAATGTTGATAATATCATCGTGAATGGCCTGCCATTCACGATCGCTGAATGCGTAAAATTTGAAACCACGCAGAGCAAAAGCCCCTTCTGTTGCCAGCAAGGCCAACCGCAGGCGACGGCCCGCTAGATTTGTTATATCAAACATCGCAAACAGGTCTTTATAAAAGGTGTTCGTTTCGGCCTGGAAGGCCGGTGCTCGCATAAAGCTCGCCATTAGGGCGACCGCGCGCGTAATCACTTCGGCATCTTCTTTCCGGTTGGCCTCAACATAAGCATGAATACGGGTTTCCGGGCTGTCTCCCCTCATAGCCAAAAAATCTTCAAGGATGCGATCGTAATTGGCTACGACCCGGCGCAACATTGCATCTATCAACGCATCCTTGGTTGCAAAGGCATATAGCACCCCCCCTTTGCTGACGCCTGCCTGTCTGGCCACGGCATCAAAAGTCAGATTACCTGCCCCACCGCGCATCACCACAGCTTCCGCAGCGTCAAGTAATGCCTCTTGATCTATTGTTTTGTTTCGCCCCATGCTATACCCTTTTTAAAACCGTCTGGACGGATATATATTAATACTTGTTTTATTTCAATGCAATGGTGCCTAAGCACATAGAGGTTTTAAAATGTTGTTCCATCGTAATCGCTGGTTAGTATTGCTATCGGTTCTTTTGGCATTTTTGCCCATCATAGTCGATATGACCATTCTGCACATCGCCGTTCCTTCCGTTACCTTGGCATTGAGCGCCAGCGGAAACAAGGTCTTGTGGATCATCGACATCTATCCGCTAATAATGGCTGGATTATTGGTTCCTATGGGGACATTGTCGGACCGCATCGGACATCGACGTATGCTGTTGGCAGGTTTGTTGATCTTTATGCTCGCCTCGCTGGCAGCCGCTTTCTCGCCTACAGCAGGTTTTCTCATTACCGCCCGTAGCCTACTGGCTGTGGGTGGGGCCATGGTGATGCCTAATGTCCTCGCTATTATCAGACATACCTTCGATGATCCCAAAGAGCGAGGCATTGCTCTTGGGCTTTGGGGAACCATCGGCTCGGCCGGCGCGGCTCTCGGCCCGCTAGGGGGGGGAGCACTGCTCGAACATTTTTGGTGGGGATCAGTTTTCCTGATCAACGTGCCGGTCATTTTGGTCGTCCTGCCAATCGCTTATTTGAGCTTGCCACGCCATACGCCAACGGTAAAGGGAAGCTGGGCTATAGGACAGGCTTTGGTGCTAATTGCCGGTCTGATAGCCACTGTCTACGCCGTGAAATCCGGATTCAAAGTAGAAAGCGATCCACTTATCACCTGCCTGATGTTGGTGGCAGGACTTGGTCTGCTTACCTGGTTCGTTCGCCAGCAACTTTCCAGCGCGGACCCCATGCTGGATCTTTCCTTATTTAGCAAGCCTACTATCTGCGTTGGCATTTTAATGGCTCTGGTTGCCTGCGCTGCGCTTACGGGTGTGGAATTGACGTTGGCTCAGGAACTGCAGTTCGTGGTAGGTTATTCTCCGCTACAGGCAGGTCTGTTTATGGTACCGCTGGCTATAGGCTCAGCACTGGGTGGACCTCTGGCTGGTTATGCTACAGGTTTATGCGGACTTCGCAATGTTGCCGCCGCCTCACTGCTGGCAGCGGCTGCGTGTCTCGCCGGACTAAGCGTAAGCGACTTCCATCACCCCAATATTATGATTATCACTTTGCTGCTGGTATTGGGCATAGCACTCAGTATCGGTTTGACAGCGTCATCCATTGCCATTATGAACAGCGCACCATCGGATAAAGCCGGTGCGGCCGGTTCGCTGGAAGTGACAGGCTATGAACTTGGCGCCGGACTCGGAATCACTTTTTTTGGGGTGCTACTTTCGACAGCCTACTCGAAGACCATCAATTTGCCCGCTGATCTGCCGGCCAGCCTTCATTCCAGAGCGGCCAGTTCCATTAGCGACACGATGGTTGTGGCAGAACATCTGGGGGCAACCGGCATCGCCTTAATAGAGGCTGGACGTGCCGCATTTTCCAGTTCGCATGCTATCGTGTTATTGACAGCCACAGGCATGATAGCTCTGTTGGCTGTTGCAGTGTTTGTCGCGTTACGAAACTATCAGGAGCCAGCCCGGCAGTAGCCTTTTAATGAACTGGGAGCCTATTAATAAGCGCCGTGAAGACGAAAGAAAGAAACGAATGCAGGAGCTGCTGAATTCTATGAAGCATGATCTCGCATACTCACAGGTCGCACAACATGCCGCAGAACAGTTAGCAAAGTAACACAACCCTTAAAAAGTTAGACCACACCTAAGTTCAGCATGCGGGTGGCGCGGTCAACGACCGTGCCACCATGCTCACGATGGGGACTTGACTCTATCCGGTAGACGATACGGCTCTATAGTGGGGGACAGTCCCCTCTGCTTGACCCTAGTTTATTGACCATTTGAGAAAGGTCTTTACCAAATAAGGAAGTGTTACCCACCTCAATACCGAATGCTTTGCTTAAAGTACCAAGCCCAGCTTAAGTAGCCTTAACTGGGCTTTGTTGAATAATTGTAAATCGTGCTGTTTTACCATACTTGTTTTGGCGTAAAATGCTTGTCACCCTAGGTGTGACGTTTCCTTACGCGGCCTAAATGCATGATTTTACGTTGCCAGAATCAGCAGTTGCACTGGAGGGGCAGCATAAAATCTGTTTATTCAACAAAGCCATAAAACTGTACAAAAAATACCTTTCTGCGATGCCCCCCATGGTATCTCATAAAGGAACGTCGTGATTTAATGCATTTTAGTATAAAAAAAACACTCGGCAGGCATTGTTACTATATCATGAATATTTATTAAATATCAAATTATTATAGTGACGCTTTAAAATATTTGTCACTACCAATTGAAAAGTGATCCAGCCTGCTAAGTAAAATAGGTTTTCTTGTTAAAATCAGTGGTTATAAATACGCCATTATGCCGAAGGCATGCGAGGCGCGAAAAGTACTTATAAACGTGCTCTGAAGCTCCTGCGCGCCGATACGTGAGCGAAGCGAAGTTCTGCTTGCATAGCCCCGGAAACCGCGTCAGCGCCCTACTTGGCGTTTTTTGGCGGTGTAGAGTATCGCGCTTATGGTCACTTGTCGAACTGTCTTATGGTTTTCAAATATCCAAGATTATTTTGGTTAATTTCCTCGTAAAAGAATAGTGATTTAATTAGCATGGTGGATCAGTTTTAAACCGGTGGTGACAAATATTAAATCGATGACAGGCCCTAACATTTTATAAAATGTTTTTTATCGTTTTCAGATGGAATACTTGATGACATAGCAAGTTTTAGAAGTAGATACTTAATATCTCCAAATTTGTCTTCATTTAATGTCCTTTCGTTTATATCTCTTGTTCTACGATAATCAACATTTGCTTTTCTTCCCATTGCAATATCAGATATCATCCTTGCTATAAAATCAGCATTTTCTAAAAAGATGTTAGCTTTTAACATCGGATCTCTACTTATAAGCTCAGATGCTTGATTAGGAAAAAAATTAAATCCATTTAAAATTTCAGCATTTTGGTGTCTACCATATGCTGGAAAAAAAAGTGGATCAAATGAAATAGCTTCTCCGTTCCTAAAATTTATTGCATCATCAAATGCTTCCATGAATTCACTAGCATCTCCCACATATCTTCTTGATGGAGCAATTAAAAAATCTAAGGTGCCAGAAATATGAGATGCTTCATGCAGTGCAGTAAGATGCATTTGCGTACTAGGATTTGGTGCCGTATGGTAGTTATCAACCATAATAACCACGTTTTCTTTTGAATCGGCTGGAAGTGTAAATCCCAAAGGGCATTCTTCTCTATATATATAAGGCTGATTACGTGTTGTGCAAGTTGCAAAAATAATATTTCTATCTGGTTTGTTAAAATAATTCACTATCCGTTCAGTATGATAATGCAGCCTAGTAATTGATTCTCTAATGATATCATCATTTTTAGTATTTAGTACAGTTGAAATATATGATTTAATTGGGTTTTTTTCTGCATATGTAAGTTTTCCAGCGGCATTAAATCTTGTGTGGCTCTTTATTTTTTTTAGCGCGACTCTGGCCTCGTTATATGCAGCATTAATTTGAATATTGAAATGGTATAAATTAGTTCTCAGAAATTCATAATTCATAGGAATGGTATCAATGGCATCATTTATGTTATGCAGGTAAGTGCTTGGGTTTTTATAACCTTCTTTAGCTAAAGTTAATAATTCTTCAGTTCTATCTCTAATTTCAACTCCGAAGTTCGCACGCCAATAAGTCATTGGTTCAATAAATGCAGGTAAGTTGTGAAAACGAGTGATATCAATCGCTGCATTTTGAAAATTAACATTTTGTATTTCATGTTGGTGATTAAAGTTATCTTGTTCCATGAAAAGAGCATTATGTTTTTTTGTATTTCGTTGATATAACACATCATCAATTTTTATTAATTGACCATTTCTTTTAATGTATTTATAGCCAAACTTTTCTCCAGTATAAGGATTAACACTAACTAATGTATTTCCTTCTTTATCTATGGGAATTAAATACTTTATTTCTTTAGTCTCTTTGAAAAAAACCTTTTCTACTTTATGTTCACTTGAAGAAAATTCTAAAAAATCAATTTTATTTAATGATGAACTTATTTTTTTGGAGAAATCGTTTTTTATAAAATCGGTAAGTTGTACCAATTTTTTTATACCTCCTCTAGAGATACATGTTATTATTTCCACTCCAGGATCGAGTGAGCGCAACATGTCTACCCCTACACCAATTATATCATTTTTTTTAATTCCTGCTGCTGAAGGCATTAATGATTTTTGGGAAAATAAATGTTTAAAACCACTAGTAATGCTTTTTTTTATGAGTGCATGACGAATGGATAGAAGTGCGGATTTTTCGATTGAATATGACAATTTTCTCGCAATGTTTGATAAATTACCAGTTTCTAGCGTCAATAAAAACATCACAGAATCCATAACGCATGACTGAAGACTTTCATCTTTATTACCTTCTAGACTTTTAGTTATACATGTGTAAAAAGGGATAAGATCAAGAAAAAAATCTAGAACTTTTTCTTCTTTTGTCTTATCATAACCCTGTACATATAGACTTTTAATAAGATAATCTTTATGTTTATTGGTTAATAATGAGATAAAATCCTCTATGGATTCATTAGATTTTTTCTTTTTACCAGTACGACGAATTGTTAGTTTATAACTATCGTCGCTTTGTGCTTCTCTATATTGTTTTTCACTCATAAATGTAGATGCATGATTTTCTAATTCCCCAACCACCATCAATTTATAGACACCTTCATTAAGGTAGAACATATAATGTCTTGTGTCATATCCATTACTGGCCCTAAAAAGATCAATTCTCGGATCTGCTAACATCGTTTTATGTAACGGATTAAAAGAGTGGAGGGTGGATTGATGGAAATGACGTACTAAATATTTATAATTATCATAGTATGCCTCTAAGTCTTCTACCTCAGCAGAAGCAATGAATTCTTTTTGTTTTTTATCTACTATGTCATTCCAAAAAAGTGTCATTAAAAAGCGATCAACTTTGGCGAAACTTTCTCCAATTCTCTTATTTTGCTTTGAAAAAACATCATTTAAATCAGGTAACGTTGCATGCTTATAAAATCGACTAAATACGATATGACCATTCATGTAGCTAGTAAGTGATTCATCGTCTAATCCATGTTCTTTTAATATTTTTCTTGCGATTTCTGTTCTATTCTGATAACTATTTATTTCATTGTCTAATTTACTAAAAATGTCTTCTTCTTTAGATATATTATCTAAGTATCTATTAAAAATATATTCAGCAACACACTTATCACTCATGACTGAGGTTACTTCATTTAATGCAAAATGAATATGCGGTGTTTCTACTTCAATCAATCTATTCACCTGTGCTGGTAATAAAAAGTAACCGATAAACAATTCTGGAGCTACGCTTTCTTGAAGAAAATTCAGCACGTATTGCCCAAGCGTAATAATATCATTCTCACTCCAATCTTGCGTGTTTATATTAACATCACGAGCAAACAACATACCAGCATGAAGAAAGCCCCAACTAATATCATTAAGAATTATGTTTTTATTATTTAATAGATGGTTGTTTTTTTTATTCAACGCCAATGATGGTATCTCATCCCCAACTACATGTGAAAAAAAATACATCCTTGCTTCATTCGTAAGAGTGTTGTTTTTATTATGGCTCGCTTTTATTTCTTTGCTAAGTATATGGTGAATGCTCTTCATACTATATGACTTCCTTGATTTTTTTTATTTTTACTATTTCTTTTAAAAACCAATCATGTAAATTCATATTCAAAACATTGTAACAAATCCAATTATTTAAAATCTTTTTTTGTCGGCTTTTAGTTAATTTTTCTCCTTCTTCTTCACCATACTTATTTGAGTTTATCAAAATATTTTTAGCAATTATTTCAGTCCCATTTTTGGGGTTTTTTATCAAAAAACTAATAACTCCATTAACCAAAATCTTTGGAGAAACATAACCGGCATAAACCATGAATTGTGGATCATATTTTTTTAAAAATATGAATATATTTAAATTTTCTTTATTTACCTTTAAATTATTTACATAAAGTAGAGGCTTAAATATTTTATGTTTATCGTCTCTTTTTTTTGATGAATTAACAAAACTAAAATTGCTTATATTAATCAATGTGTTTATATAATCTGGTTTTTCTTTATCCTCAATAATGGTATTATTTTTACAAGTAATAACATGCATAATCTGGTGATTTGTATAATTGTTGACTATTGGAAATTTAATCATTTATTTTTCCTCACTATCCATAATAAAAACGTCGACTTGCAATCTTACTAAATTTATATACAAACACAAGCTTAAATATTGTCCTCATTTAATCAATATATGGTCGTGACTCAGATTTATTGATTCGCTATACTCTATATTTTTGAAAATGCATATGGCAAAAATTGATGTTATCTGCCCTCGTTGTAGTGAAGCCGATGGAGTTCAATGTAATGGTCATTCGGTATCGGGCGCTCAACGCTACATCTGCAAGCTGTGTTTGAAAACGTTTCAGCTTAATTTTCGCTATCGAGGAGCTCAACCAGACACACACAAGGCTATCGTCGATATGGCAATGAATGGTTCTGGATGCAGGGATACTGCACGGGTATTGGGAATTAGCCTAAATACTGTTCTGATGCATTTAAAAAAATTACGCCAAAGCAGGTTGCTGATAGCATAATAGGGCCTAATGCTGAAGTCGTTATCTGCTGTGAAGCAGACGAACAATGGTCTTATGTACGGCACAAGGACAATCCTCGCTGGCTGTTTTATGCTTATGATCGCATAAGAAAACGAGCCCTCGCTCATGTTTTTGGACCGAGAAATGCAAAGACGCTACAGAAATTATTAACACTGTTAAGAAAATTTTATATAGCTTTCTACATGACGGATGCATGGCCCGTTTATAAGGTCTTGTTGGACTCAGCCAGTCATGTAGTAAGCAAAAAATATACCCAGCGGATAGAGCGGCATAACTCGAATTTACGTACCCACATCAAACGTCTTGCTCGTAAAACCATTTGCTTTTCAAAATCAGAAACGATGCATGACAAGATCATTGGATGGTATATGACCATCCACCACTATCAGAAAATCTGAGTCACGACCGCCGTTTGTTGAGCTTCCACTCTCCCCGCTTTATGAATAAGCAGGGGGAAGGCACTACGTCGTTTCGCGCTGGCGCTTTTCGTCGTCGTGGCGAAAGTTATTATTCGGATAGGGGTATAGGCAAAAAGGGGAAATGTGCCTACGTCAGCGTTCGCCCTCACTTTATGGTAGAGTTTGTCCGTTGAAATTATGCAGCGACATTTCAGATGACAAAAAAGAAAAACGGTACACCTACACCCCATGATGCTACCTTCAGGCAGTTCTTGACCCAGCCGGCCATTGCCCGCGATTTTATGGAAATTCATCTGCCCGCAGAACTGCGGGCAATATGTGATCTAAACACGCTAAAACTAGAATCCGGAAGTTTTGTCGAGGAGGATCTGCGTCAGTATTTCAGTGACGTTTTGTATAGTTTAAAGACCACCACAGGTGATGCTTACGTCCATGTGTTGATTGAGCATCAGTCGACACCGGATAAACACATGGCGTTCAGGTTACTACACTATGCGGTAGCGGCTATGCAGCGCCACCTGGAAGCTGGACACAAATCGCTACCGTTAGTGATCCCGGTTCTGTTTTATACTGGCCGACGCAGTCCGTATCCGTATTCCACAAACTGGCTACGGGAGTTTGACGACCCTGAATTGGCCGGTAAGCTCTATAGTAGTGATTTTCCGCTGGTTGACGTGACGGTTATCCCGGATGATGAAATAATGACCCATCGCAGTATGGCGGCGCTGACCCTGCTGCAAAAAAATATTCACCAGCGCGACCTCGCGGAGCTGACCGACAGACTGGCGACGCTGCTGATGGAAGACTGGCTGGCTTCGCCGCAGGTGATTTCGCTGGTATACTATCTATTGCAGGCCGGCGAATCTTCAAATGCCGAAGCCTTTGTACGCGACCTGGCACAGCGAGTGCCGCAACACGGGGATCAACTGATGACCATCGCACAACAGCTTGAACAAATCGGTATCGAGAAAGGTATCGAGAAAGGTATCGAGAAAGGTATCGAGAAAGGTATCGAGAAAGGGCGAGCCGAAGGCATGGAACTTGGTGAACAACGCGGGATTGAGAAAGGCGAGCGCGAAGCTACCCTCAAAATTGCCCGATCTATGATTCTGCGTGGGATTGATAGGGCGTCTGTCGGGGAAATGACCGGTCTGTCCGACGATGATTTGCAACAATTGCGTCACTGATCCTGTTATCTGCGGTTCAAGGCTCGGCACTGCCCGTTTAACTCCCCTAATCCACATCGATTTTTGGTTATAACCTTGAGATTGCGGTTGGCGGCACCGTGTGGATTTATGTCGTTGGCTGCCCCTTGTCCCTGAAAAAGCAGAATATCAGGCGGCGTGGCCTGCCGCCGCCTGATATGCCTCGCCATAAATAGGTTACTTCAGAAAACCAGTTGGATTTTCGCCGCCCGCTCCTTATCGGCGGCAAGCGCCAACGCGGCGGCGGCATCTGCCATCGGCATTTCTGCGGTGAGTAGCGGCAGAGGATTGATTCTGCCGCTTTCGAGCCAGCGCACTGCCGTATCGAATTCGCCGTTAAAGCGGAACGAACCTCTTAATTGGATTTCTTTGACAAGTAGTGGGCCTATAGGGTAATCCACCGACGGTGAGCCCATACCAAGCTGGACGATCGTCCCGCCGGGACGGGTCAAGGCTACGGTTGAAGCAACAGCCGCCGTGGCGCCTGACGCCTCGAAACACACATCGAATCTTCCGCCGTCCGCCTGCCATTGCGTGAGTAGGGTATCATCACGGGGATCGGCCGCTTCGCGAGCCCCCATTTCAAGCGCCAGCGCCCTGCAGCGTTCGCTGATATCGGTTGCGATGACCTCTGTCGCGCCGGCGGCAAGCACGGCGGCGATAACCAGACAGCCGATGGGACCCGCGCCGGTGACGAGCACCTTTTTCCCTATCAGATCGCCTGCCTGGCGCACCGCGTGGATACAGACGGCCAGCGGTTCGGCGAAGGCAATGACTTTAGGATCGGCGTGCGATGCATAAGGAACGCATTGATACGGCAGCACCGCTACATAGTCGGCGAAACCGCCGTTTACATGGGGAAAGAATTGCGCACTGCCCATAAAACGCATGGCGCGACAGAGGTTTTGTTTACCTTCCCGGCAGTATCGACAGGTCTGACAGGGTTGGGAAGGATTGACGGCGACACGTTGTCCCGCCGTCAGTCCACTTTCGGCAGAAGCCTGTTCAACCGTGCCAACAAACTCGTGTCCTAAAATCATCGGCGTTTTCAATATCGACATCCCGGCACGACCATGCAGGAAGTAATGGATATCTGAGCCGCAGATGCCGCCGCGCTCGACTTTAATCAGGACTTGGTCGTCATTCCATTCTACCTGGCGTATTTCTTTTTTTACGTCGTGCGGGGCATTAACGACGACGGCATTAACCTGTTTCTTTTGCATCGGTTTCTCACTTAAGCGTTGTAAGGCGATTCGGATTTTTCGTTTGGGTTAGGCCCTGAGGACCTTTCAGGCGGCGTCAGCACCTCTATTTTTCCGACCAAAAATACATAAGCCAAGAAGCCCGCCAGCGCCACCGCTGCGATATACCACATGGCGTATTGAAAGTTTTGCGTTCTTTGTAAAATTACGCCAATCACGATGGGACTAACAATGCCGGACAAATTACCGAAGATATTCAAAAAGCCGCCAATAGTGCCGATGAGATGGCGCGGTATTACATCGCTGCATACCACCCATCCGAGATTTGAAAAGGCATTGGCGAAAAAAGCAATCGACAAGATGGTGATAGCAATCGCTGGACTTGATTGGAAAAAGTTGACCAACACGATGGAACACGTCAACAGCATGCCGGACATAACGGGTACTTTACGGGCGAACGTACGCGAAAAACCTCGTTTGAGCAGCAAATCACTTAACGTTCCGCCGCACAACACGCCCGCCATCGCCATCAAATAAGGAAACATGGCGCCCACACCCGCCTTATCAATGGGCATGTTTAACCCTTTTTCCAAGTAAACAATGAACCACGTTAGAAAGAAATAGAGGGTGGATGAGGCAGCGAATTGAGCGACAAACAGGCCCCAGGTGATGCGCTGGCGTAAAATATATTTGATGGCGCGCCAATTAATATCCTCGCTTGCGCGGCGTTGACCATTGGCGCCATAACCGCCGCCCGCCCGAATGATATCGAGTTCCCCCTGATTAACGCTGCGGCTGTGTGGTGGATCACGGTAGGCAATGAGCCAGTAAATCCCAAAGACGATACCCACCGCGCCCGAAAGGTAAAACGACATCTCCCATCCCCATCGACTGACGATAAACGACAATAGCGGGGTCAGCAACGCCAGGCCGATATATTGCGCGCTGGAATAGGTCGCGGTCGCTCGGGCGCGTTCGTGGTCTGGAAACCAGGTAGCGATAATTTTGGTGTTGGATGGAAAAGAAGGTGCTTCCGCCACGCCGATCAACGCTCGGCATACCAAGAGCATCATAAATGAAGCGGTGGCGGTGGTGAAGAGATTGTGCGAGGCGAATCCCATCAATAGCGTGAAGATGCTCCAGAGCACGATAGCGCTCCCGTACAGCCAGCGTGAACCAATGCGATCCAGGAGATAGCCAACCGGAATCTGGCTCATGGCATAAAACCAGGTAAACATAGAAAACAGTAAGCCGAGCTGCGTTGCGGAGAGGGAAAGTTCGCCCTGGATATGCGAACCGGCGACGGATAGGTTTGCCCGGTCCATATAGTTAATGGCGGTAACCACAAATAACATCGTTAATATAGTCAGTCGAGTGCGGGTAGGTTTCATAATCAGCATCTGCCTTTAACCGTTTGTGGGCATTGTTCTAGGCGAACGGGGGACGGCCCGTGTTCACAGTGTCGCCAGCCAACCGCCGTCGACATATATCATTTGCCCGTTAACATAATCGGAGGCGCTTGAGGCAAGATAGACCGCCGTTCCGACCAACTCCTCCGGTCTGCCCCAACGGCCGGCGGGGTTGCTGCTGCAAACCCAGCTGTTGAACGCCTGGTTTTCGACCAGTGCTTTGTTCATATCGGTGAGGATATAGCCCGGCCCGATGCCGTTGGACTGAATATTAAACGGCGCCCATTCGGCGGCCATCGCTTTTGTCAGCAGTTTGATACCGCCTTTGGCGGCGGTGTAGGGTGCCACCGTCGCGCGTGCGGCTTCGCTGGTGAGTGAGCCGATGTTGATGATTTTTCCTCCGCGGTTGCGCGCCACCATGCGCTTTGCCGCCGCACGCGCCACTAAAAAGGCGCTGGTCAGGTTGGTATCGATCACGCGCTGCCAATCGCTAAGCGCCAGATCCAACAAAGGTTGCCGAAATTGAATGCCGGCGTTATTGATAACGATATCCACCTGTACGCCTTCCTGGTCCAACTGGCGGAAAGTCTCTTCAATTGCATGTTCGTCGGCGACATCAAACAGGAAGCCGCGCGCGTCGATGGCTTTTTCTTGCAACCGCGCCAACGCTTGCACCAGCGTTTCTTCCCGCGTGCCGTTTAAAATGATGCTCGCCCCTGCCTTGGCCAGGCCTTCCGCGTAGGCAAAACCCAAACCGCGCGTTGACCCGGTGATAAGCGCAGTTTTACCGGATAGATCGAAGAGTGGTAGCATAATGCCACACATGTAACATGACTAACAAGTTGTGTGTTTCTTTCTACTTGAGGCGATAAGGAACGGCAATGACTCTATTGCTAAAATGCTGCACGTTTCACAAAATTGGCGAATTGATGGGCGGGTAAGTTTTACCGTTAAGTTGCGGTATCTGTCTTATTAATATGGCGTTTTTTCAACGTTTTCCGTCCTTAGCGTTGCGCCGCAAAAAATAATCACTTGCCAGGGGTACCGCCACAGGATAAAACAGGCGTTAACATGTAGGACAAGCGGAAGCCATGGCAGTGGGAATTGAAAGCGTACAGAAGCAGAATGTCGTTGACGTCATCTATCAGCAAATGAAGAAGCATATTCAGGATGGAACCTGGGAGCCAGGATGTAAGCTGCCTTCTGAGGCGGAGCTTACCCAGACTTTTCAGGTCAGCCGCGTCAGCGTCAGAAGCGCCGTGCAAAAGTTGCGCGATCTGGGCGTTGTGGTAACCCACCAGGGCAAGGGCACCTACGTGACGCGTGACGTCGCGCGCTATGATGTCTTCAGCGATAACCAACCGATACTGCACCTGTCGCGAGAAGAATTCGATGATATGTATGTATTTCGTCAGACGGTCGAATTCCGCTGTATGGCGCTGGCGGTGAAAAATGCCACTGAAGATAATATTAAAGAGCTGGAACAGGCGTTGAACCGCATGTTAGTCAATAAGGATGACTATAAAAAGTATTCCCAGGCCGACTTCGATTTCCATTTGGCCATCGTCAAAGCTTCGCACAATAAAATCTTTATTCACGTCATGGAATCGCTCAAAGGCATCTATATTCACTACCTGGAAGAGCTCAACCGGGTGCTTGGCATTACGCTTGAGAGTGTTGAAGCGCATATCAAAGTGTTTATGGCGCTGAAAAACCGCGATGCGCAGGCGGCGACCGAAACATTGAATGCGGCTATGACGCACAACGTACAGGCACTTGAGGACGCACGACACCCTTAAGGGAATGAGAGTAGAGAAAAGACCGAACTACATACTTGTAGGACATCATACAGGTTAGGTTTGACTATAGGAGATATGAATGAGCAAGCTTACTATCACCGACGTGAAAACCATTTTGACGGCCCCCGGCGGTATTGACCTGGTGGTTGTGAAGGTGGAAACCAGCGAACCGGGGCTTTATGGCCTGGGTTGCGCGACCTTTACCCAGCGTATTTTCGCCGTCGCCGCCGCTATCGATAACTATATGAAGCCTTTCCTCATCGGTAAAGATCCTGCCCGTATCGAAGATATTTGGCAATCAGCGGCGGTTAGCGGCTACTGGCGCAACGGGCCGGTTATGAATAACGCATTGTCCGGTATCGATATGGCGTTGTGGGATCTGAAGGGCAAACTCGCGAATATGCCCGTCTACGATCTGCTCGGCGGCAAATGTCGTGATGGCGTCGCGCTGTACCGGCATTGCGATGGGGCGGATGAAAGTGAAGTTGAAGACGCCATCCGCGCCCGTATGGAGGAGGGATATCAATATGTCCGCTGCCAGATGGGGATGTATGGCGGAGCCGGTACGGAAGATTTGCGTCTGATAGCCGGTAAATTGGCAAAGGCCCGCAATATCCAGCCAAAAGTATCTCCTCGCACTCAAACTCCGGGGATCTATTTTGACCCCGACGCTTATGCCCGCGCGGTACCGCGGTTGTTTGAGCACCTGCGTAATAAAATTGGTTTCGGCGTAGAATTTATTCATGACGTTCATGAGCGTATTACGCCCATCGCTGCCGTGCAGTTGGCGAAGTCTCTCGAACCGTATCAGCTTTTCTTTCTAGAGGATCCGGTCGCGCCCGAAAATATTGACTGGCTAAGTAAACTGCGCGCGCAAACCAGTACGCCGGTGGCGATGGGCGAGCTGTTCACCCAAATCAATGAATGGAAACCGCTGATTGAGCATCAGTTGATTGATTATATCCGTTGCCACGTGAGTACCCTCGGCGGTATCACGCCGGCAAAAAAACTCGCGACATTCGCTGAGCTTTATGGCGTCCGGACGGCTTGGCATGGGCCGGGTGATATCTCACCGGTAGGCGTGGCGGCAAATTTGCATCTGGATATGAGCGTGGCCAATCTCGGCATTCAGGAATATACCCCCATTAACGATGCCCTGCGTGATGTGTTTCCCGGCTGTGCGGAGGTACAGCGTGGCTATGCTTATCTGACCGATAAACCCGGCCTTGGCGTAGATATCAATGAAAGCGAGGCGGCGAAATACCCTGTCTCCGGGGGTATCCCGCAATGGACTAACGCCCGTTTGCCGGACGGTACCGCGGCTAGGCCGTAACGCTAAGCGCTATCGGGGAGGGGGCTCAGGCTAACAAGGACCGGGGATAGGGGTTAGGGTTGTCCCGTTTGCCCGGGTCCCGCCAGTGGGAGCGCACCATGGCGCAAGGGTCAGGGCACGGTATCGGTTAGGGCTAAAAATAATCCTCGGTCGTAAATCTCGCTAGACAGTGTCAAAGTTTGGTGATCGCGGCATGCGCGTGCCAAAGCGCGTTTGCTGCGTTTTGCACCGTGCTCTCCGACGCCTTTACAGGAAAAAGAAAGGGGAACGTCGCGTTCGGTCCCATTTCGTACCACGCGGCGGCTACCCGTTGGTTCGGCGTTGACTGCGACAATAGGGTAGGGCTGAGGAGAGCTGCCCTGTATATTATAACGCGTTTCGTACCGGGTGCCTGCCCTTTCCCAGCGATTGCTCCAATGCGTCTCCGACAATAAGGGCGAGCCGGGTGAGACGCCATACCGGTTCAACATATTTCCATCTATCCTGATAAAGCCGATGATGCGATCAAAGGGGATGCCATTGACGGCGACCAGTTCTTCCATACCGCCATAATCATGGAGCAGCCTGTCGAGCCGGGTGCGTAAAGGGGATTCATTGGGGAGGGCGTTTCGTCGGTTTAGGATGGATGCTTCTACGTCATAAAAATCCTGCGTGGGCCTGATAGCATAGATATAGGTTACAAAGGAGTGATCATAGGGTTCCTCACTGTTTGGCCGAGCCAGGGATGACGCGTGCTGAATAACCTGCGCCAACGATGAGGATGTGGATACGAACACGCTTCCTCTTTCTTCCAGGGATTCCCCCTCAAAATGATGAATAAGGTCGGTGTCGGGGTCGAGATGGTCGAGTCCCCAAGGGAACATCCCTCCCGCTGCAGAAATATCGGCGATTTTACGGCTGTCGGCGCGATAAACGATTGGGTGGATATTGACCGCATGACTGTGCATGACGATAAATACTAACAACAGTGCCGTAATTTTCATGGTTAATCGTTAGCCTATTGAGTGCCTAGCTCGATACCCACTAACTCGTCCCCGGTTGCGCTATTGGAACGTAAACACACGCTAACAAATGCATTGGTCAAATGAGCTGCTTTAGCAACATCAAAAATATAAGGGTTATCATCATGGATAGAATAATGATAGATGCCTATTTTAACCGTTTTCTTGAATCCTTTGGCTATATGTATAGCGTTGACTCTTTTTATTTTGGCGAATTGTTCATATCTATTCCCGCTCCAATTTAAACAGGCGGATTTGAAATCAACGCCGGCATGAACGGGCGATAAAACGATAGCGCCAGTGATCACGACAATTGCGATGCGGTTAGTCATCATTAGCCTCAATATACGTCTTTTTTTTATAAAATATTAAAAATCACTATGTTACATAATATTTAGCCCAATCAGTCATCGTCAATTTCACGGTGGATTCAGCGACGTGTCTTTCGAGGTAAGGTAAACGAAAGCACCGTCTACCGGTAATGATAATAGGCTTGCACAGGTCAACCCCGCGTCTACACGTTTTAATTAATTTATTGCGAACAACCCGGAATTAATTGCGCTCATTATACACCTGCTTATTTGACCAATAGCCCGAACCCCCTCAGCTGCTCCTTCCGCTGCTACGCTTGCCGTTTATAACAGGCGTCAGCCGCGCGCCAGGAACAGATTGTTGAAAATTATAAGGATAAGTCGCGGTGGAGCTGTTACCGCTCCAACTGTTAAAAGGGACTAACGAATCAATGCACCTGTTTGCGAAGATGACGGAATTTAGCGACTTTTGCCCGATTGCCGCAGAGCGCCATGCTGCACCATCTGCGGCGATGTCCTTTGGTTCTGTCATAAAACCAGAGAATACAGTCCGGATGCTCACATTTCCTTACCAACGCAAAATTACCGTCTGTCAGTAACGCTACTGCTTGCTCCGCCAGGGGCGCCAATAATACCGCAGGGGAGGGTACGGGATAAATACGCCGGCTGGCTAGGCGATGGTCTGCCGGTATAAATAATTGCGTGTAGTTGCTGCACGACGCCAGGAAATGATTCATCGCCGTGACGTCAAGGGGCAAGGCTTGTTTTTTCCGCTGCACCAGACTGCGCACGATATCACGCAAATGACGAGCTTCATGCAATAGGTCACCGGCGGCAAATCGCGCGTTGTCATCGCCGAAATACAATCCTGCTTGCATTAACCAGTGTAAAACGTCATCGTCTGACTGTAGTAAATCCCGTGGCTTTCCTTCAGATAGTGCCACGGTATTGAGAAAATCCAATACCGGGTGATCGGCCAGAAATAACTGTGCGTTTTCCGGATGGGACGAGGAGCGGTCGGTCATATCAAGCCCTCCATACCTAATTTTTTTCTAAAGGTAACCGGATAAATGTGATTTTTCAAGTTACAATTTCAAATAAAATCACTTTCTGCTCACGCAGAAAACGCGCCAACTGACCCTGTTCGGCCTCTTACTGCTGCAAGTTTTGCCATTCATCATGACTTGTTTTGGTCAATTAGCTATCACAGCTCGGTTTTTTGTAACCTCTTTAAGTCGTTTGACAAGTTACATAAACGAGGCATACTTAAACCTATGTAACCTTTATTTTTGTTATTAACAGTTACAATAGGAGTGAGTCTATGCCCCTGCAAGCGTCCCCAACACTACGTTATGCTTATGCTGACGCCGATGGTGTCCGCGTGTTTTATCGTGAAGCGGGTGATCCGGCCAATCCGACCCTGCTGCTACTGCACGGTTATCCCAGCTCGTCTCACCAGTTTCGTGAACTCATAGCGCGACTTGCCGATAAATTTCATCTGATCGCGCCTGACTTTCCCGGTTTTGGTTTTACCGACGTGCCCGAGGCGCGCCAGTACCGCTACACTTTTGATGCGCTTGGCAAAACGCTGACCGATTTCGTCGATAAATTAGGACTTCAACGTTATGCGATGTATGTATTTGACTATGGCGCTCCAACCGGCCTGCGTCTGGCGCTCGCTTATCCCGAACGGGTCACGGGATTCATCTCGCAAAACGGTAATGCTTATCTTGATGGTCTGGGCGACGCCTGGGATCCCGTTCGCGCTTATTGGGCTTGTCCCTCAGCCGAAAATCGTCGGGTGGTCAGCGATGCCGTGGTAAATCTGGAGGGGACGCGCTGGCAGTATCTGCATGGCGTACCGGATCCGCTCGCCGTGGCGCCTGAGTCGTATTACCTTGATGCATTACTGTTGGAACGTCCGGGTAATAAGGATATCCAGTTGGATCTCTTTCTGGATTATGCGAACAATCTGACCCTTTATCCGGCGTTTCAGGCTTTCTTTCGTCAAACGCAGCTACCGGCGCTAATTATCTGGGGTAAGCATGATCCCTTTTTTATTCCGGCCGGTGCAGAGGCTTATAAACGCGATAACCCCAACGCGCAAGTGGAACTATTGGACACCGGGCATTTCGCGCTTGAGACGCATGCGTTGCACATTGCCGGCCGTATTCGAGAGATGTTTGCAGGCCAAAACGGCTAGGTCGCTGATTTTCGGGGCGCTGCTCTGCCT
Source organism: Sodalis praecaptivus (assembly GCF_000517425.1). Taxonomy (NCBI): domain Bacteria; kingdom Pseudomonadati; phylum Pseudomonadota; class Gammaproteobacteria; order Enterobacterales; family Bruguierivoracaceae; genus Sodalis; species Sodalis praecaptivus. The sequence continues at coordinate 24,429 of NZ_CP006570.1, forward strand.
GAACGGCCAATGCATTTCCTCGATTGGTAAACTTTTAGCCCACCTACCGGATCCCCTTCTTGCCCTCCTCATTGGGCAAGGAAAGGATCCAAGGCGTGCTTGTTAGGATACCTTAATCCTGATGCTGTCGACCGGAAGGCATATTGGCTCGTTTCAACCGCCCTGTTTTTTCTTTTGCGGTGGCACTATCGTTTGGTAGTAAACACTATTCGCGGTGAGGTAGCCGTTAGTTTTTTCCCAAGCGATTGCTAAGGCGTTATCAAGGGCCTTTCCGCATTCGGTACCCTGGTAAAGAGCTCTAAACGCTTCGTAATCGGAAATAAACCCGTTCAAGTGGCTTTTATTATCATTAGCGTTTCCGACCTTAATCCCTTTTAAATTGGCTACCCAAAGGGCTTCGTGAATGGAGTGGCCGCCGTCATAATTCATAAACATAATTGTGCCAAGCAAACCCATGCGTAAATCAATATTTTCCTTTTTTTTGATCAGTTCTTTGATCACTGAAAGCATAATGCCGGTAGAACCGGAAACGCCACCGGAGTAAGGTAATCCATGGCGCAAAGCCGTTTTCACCGCAGGGTACTTGGCGAGCAGGCGACTTGCGGGAATACGATAGTGATTACAGGGTCGACGTTCGGCCGTCATTTTCTCCGCGTCGCTGACCGCAGGAGGCTGATAACGCAGGGTTATGCCCGCGGCGGGTGTGGGAAGAACGTTGGCTTCGGCGCAGGCCCTATCTTCAACCGTGCGGCCAGTACGTGGCTTGATATACCAGCGGTAGCTTAAATTTGTCATAATCTGCCAAGGTTTATGCTCTGCTATGGGAAGATCGTTAGTGGCGTTGAAAAGTTTTACCGTTAAGTAGGGAATGGCAATGCAGTGCTCACCCGTTTTGATTTCAGAGCGAAGTATCTTTTGCACTTCTTCAACGTATGCCGGCCATGCAAACGCCGGGTGAGATAAATGTTCCATGGCGGGAAAGGTTTTGAACCAAAATCGTCTATCTTGCACGATTTGGTTATGCAGCTTTTTCAGTACCGTCTGCTGCTGATCGGGGAGTAAATGCTCAAGATAGGAAGAATAATACCGTGCTATGGTCGTCATGGCGGCGACGACTTCAGCAGGGGGGTTAACGACAAGTTGTGCTATCCAGTTTGTGTCAAACACCCGGCCATAAATATTGTCATGCAGACGGGTGGCATGCAGACCCGCCTCCGATTTTGGCAGCTGGTCCAATAAGCATGGGGTGCCGCCTTTGCGTTTTGTAGCAGCTTTATCGGCTAGGGCCGCCAATCCTGCATGGCGCAGTATCCGACTGTCGTTTATCAACGAAGCACGTGTTGAACGAAGCGTAAGTTCCTTGTGATGTAAATAGCGCTCTTGGTGTTGGTAAAGCAACTGCTTAACCAACAGCCTTAAATTATAGGTTAACTGGCCAGCAGCGTGGCGCAAAAAGCCCATCCACAGAAATGAGACCTCGGTGGGCGTTTTATAGGTCTCCTCAAGATTGATCGTCGTTGGCGGCGCCTTCCTGTACTTTTCTATCAAATTAGTAAGGAGATGGGAACTGACTGTTTTTATGTTCCCCGCCGTTAGGACGTCGTCAGCCAAATCAACCTCGGGATGGGATGTTACATAGCCTTTGATTTCCGCAAGGCCGTGTAAATAGGCGGCTGCTTTGGCGGCGTTTTGCCGCATCTGCGCTGAGTGATGAAGCTGATGTTTATCCGCAAACGTAAAGATAGGATGGCCTGAGGGTGTATCTTGCAAAACCAGAATAGCCGTGTCTGGGGTCTTGGGCGGAATTGCATGCGCAATCTGTGTGAAGGTTGCACATTCAATGACCGCATTGACCTTAAATCTCGCCAAATTTGCCAATCTGACCATCGCCGAATTATGTAGTGTGGTGCCAGGATGGGCGATGTTTTGTTGTGCTAAAAAGACTTGCAGGTCAGCAAAAAACAACCCATTAAGGTGTCCAGGCTTACCGTAAGCTAAGTTTCCTGTCTGCTGCTCACCGGCTGTTATGTTAGCAGGCGTGACCTCACCGTTCAGTATTTTTCCAAGAGAACACGTTGTTTGCAGTATCTCCGCAATGGTGAAGGCAATGTTCCAACTGCCGTTGGGATTCTCAGTGATGACGGCTTGAAAATTGTCTTGATACGCTTTTCCTGCCATGGTGCTCAGGTGGTGGAAAGCTTTTATCTTTTGCAGTACTTTTTGCGGCTCAGAGGTATCATCATGATGAATTAGATCGTAAAGGTGGGATAGCGCTTCTGCTTTTCTGGTGCCACAAAACCAGTCTTTGATTTTATCCCATAAGCCCATTGCCGTGGCGTCGGCTTTGGTTTTTGCTGTCTTGATATGATTTATCCTTGCATCGCTAATCGTTCTATATATCGACGAATAAGTCTCACTTTTAATCAGCATTGCCATGTCGTATGCCCTCATCAGAATTAATTTGCGATGAAACCCTTCCAAATTGCATACATTGCTTATCATAAAAAATAATCTTTAAGCGGCGCGGGTTGCGCTTCTTAAACCCATAGGGACCCTTCGGCTGTTCTGCAACCTTTGGTTTTATCATCCGGGTTAGCGTATTTCTCTCAATGCTGTCGCGATGCTGTCTGCCAATACAGCAGCGTAGACGCTATTTATTGTCGATGTTATTACCTCCTCATTGGTGTAATGCCATGTGTAAGAAGATACGCGCATTGTCACTCGCGTGTGTGCGGGCTATCGAATTTGCATGCAAATAGGGTAAAAACATGAGTCCCTGTGCGATATAAAGCGGAAAACCGCTCAACGCGTTGAGCGGTTAAAGGAAGGCGGCATGCCGCGTAAAGAGGTTAGCCAGTCCGAAACCTGTCGCCATGCGGGGAAAGTAAGGCAAGGAAGTCGAGGATTTTTCGCCAAGCGTTGCGCTCGAACTACAATTGCGCTTGGTATGTCCCCGCTAACGCTCGTTAAGTCACATTCCGCGCATTTTAAGGGAGGTGCGAGTATGGAGCGCGCTCCACACGCCTTAGGCCAAAGACAGGCCTTGGCGCTCAAGGAATGCCGTTGTGAGCTGGCCCATGATGTCTCGTTCAAGGTTGCGTTTGATCTCAATGCCATATTGGCGCGATGCGTCGTCATCGTCTGCCAAATCAACAGCGTTTAACCGTGCTTCCAGCGTCCGGTGGAATTCATCGCCCATGGCCGCCTGTAGCTTGTCACGCGCTTCTTGATAATGCGTGGGATCCAGTCGTTCAAGCACGGCCTGCCACGGTTGCCACTCCGTCGAAAGATAATGGAAAAAATCTTTCTCCTCGTGGCGTTTAACCCGTTCCTTCGCGCTTGCCAAATCTGCTTCCGTAACCCAGGAGACCTCAAAAAAACGCATATCCTGAGTGTCCAGCGGCAGGGATAACGCGTCGCGAAGCTTTATTTGATAGGCCAGGTAGACTTCAATTTCATCCACGAAGTTTAAAGAGCGTGCTTTTTCCCTGGCGATAATATTGAGGCTCTCCAATCTGAACAGCCCCTTAGCCCGTTCAATCAATTCGGGTAGGTGTTCATCATAACGTCCCGTTTCGACTTCATTAGACAACATCAGCATTTTCATTTCATTGTAGGCTAGCGACACCCGGTCTTCACAGCTGAGCGCCGCTTCTTCGGCAATTTGGAATGTGAGGATGCGTAATGCCTGGCGGTCTTCGCCTGCCAACTGAACCAGCCAGGCCGATATGGCCTGCTTAAAGTCGGGATTGCCATAGTTAACGGTGCGGGATAAGCGATCCAAGAAAAGAGCGAACGCGCGGGCGCCCGGTTCTGCTTCGATCACATCCCAGCGTTCAACTGCCTGCGCCCCCCACGTAGAAACGCATTCACGCAGCGTACGGATAGGGTACTCCGGAAGTGTGGTTGTCATGGAAAACACAATCCGCGGCCCTCGGTAATCTTTCGCGTTATGTATTTGCGTAAGCCGATACAGCTCCTCTAAAGAGAAAAAATTATCTCTCACATCCAAACAGGTTTGGCGTGGCAGCGTTTCCAACCCTGCTGATAAACGAGTTAATTGATTGTGCGACACGTCAAGAAGTAGCAAGCTGGGCGGCAGATTGACCGGTAAATGGCGGATCCGGTTATGACCGGCATTCAACCGCAAGAGCAAGGGCGGCAGATTTTCCGACAGACAGGTTAGCTGATTATTATTGACTGAGAGAGTGGCTAGCGCCAGCGGTAAGCGTTCTGGAAGGTGGGTAAGTTGATTGTATTGCACCAGCAGCTCATTCAACGACTGCGGCAAGTTTTCGGGCAGCGTCGTTAATGCCATCTCGCTGGCGCCCAGGTAGGTAAGATTAGGCGGCCAATTTTTCGGCAATGTGGCGCGCGGGTTGCAACTAATATCTAAGGAGGTGAGCTGTTGGGGCAAGTTTTCCGGTAATTCGGTCAATAGGGTATCGCCAATATCCAGCGAGTCTAGCTTGGGTGGCCACTTTTGCGGCAGTTGGCACAGCTGCGTGCCGCCGACGTTCAAGCGGTATAGCGAGGGCGGCAGGTTCTCTGGCAGTTGCGTCAGCGGGTTAGCGCTAACTTCCAAAGCCTCCAGTCGTGGCGGCAGCGTCTCCGGTAGATGAGTCAGCCTGTTGCAGCTAACGCTGAGCGTATAGAGTGTAGACGGCAGCGTTGTTGGCAGGGAAGTAAGTGAATTTTGATTGGCACTCAGCTTGGTCAGCGTTGATGGCAGGCTGGCGGGAAGCTGCTTCAGTTGGTTATCATTGACGATTAGCGATCGTAATGCGGGCGGTAGTTTCTTCGGCAAACTCGTCAGCCTATTTTCGCTGGCAATCAGCGAGCAGAGCTCCGGCGGTAGAGTCTCCGGCAGACGAGTCAGCTGGTTATTACTGACATCCAGCACTTTCAGTGAGGGGGTGAGATCTTTCGGCAGGGAAGTGAGCGAATTATAGCTGATATTCAGCAGGGCGAGTTGAGGGGGAAGTTTTTTCGGCAGAGAGGACAAACTGTTATTGCTGGCATCCAGCTGGTCGATCTTGAGCGGCAGATTTTGCGGCAGCTGGGTCAGTTGGTTATAGCTTATCTGCAACGACGTGATGTTAGGCGGCAATTTCTCCGGTAAGCTCGTGAGTGACAGAGACGTTAAATCCAACTCCTCGGCGTCAGTCCTTAGACATTCTATCAGTCTCTTGACCGCAATCCCCCGTTCTTCCCCCGTGCCTTGGCCGCGTTGTTCCCACGTTCTCCACTCACGATAAAGCATTGGATTTGCCCAGTCCGACCTTATGGCTCGATTAAATGGCTTAACGATATAAGAATGAATAATATGCATGTTTAACTCCTGTTGGCGGGGGCGCCAGGAATGGCCCCCTCAGTCGGGAAATAACTTTGTTCGTCCCTGAGTGACCCTCAACGTCAATAGGGCCTGCTTGAGAAATACGATATTAACGCGCACCAGGAAGAGGCTTCTCTCTGTTATGGCTGAGTGGGCGAGAAATTCGGTGCGATCGCGTTTATCGAGCGAAGCCGATATTATAAGTCTTTTTGCCGAGATTTATTGTTGGCATTCTCTCATTCGACGTTAATTGAGCGAATTTAAAAAACGCTATTGAGAGATAATAAGGGGAATTGAGAAATCATATTTCATAAATTTATTCTGATTCATTTTATGTATTATAATTTCTTGATTTCTTAATTAATAAAATACCGTCGCTTTTGCTGATATCCATTAATAGCGTATCTCAGGCGCGTTTCATCCCCCCGAAGCAATCTTGGCGATGGACACCGAAAATGCGCATTATGCTTTTAGGGGCTGTTGTCGCCTACGATGTCGTTTCATCCCTTCATCACCCAACCGTCATTGCGCCGTCATAAACCCAGGCCATGCTGAGGCACAGTTCTAGGCGCCGGGAAAATGACCGGCGTCCCTTGCTCAAGGCGGCGGGAATTTTTTTATGATGAACTTATCTAGACATCCGACCACACGTTACCAAGCTATTGCCAGCCAACTTGAAAACGAATTACATAGCCATTACCGCTGCGGCGAATATCTGCCTTCGGAATCGCAGCTTGCCGCGCGTTTCGCCGTTAACCGGCACACGCTGCGCCGAGCTATCGAAGAGTTGGTGAACAAAGGCCTCGTTCAGCGCCGGCAGGGCGTCGGCATCTTGGTGTTGATGCGCCCGTATAATTATCCGCTGCACGCACAGGCCCGCTTTAGCCAAAATTTGTTGGAGCAGGGGAGTCATCCCACCAGCGAGCGCCTTCTGGCGGTGCTGCGCCCCTGCCATGCCGATGTCGCCGCCGCGCTGGCTTGCAAAGAGGGGGAGAACGTCATACACCTGCGCACGCTGCGCTGCGTTAACGGTATCCCGGTCTGCGTTATTAACCATTATCTCCCCGATCTCAGCTGGTGGCCCGCGCTACAGCGCTTCAATCAAGGGTCTCTGCACGATTTCATTCATCGAGAACTTGGCCACTCTCTCAGCCGCCATCAGACGCGTATTAGCGCCCGTCGCGCAGATGCGCAGGTCAGTAAACTGCTGACGATTTCGTTGCAGTCGCCGCTTTTATGCATTCGCACCCTCAACACATTATCCGGCAGCAGGAGGATGGCGGAGTATTCCGTCAGTCTGACGCGTGCCGACATGATCGAACTCACCTTGGAGCATTAAATGGACGCACCCGAAGCCCGTCAACGCTGGATGTCGGTGCTGGCGCACAGCCGGCCAGAACGCCTGCGTCATCACTGGCAACCTCTCAATATCACACCGCGCTACCAACGGCTGCGCGCGCCGGAAACAGGACTGACCCGTTTGCAGGCGCGCATGGGGGGGACCGGTCGACGTTTTGTTCTTGGCGACGCCACGATAACGCGGGCGGTGATACGTTTGGATGACGGGACTTGCGGGTATAGCTACATCCTGGGCCGCGATAAAGATCATGCCGAACTTTGCGCGCTGATTGACGGGCTATTGCAGCAGCAGAGCGACGCCCTAGAGCTTTACCGCCGGGTTATTGCGCCGCTGGCGGCCGAACAGGCCGAGCAGCGCAGTTTGCGCGCCCGCGAAATCGCCAGCAGCCGCGTCGACTTCTTTACGCTCGTCAGGGGGGAAAACCCGTGACTTTACTCGCCGGTTTTTCCCGCCCGGTGGCGGACGCACAGAGCACCTTTCGCCGCGCTCTGAAAGCGCTCAGCGAACCGGGCACCCTTGTCACCCTGCCGACTATCGCCGCCTGGGGCTGCCTTTCGCCCGCCGCCACGGCGTTGTTGATGACATTGGTCGACAGAGAAACGCCGCTGTGGTTGGACCCCGAATTCCAGCAAGAGGACATCGTGAGCAATCTGCGTTTTCATACCGGCGCTGCGGTGACGGCGGCCTTTACTGCCCCTTTTGCCGTGCTGCATGTGGACAATCATCAACCCCTAAGCGCCTTTTCCGCCGGCAGCGCGCTGTCGCCGGAAGAGAGTACCACGGTAATCCTCGACCTGCCGTCCCTGCACGGCGGTGAGACGCTGCGGCTAAGCGGTCCCGGTATTCAGACCACACGGAATATCGCGCCGCGGTTGCCGAGTCGCGTGTTGAGTTACCTTCTCGATCGGCCGCAGCATTTTCCGCAGGGCAGTGATCTCATTCTCACGTCAGGTAGCCAATTGCTGGCGCTGCCGCGAACAACGCATGTGGAGGTGCACTGATGTACGTTGCGGTAAAAGGAGGGGAAAAAGCCATTGAAGCCGCCCATGCACTCCAGGCCGCGCTGCGGCGCGGCGAAGCCGGTGAACGGGAATTGGCTACCGACCAGATCGCGCAGCAACTGGGGCTGGCGGTCGATCGCGTGATGACGGAGGGCGGCGTTTACGACCCGGAGCTGGCCGCGCTCGCTATCAAACAGGCCAGCGGCGATTTGGTGGAAGCGATCTTTTTGCTGCGGGCCTACCGCACCACGCTGCCGCGGGTGGCAGACAGCCTGCCTCTCGACACCGGGCAAATGCGTCTCGAACGGCGCATCTCCGCCGTCTACAAAGATCTTCCCGGCGGGCAAGTCTTGGGCCCTACCTATGACTATAGCCACCGTCTACTCGACTTTACTCTGCTGGCGGAAGGGAAGACGCCCGCCTCGCCGCGGGCTGAGCAACCCTTGGATGCCTGTTCGCATATGTTTGACCTGATGACGGCGGAAGGATTGGCGGCGCATGAAGAGGACGACGGTAGCGAACCGCCCGATATCACCCGCCAGCCGCCCGCTTATCCGGCGCCGCGCGCCGCGCGATTGCAGCAGTTGGTGCGCGGCGATGAGGGTTTCCTGTTAGCGCTGGGCTACTCCACCCAGCGGGGCTATGGCCGCACCCACCCCTTCGCCGGTGAAATCCGCACCGGTTATGTCACCGTGCTCATCGCGCCCGAAGAGTTGGGCTTTTCGATAGAGGTGGGCGAATTATTGCTGACGGAATGTGAAATGGTGAACGGCTTTACCGCACCGGAAGAAGAACCGCCGTTCTTCACCCGCGGTTACGGCCTGGTGTTCGGCCGCGCCGAGCGTAAAGCCATGGCGATGGCGCTGGTGGATCGGGCGCTGCAAACCGGCGAATACCAGGAGCGTATCACCAGTCCGGCGCAGGATGAGGAGTTTGTCCTCTCCCATGCCGACAACGTGGAAGCGGCCGGCTTCGTTGCGCACCTAAAGTTGCCGCACTATGTCGATTTCCAGGCGGAGCTGGAGTTAGTCAAGCGGCTGCGCAAGGCGTACCAGGAGAACGATCGTGACTGAACTGAGTGGTTACAACCCCGGCTATCTGGATGAACAAACCAAACGCGCTATCCGTCGCGCCATCCTTAAAGCGGTGGCGATCCCGGGGTATCAGGTGCCGTTTGGCGGGCGGGAAATGCCGATGCCCTACGGCTGGGGGACGGGGGGCATCCAGCTCACCGCGAGCGTCATCGGCGAGCAGGATGTGTTGAAGGTTATCGACCAGGGGGCGGATGACACCACGAATGCGGTATCGATCCGACGCTTTTTCCAGCGGGTCAGCGGCGCCAACACCACCGAAAGCACGCGCCAGGCGACGCTTATTCAGACGCGGCATCGCATTCCGGAAACGTCCTTGACGGAGGATCAAATTCTGATTTTCCAAGTACCGATCCCCGAGCCGCTGCGGTTTATCGAACCCAGGGAAACCGAAACCCGCAATATGCATGCGCTGGAAGAGTACGGCATCATGCAGGTGAAACTGTATGAAGATATCGCCCGCTTCGGCCATATCGCCACCACGTATGCCTATCCGGTCAAGGTTAACGACCGCTATGTGATGGATCCGTCGCCCATTCCGAAATTCGATAATCCCAAAATGCACATGATGCCCGCGCTGCAACTGTTTGGCGCCGGCCGTGAAAAACGTATCTACGCGCTACCGCCTTACTGCAAGGTGGAAAGCCTGGATTTTGACGATCATCCGTTCGATGTTCAACGGTGGGAAGCGCCCTGCGCGCTCTGCGGCTCACGCCAGAGCTACCTTGATGAAGTGGTGATGGATGACCAGGGCACCCGACTGTTTGTCTGTTCCGATACCGATTATTGCCACCAGCAACAAGAGGCGAAGCAAGCATGACTACGGAACAACCGCTGCTAACGGTGGATCATCTGACGCACCTGTATGCGCCGGGTAAAGGGTTTAGCAATGTGTCCTTCAATCTCTATCCCGGCGAGGTGTTGGGCATCGTAGGGGAGTCGGGCTCCGGTAAAACGACGCTGCTGAAAGCGATATCGGCGCGGCTGACGCCTCAGCAGGGGAGCATTTGCTATCAGGGTCGCGATCTCTATGCCATGAGCGAAAGCGATCGTCGGCGTTTGCTGCGCACCGAATGGGGCGTGGTGCATCAGTACCCGATGGATGGCCTGCGCGCTCAGGTGTCCGCCGGCGGCAACATCGGCGAGCGTCTGATGGCGGTGGGTGAACGGCATTACGGGCAGATTCGCGCGAAAGCCGGTCAATGGCTGCAGGATGTCGAGATCCCGCTGGCGCGGTTAGATGACCTGCCAGGCACCTTCTCCGGCGGGATGCAGCAACGTTTGCAGATTGCCCGCAACCTCGTTACCCACCCCAAACTGGTGTTTATGGATGAACCGACCGGTGGTCTGGATGTGTCCGTCCAGGCGCGTCTGCTCGACCTGCTGCGCGGCCTGGTGCGCGATCTTGATCTGGCAGTGGTGATTGTGACTCACGACCTGGGTGTTGCCCGCCTGCTGGCGCATCGTCTGCTGGTGATGAAGCAGGGTGTGGTGGTGGAAAGCGGCCTGACCGATCGCGTGCTGGACGATCCCCATCATCCGTACACGCAACTGTTGGTGTCGTCCGTATTGGGGTAGCGCCCATCGATAACACGCTCAGGGGCAACGCTCACCCCGTCTGGCTCAGGAAAAACACATGAAAACAATGTTGCGCGTTGGAAATCTGTCGAAAACCTTTGTGCTGCACAATCAGGGCGGCGCGGTGCTGCCGGTGTTGCAGGACGCCAGTTTCGAGGTCGCGGCCGGCGAGTGTGTCGTGCTGCATGGCCACTCCGGCAGCGGTAAATCGACCCTGCTGCGCTCGCTGTACGCAAATTATCTCCCCGATAGCGGCCATATCTGGGTAAACGATCGGGGCGATTGGACCGATTTGGTCGCCGCGCCCGCGCGTCAGATCTTGCGCCTGCGCCGCGAGACAGTCGGCTGGGTTAGCCAATTTCTGCGGGTTATTCCGCGCATTTCCGCCCTCGATATTGTGATGCAACCGCTATTAGAACGCGGTGTCGACCGCGAAGAGAGCGATGCGCGGGCCAGGACGCTGCTGACGCGACTGAATGTGCCTGAACGGCTGTGGAGTCTGGCGCCGTCGACGTTTTCCGGCGGTGAACAGCAACGCGTCAATATCGCCCGCGGTTTTATTGCCGAGTCCCCGATCCTTTTGCTGGATGAACCCACCGCCTCCCTTGACAGCGTCAACAGCGCCGCGGTGGTAACCCTCATTGAAGAGGCGCGCGCACGTGGCGCCGCCATTGTCGGCATCTTTCATGATAACGCGGTCCGCGAGCGTATCGCCAATCGTTTATACGTGTTACAGCCAGTGGCTCAGGAGGCCGCGGTATGATCATCAATAATGTCCAGCTGATACTGAAAGATGAGGTCGTCAAAGGCTCGTTATCGGTCCAACAGGGCGTGATACAGGCGTTTTCGGATACCGGCAGTCAACTTCCGCAGGCCATCGATGGCGAAGGCGGCTGGCTAATGCCGGGAATGGTGGAACTGCACACCGATAATCTGGATAAATTTTTCACCCCGCGGCCGAAGGTAGACTGGCCGGCCCATTCGGCGATGAGCAGTCACGATGCGCTGATGATTTCAAGCGGCATCACCACGGTGCTCGATGCCATTGGCGTCGGCGATGTGCGCGACGGCGGTCATCGTATGGAAAATCTGGCAAAAATGCTTCAAGCGATCCGCTATAGCAACCGGCACGGCCTGAATCGCGCTGACCATTTGGTGCATCTGCGCTGTGAATTGCCCCATGACTCCACGCTCGGGCTGTTTGAACAGTTGAAAACGCTGGAGGAGCTGGCCCTGGTTTCGCTGATGGATCACTCGCCGGGGCAGCGGCAGTATGTGTCGCTTGAGAAATATCGCGACTATTTTCAGGGGAAGTACGGCCTGAGCGAGGCGCAGATGATCGCTTTTGAACACGAGCAATTGGCGCTGGCCGAACGTTGGTCGCAGCCTAACCGCCTGGCGATTGCCGCATTGTGCCGGGCGCAAGGCATTCCGGTCGCCAGCCATGACGACGCCACCGAGGCCCATGTGGATGAATCCCATGCGGTGGGCAGCGTGATAGCGGAATTCCCCACCACCCTGGAGGCGGCGACGGCGTCGCGCCAACGCGCCATGAAAGTGTTAATGGGCGCGCCAAACATCGTGCGCGGCGGATCGCATTCCGGTAACGTTGCCGCCGCCGAGCTCGCCGCCCACGGGCTGCTGGACATACTTTCCTCAGATTACTACCCGGCCAGCCAGTTGGATGCCGCATTCCGCATCGCCTTCGCCGAGGATAATCCTTACGATCTGCCGGCCGCCGTTGCGCTGGTGACGCGCAATCCGGCGCAAGCGATTGGGCTTGAGGATCGCGGTGTGGTGGCCGAAGGCAAGCGAGCCGACCTGCTGCTGGTGAAGGCTCATCGGCAACATGTGCATGTGCAACGCGTCTGGGCGCAGGGGCGGGCGGTTTATTGATGGCCCGGCTCATCTGGCTGATGGGCGCATCCGGCGCCGGCAAAGACACGCTATTGCACATGTTGCGCGCTAGCGCGCCGCCGGGACTGTTGGTGGCGCACCGCTATATTACCCGCGCGGCGGATGCCGGCGGGGAGAACCACATCGCATTGAGCGAAGCGGAATTCCACCGCCGCCAAAAGGCGGGATTATTTGCCATTCACTGGCAGGCGCACCGGCAGCATTATGCGCTGGGGATTGAGATTGATCTCTGGCTCGACCGTGGCCAAGACGTTGTGGTAAATGGTTCGCGTCTGCATCTGCCGGCGCTGACGCCCCGCTATGCTGGCCGGCTGCTGCCGGTCTGCCTCACGGTCTCGCGGCCGGTACTGGCGCAGCGCCTGCGTCAGCGCGGGCGTGAAGATGAGACGGCCATTAACGCGCGGCTGACGAGAGCGGATACCTCGATACCGCCAGGGTGTTATCAGATCAACAATGATGGGCCGCTTGACGACACCCTGACGGCGTTCCACTACGTATTGGAGCAAAGTCGATGCAACTGACGTTTCTCGGGACCGGCGATGTGCAGCAAGTGCCGGTATTTGGCTGTGATTGCGCGGCCTGCCTGCGCGCCCGGCAACAACCGGCGCTGCGCCGCACCGCTACCAGCGCACTGATTCGCTGTGATGACGACCTGATCTTACTGGATGCCGGCCAGACCCATCTTGAGCAGCGATTCGCGCCGGGGGAGATCACGCGCATCCTGCTAACGCACTATCATATGGATCATGTGCAGGGGCTGTTTGCGCTGCGCTGGGGGAGAGGTCAACGCATCCCGGTTTATGGACCTCCAGACGAGCAAGGGTGTGACGATCTCTACCGCCATCCCGGACTGTTGCACTTCGAGCCCTTCCTGACGCCGTTTGTACCGCTGACGTGGGGAGCGCTTACCCTGACGCCCGTCCCGCTAATCCATTCAAAGATCACTTACGGTTATCTCATCCGTTATCGCGATCAACAGCTGGCTTATCTTACCGACACGGTGGGATTACCGGATGAGACCGCCGAGTTTTTACAGCGGCAGCCGCTGACAATGGTGGTGCTGGACTGTAGCTACGCGCCGCGCGAAGCGATGCCGCGTAATCATAACGATATCACGCGCGCATTGGGCATTCATGCAAGGCTGCGACCGCAGCGCACCTGGCTGACGCATATCAGCCATGAAGTGGATAACTGGCTGATGCGTCATGCTTTACCTGCGGGCGTCCACGCCGCTTCCGACGGGCTGACGCTTACGTTGGCATAACCTGACGGCGCCTTTTTTTCATCATCTGTTTGTCATCAACGCTTCATCTGCGTCGCCCTTAATAAAGACCACCACAGGGTTTTTTTGAGCAACGGTAAAACTTATGGCACAGGCAATTTTACGACCCGTCCCCGCCGAGCAGGCCATGCCGGCGTGGTCACTGAAAAAAAAGGTGCTGGCGGTAAAAGGATTGGCCAAAGCCTATAACGCCCACGCGCGGGTATTGGACGAAATCCATTTTGATCTGCACGCCGGCGAGATGGTGGCGATCATCGGTCGCTCCGGCGCGGGCAAATCCACGCTGCTGCATACGCTCAACGGAACCATTACGGCGACGGCGGGGCAGATCATTCATCTGCGCGACGATGGCAGCCAACAGGATATTCTCACCCTCAGCCCCCGGCAGATGCGCCAGTGGCGCAGCGAGTGCGGCATGATTTTTCAGGACTTCTGTCTGGTTCCCCGCCTCGACGTGCTCACCAATGTCTTGCTGGGCCGCCTCAGCCAAACCGCCACGCTGAAGTCCTTTTTCAAGGTTTTCACCGATGAGGATCGCGCCCGCACCATAGGCCTGCTGGAGTGGCTAAACATGTTGCCGCAGGCGCTGCAACGCGCGGAGACCCTTTCCGGCGGCCAGATGCAGCGCGTGGCTATCTGCCGCGCGTTGATGCAAAACCCAAAAATATTGCTGGCGGACGAACCGGTGGCCTCGCTGGATCCGAAAAACACCCATCGCATTATGGACGTGCTGCGCCAGGTGAGTGAAAACGGCATTAGCGTGATGGTCAACCTCCATTCCGTCGAACTGGTGAAAACCTACTGCACGCGCGCCATTGGTATTGTAAAAGGCCGCATCGTGTTCGACGGTCATCCTTCCGAGCTTAACGAAAACATTCTTCATACCCTGTATGGCGAAGACATCATCCAACTTAACTAAACTAACTTTCACGGGAAACGGACGCAGCAATGAAAACACTCGTAACGTTCGCCGCGCTCATGGGCGGAATATTGATGTTCACCGCCGCTCGGGCCGAAACGCCAAAACAATTGAATCTGGGTATTCTGGGCGGTCAAAATGCGACACAGCAAATTGGCGATAACCAATGCGTGAAGACCTTTTTTGATAAAGAGCTGGGCACCGATACGCAATTACGTAATTCGTCCGACTATTCAGGGGTCATTCAGGGCCTACTGGGCGGCAAAGTTGATATGGTATTGAGCATGTCGCCGTCCTCCTTTGCGTCGGTCTATTTAAAAGATCCGCAGGCGGTGGATATTGTCGGTATCGCGACAGACGATACCGATAAGTCTACGGGTTACCACTCGGTCGTTATCGTCAAAGCGGATAGCCCCTATAAAAAATTGGAAGACCTGAAAGGAAAATCGTTCGGCTTGGCGGATCCCGATTCGACCTCGGGTTATCTCATCCCCAACCAGACTTTCCATAAAATGTTTGGCGGTAGCGCCGATGACAAATATAACGGCTTTTTCTCGAGCGTGACCTTTTCTGGCGGGCATGAGCAGGACATTCTGGGCGTGTTGAACGGGCAGTTTGAGGGCGCGGTAACCTGGGCTTCCATGATTGGTGATTACAATACCGGTTACACCAGCGGCGCCTTTGGTCGTCTGATGCGTATGGACCATCCCGATCTGATGAAACAGATCCGCATCATTTGGGAATCGCCGCTGATTCCCAATGGTCCCATTTTGGTGAGCAATAAGCTGCCTGCGGACTTCAAAACCAAATTGATCGCCGCTATTCACAAATTGGACACCGAGGATCACGGGTGTTTCGTGAAGGCGATGGGCGGTGCCCAGCACATCACGCCGGCGTCCGTGAAGGATTACGACAATATTATTGCGCTCAAGCGCGAGCTGATGAAAGGCGGTCGCTGATACGCCCTCCCGGCCCTCTCCCACACGGTGAGAGGGCAGTTGACAAGGTGGCTGTATGTCCCACGCACATTTTGAGCGCTACTATCAGCAGATCCGCGGTAGGCAGAAACGCGACGCGATTTTAAGCTCGCTTGTCCTTCTCGCGCTCTATGTCATCGCCGGTCATTATGCCGAATTCAGCGTCGCGGTAGTCTGGAAGGCGATTCCGCATCTGTTTGACTATCTCGGTGAAACGTTGCCGGTATTACATTGGCCTTTGCTGTTTGCCGACGGCCATACCGAAGGCTCGCTGGCGTATTGGGGTTATCGCCTGCACTACCAATTGCCGTTGGTGTGGGAAACGCTGAATCTGGCCCTCGCCGCCACGGTGTTGTCGGTCGCTATCGCCACCGTTCTGTCATTTTTGACGGCGGGCAATACCGGCTCGCATCCCATCGTGCGGTTTAGCGTGCGCGCGATCGTGGCGTTTATGCGCACAATGCCGGAACTGGCCTGGGCGGTGATGTTTGTGATGGCGTTCGGCGTGGGCGTTTTCCCAGGGTTTGTCGCGCTGGCGCTGCATACCGTGGGCAGTTTAACCAAGTTGTTTTATGAATCATTGGAAAGCGCGTCGTATAAGCCCGTGCGCGGTTTGGCCGCTTGCGGCGCCAGCCGTTGGCAATGCATGCGTTTTGGTCTTTGGCCGCAGGTGAAGCCGGCTTTTCTGTCTTACAGCTTCATGCGCCTGGAAATCAATTTCCGCCAATCCACCATTCTCGGTCTGGTCGGGGCGGGGGGGATAGGACAGGAGCTTATCAATAATATTAAGCTGGACCGCTACGATCAGGTGAGTCTCACCCTGCTGCTGATTATCGTGGTGGTGGCATTGCTGGACAACGTTTCCGGTATGATCCGTAAACGGGTGGTGGAGGGGAGGCAATGATTGTCGCCGCAGAATCGTCACAAATCGCATCAATGCGCCGTCAGCATCTGGCGCTATTTGCCGTGCAGGGCAGGTATTTACGGCGCGTGGGCCTGATTGCATTAGCGGTGGCGCTCTATTATGCGTTCTTTTTCTGGCGTTTTGGCATCAGTTGGGCACAGTTTGATAAAGGCATCTTCGATGTGGCCCGTTATTTCCTGCGGATGTTTGTCTGGCGGGACGTAGCAAATTGGCCGCTTGGCTACTATGTCACGCAGATCTTTATCACCCTCGCTATTGTCTTTGCCGGCACGCTGACCGCGACGGCGGTGGCGCTGCCGCTTTCGTTTCTGGCGGCGCGCAACGTCATGGCGGAAGTCAAGATGCGTCCAGTGGCCGTGGCGATGCGCCGTCTGCTGGATGTGATGCGTGGGATTGATATGGCCATTTGGGGGCTGATTTTTGTTCGCGCGGTGGGACTCGGCCCGCTGGCGGGGGTGTTGGCGATCGTCATGCAGGATATTGGCCTATTGGGCAAACTCTATGCGGAGGGGCATGAAGCGGTGGAGCGATCGCCGGGGAGGGGGTTGACGGCGGTGGGTGCCGGCGCGCTGCAAAAGCATCGCTTTGGTATTTTCACGCAATCCTTCCCGACCCTGCTCGCATTGAGTCTGTACCAGATGGAATCAAATACCCGTTCAGCCGCGGTGCTGGGTTTTGTCGGCGCCGGCGGCGTGGGGTTGGTGTATGCTGAAAATATGCGTTTGTGGAATTGGGACGTGGTGATGTTTATTACGCTGATTCTGGTGGCGGTGGTGATGACGATGGACGCCATGTCCTCCCGCTTGCGCAAGCGCTATATTGCCGGCCAGCCGATTCCCCTCTATGCCTCACAGACGGAACCCGGGGCGCAATAGCGCCGTGAAGCCGCCGTGGTGCCGGAGCAGTGCAGCGGGCAATAGCGCCCTTAATACCGGCAAGGCGGCGGAACAGTGCGGGGCGCAATAGCGCTCTTGATGCCGGCGTTGGGGCGAAGGAGGCCGGCGCGCCGCGGCGAAAAGGAGAGGAAAGAGCGACTCGCGCTTCGCCGCCGCCGTTCGGCGAGACAGCGCGTCAAACCTGCTGACGGAGCCGCACCAGCGTTTGCATATCCGCCACCTCGGGAAGCGTAAGACAAAATTGGCGTAGTTGCTCGCCCGCTTCCGGGGATAGGCCGCCCCAGGCGATATTGCTGTTGAATTTGGCAATAAGTTCGGCGCGAGTCAGCGGCTCGCGAACCCCGCCGCGAAAGTGGCCCTGATGCCATTCGCGCACGGTGCCATCGGTCATTGTCACCCGCAGGTGGCCGCTGTAATTACGCGGGTAATCATTGTGCGGATCGATCCGATAGTGAATTCTGCTCGCCAGGTCCAGCACCGCCCGCTGCGTCACTTTCACGTCAGTGAATTGCGCCAGCCCGGCGTCACCCTCGTAAAAGGCAACTGCCATGGCGAATGGCATACTGAACTTGGCGGCATAGCCGGAGGTGGGTCGTTGCTTGGCCGCCAAGGGTTCCCAAAGGCGATCCACCAACCCTTCAGCGGTATCGCATTCGATAGCGACGATGTGCTGCGCCTGAATGCCTTCGCGGCGCAGCTGTAATATGCAGTCGATATACGGATGTATCATGGTACCGCAGGCATAAGGCTTAAACGCGATGCGCTCCATGCGCCATTGCTCGCCAAGACCCGCCAGTAGGGGGGCGTAATCCGGCGCGGCATCACGTCCAAAAACCCGGAACAGGTTGCGCGGACCCTCGAAGATGGTGCGCGGTCCATTAAAGCCCGCTTGCCCCAGCAGCGCCGCCCGATATCCCGATTGCGCCGCCCAGCCGGGATGCAGGCGCTTGGTCCAGGCGCCTTCGCTCAAAAATTCTCCCAGACCAGAAGCGAAACTGCCGGCGATACCAAAGGCATCGGTCAGTTGTTGCGCATTCAGACCTAGCGCCACGCCCGCTCCGGCGGTGGCGCCTAGCACGCCTATCACGCCGACCGGATGAAAGCCCGCTTTGTGGATTGCGCCGGGTACCACATGATTAAAACGGCACACCATCTCCAATCCGGCGATGATGCCGCGCAGCGCATCCGTCCCCGTTCGGTGGTGCCGTTCCGCCGCGGCCAGCACCGCCGGTAATACCATCGCGCCCACGCGAATAGGTGCGCCTTCGAGCGTATCGTCAAAGTCCTCGCCGTGGGTGGCGGTGCCGTTGATAAGCGCCGCGCCGGCGGCGGAGAAACCGCCCGGGTGGCCGAAGGCGGTACAGTCCCCCGCCTGATCTTCGGTGTTGACCAGCGCCGTTATGTAATCGCTGCGGCGTGCGGCGATGCACAGGCCCGCCATATCCAGCAGGTCATTCACGGCCGTTTCGGCCGCGCCGGCGGTCACGGGCCACGGTCGGGTCAGCACGGCGGCGATTTGCTCCGCCAGCGCGCCGCCGGGAGCAGGGAGTGCGACGTTAACATTGCGCACGGACATGATGGTCTCTCCGGTCATTTTAACGCGATAAAAGTCGGTCATTATCCCGAGAACGGCGGCCGCTGTCCTATGCGAAAAACGGCAAAGCTTAGCCAATTATGATCTTTGTCTTTCGCGCCTCCGCACCCGATAGTCATGGGTTTCCTGCAATAGACGTCTATGACGACGGAGTCGACATGCTGTTTTTTACCAATGACGATATCAACGCCGTGCTGACGATGCGCGACTGTATTGATACGTTTGAACAAACTTACCGCGACGTGGCGGCAGGGCACGCCGTGAACGGCCGTCGTTCGGACATGATCACCACCACCGCGCATCCAAATGCGGTGTATCAATTAAAAATGGTGGGAGCGGTGGTACCGCGTTATGCCGTCGGCGCTATTCGTATTAATTCCGATATTTTGTCCTTCCCGGTGATTCAGGGGAAGGCGCGCAAAGTTAAAGTGCCCGCGGCGTCGGGAAATCGCTGGGTGGGGCTGGTGATGCTGTTCGATACCGCCACCGGCGCGCCGCTGGCGCTGTTTCCAGATGGCGTGATGCAGCGTATGCGGGTTGGGGCGACAAGCGGCTTGGGGGTGCGTTACCTGGCGCGACCGGACGCGCGCCGCGCTGCCATTCTCGGCAGCGGCTGGCAGGCGGGTGCCCAGGCGCAGGCGCTGGCGGCGACGCGTGATGTTGAACGGCTGGTGGTATACAGCCCCGATGTTGCAAGACGTACCGCCTTTGCCGGCGAGCTTGAGCGCCAGTTAATGCTTCCCGTTCAGCCCGCGGCAAGCGCCGAGCAGGCGGTGAAGGACGCGGATATTGTACTGTGCGCCACCAATAGCCTGCAACCGGTGTTGTCGCCGCAGTGGCTGCGTCCCGGCATGCATGTCGGTTCCCTGCGCGTGGGGGAAATAGATACCCGAACGCTGACGGCATTTGATCGGGTTGTGGTCCACGATCGCGGCAATATGCGTGACGATCACCTGGTGGTGGCGGAGGGTATTGACCACCGGGAAAAAACGTCGCCGCTACCCACTACCCTGGCGGCAGCGCCTTCGCTGGCCGAACTGGTGTCGGGCCGGGCGGCGGGGCGTACGGGAGACGGCGAATTGACCGCTTTTCTCAATTACCACGGGCTGGGGTATCAGTTTGCCGCCGCCGGGGCGCTGCTATTGGAGAAAGCCCGCGTTGCCGGCCGTGGCCGCGAACTGCCCGATGAGTGGTTTACCCAGGATGTGCATTCCTGACCGCGTTATGCGTTTTTTGGCTTACCTTTGCCGGTATTGGTGGTTAGGACTCACGAAGAGCTTGCTTATAGTGAGTGTAATAACTAGCAAGTATGACCCTCTTTTATGGTCAGGAGTAAAACGTTGACTGCGGTATTAGCCCCTTCACGGGATGTTGAGCACATCCCGCTCGCACGGCTGGCGTTACATGGGCTGGCCAAATCCATGGGCGATCATCGTGCCGTAGCGGGTATCGATCTGACCATTGCCCCCGGTGAACGCTTAGTTCTGCTGGGACCGAGCGGTTGCGGTAAAACTACCACGTTGCGGATGGTAGCCGGTTTTCTCAAGCCGGACGCGGGCGAAATTCATCTCAACGGCCGTTTGGCGGCCAGCGCGCGTTTTATGCTGCCGCCCGAAAAACGGCAACTGGGTATGATGTTTCAAAACTATGCGATCTGGCCGCATAAGACCGTTTTTAATAATGTGGCTTATGGCCTGCAAATCGCGGGCCTGGCTCGCGAGGAGGTCGCGCGGCGCGTCAACCGCATGCTGGCGGTGGTCAATCTGAGCGGCTATGCCGAGCGTAAGCCGGCGGATCTGAGCGGCGGCCAGCAGCAGCGGGTGGCGCTGGCGCGCGCGTTGGTCACGGAACCCTCGTTGCTGCTGCTGGATGAACCACTGTCGAATCTTGATGCGGCCATGCGCCAGGTGCTGCGTGGGGAATTGCGGGCGTTGCAGGCGCGCATGGGCGTTGCGATGTTACACGTCACCCATGATCAGGAAGAGGCGCTGGTGC
Organism: Sodalis praecaptivus; assembly: GCF_000517425.1. NCBI lineage: Bacteria > Pseudomonadati > Pseudomonadota > Gammaproteobacteria > Enterobacterales > Bruguierivoracaceae > Sodalis > Sodalis praecaptivus. The sequence continues at coordinate 45,299 of NZ_CP006570.1, forward strand.
TGGCGGACCGCATTGTGGTGATGAACGCCGGCCGGATTGAGCAAACCGGCACGCCGCAGGCGATCTGGCAGCGGCCGCAAAGTGAATTCGTCGCTCGCTTTATCGGTAAAGCCAATATCTTAACGGGCAAAGTCATTGAGGTGGATGCCCGCCAACCGCGCGTGAAAGTAGAACGGGCGGGGTTGCGCTTTTGGGCCCGGGTGGACGAGCGTAGCCCGCGCGCCGCCTGGATCGGCACGTCGCGGCGCCTGATGATCCGCCCGCAGGATTTCGTCGTGCGTGACGACGGCGTCGCATTGCCGGTGACCCATAGCGTGTTCCTCGGCAACCATTATGATATGACGCTGCAATGGGACGGCGAGCCGGTATCGGCGGAGTTTCGCGATGCCCCCGCGCACCCGGGACGACTGACGGTGGCGGTGGAAGACGATCGTGCTTGGGTGCTGCCATGAGTCGGATGGAGACCCTGTTAACGCTGCCCGCACGTCGGGGGTACGGCTCCCCGGCGCAAATCGTCAAGTGGCTTATCATTGGCGCGGCTATCGTTGTGCTACTGGGCAGCGTCGCCTGGCCGCTGGCCTGGCTGTTTAAATTTAGCCTGACGTCTGAAGACGGGCATTTTACGCTGGCGACGTTCCGCACGGTTATCACTGAACCGGGCATGCTTGAGGCCGCCTGGAACTCACTGCGGCTGGTGATAAGCGTCGTGGTGTGCAGTACCGTCATCGGGACGCTGTTGGCGTGGATTGTGGCGCGGACCGACACGCCGGGGAGAAATCTGGTGGTGGGCGCGGTGGGTATCACTTTCGTCATCCCGACCTTTATCACGGTTATCGCCTGGATTTTTCTCGCCGCGCCGAATTCGGGTTACTTGAATCGCCTGCTGATGGCGTGGCTGCATTTAAGCTCGCCGCCGTTTAACGTGATCGGTTTTAACGGACTGGTGTTGATTGAGACCATCCACCTGTATCCGCTGGTGTTTTTTTCCGTGTTGTCGGCACTGCATAACGTCGATGCCAGCTATGAGCAGGCGGCGCGGATGCTCGGCGCCGGTCGCTGGCGCAGTACCATGACCATTACGCTGCCGCTGGTGCTGCCGGCGATCCTCGCCAGTACCATCCTGGTCATGCTGGATACCTTGTCTTCATTCGGCGCGCCGGCGGTGATCGGCACGATGGCCAATTTCTCGGTGCTGACCACCAAGCTCTACGATTTAATGTCTTTTCCCCCGCGGCTGAATATGGCGGCGGCGATTGCGGTGCCCATCGTGCTGTACACCCTCTTGTGCCTGGCGGTGCAGCGGCTATTCATCGGCCGCGATGATTTTCGCACCTTGAATGGCAAAGCGGGCCCGGGGCAGGCATTGGCGCTTGGGCCCTGGCGCTGGCTGACGATGGGGATTGTAGTACTGGTAGTGCTGGTGAGCGTGGTACTGCCGCTGGCCGCGCTGCTATTGCTATCGGTGATAAAGGTGCTGGGCATGGAGATTAACGTGGCCAATCTGGCGCTGGACAATTACCGCCACCTGCTAGACCAAAGCGACGTCGCCTTCGGGGCGCTGAAAAACAGCCTGACGCTGGCCTTCGCGACCGCCACCCTGTGCGCCAGCCTGGCGGTTATTTGCGCCTGGGTGGTAGAACGCACGCAAATCGCCGGGCGGGGCGTCATTACCGTGCTGATTATGATCGCCTATGGCTTTCCGTCCATTGCCTTCGGCGTCGGCATCATGCTGGGCTACATCAATATCTTGTACGGTACGCTGACCTTGTTGCTCATCGCCTATACCGCCAAGCAGCTGCCGGTCGCCTTCGTCCTGGTGCGCACCGCGCTGCGCCAAATCGTTGTCGAGCTGGAGGAGGCTGCGCGGATCGCGGGAGCGGGCTGGCTGCGTATCATGCTGGATATTACCCTACCGCTGCTTAAGGCGTCGGTAGGCATTGGCTGGGTGCTGGTGTTTTCCCTCAGTATCCGCGAACTCTCCATGTCGGTCATGCTGGCGCAAACCGATTCGCAGGTGATGTCGACGGTCATCATGCAAAACATTTCCGATGGCGCCATCGATCAGGCGGCGACCTTGTCGGTCTTGATTGTCGCCATCAGCGTACTGGCGCTGGGCCTGGTTTGGAAGGCCTCGGGCAGTACGCTTTCCCATCATGAATAATAACCAAGAGTGAACGTTACTATGTCTGTCGTCCCATCACGCCCAGCCGCCTTCGACACCTTTTACGATGTCGTGGTGGTCGGTTTTGGTTTTGCCGGGGGCGCCGCCGCGCTGGCCGCCCATGACGCCGGCGCGCGCGTGCTTTTGATTGAAAAAATGCCCGATCCCGGCGGTATTTCCATTTGCGCGGGGGGCGGGGTACGCACGGTCACGGACAGAGCACAGGGACGCGCCTATCTGCGTGAGACCGCAGGGCCGGATGTGCCGGACGATGTGATTGATATGATGACCGACGGTATGGCGGGGTTAGAGGCGTATTTCCGCGAACTGGCGAAAATCAATAATGCCACCATTCAGCTGCGCGACCGCGGCGGGAACTACCCCTTCCCTGGCCACGATGCGCTGGGGATTGTGGAGGTGGCGGCCATCCCGGGGTTCGACGCCCGGAAAGAGTATCCTCATGCCCGCGGACGGCTACTGGGACCCAACGTGTTTAAACTGTTGCACGACAATATTCGCGCCCGGGGTATCGACATCTGGCTGGAAACCGCCGCTGAACGCCTCATCACCGATGCGGCCGGGGCCGTGCTGGGGCTTAGGGTTAATCAGCGGGATGAACAACGCCATATCGGTGCGCGCCGCGGGGTGATATTGGCGACCGGCGGCTTCGAGGCGGCACCGGAAATGCAGCGCAAATACTGGCAAATCCGCCCGGTGATGCCGGCGGCTACGCGCGCTAATACCGGCGACGGGATCCGCATGGCGCAGGCGGTGGGCGCCGATCTTTGGCATATGTGGCATTTCCACGGCTCTTACGGCTTTCGCCACGTGGACGCCAGTTACCCCTACGCGCTGCGCGTCAAACGCCTCCCCGACTGGACACCGCAGGTGTCGGCGCCGGAAGTGGCGATGTCATGGATTGTGCTCAACAGGCGCGGGCAACGTTTCATGAATGAATATCAGCCCTATGTGCAGGACACCGGGCACCGCCCGCTGGATCAGTTTGATCCGGTGACGCAGCGTTTTCCGCATATTCCGGCCTTTTTGGTGGTAGATGAGGAAGGTCGCCAGCGTTACCCCCTCGGCCAGGCGGTACTGAACGATCGCGCGACGGAGCCCTATGTCTGGAGCGATGATAATCTCAAAGAGGTGGAGAACGGCATCCTGCAACGCGCGGAGTCGGTGGAGGCGCTTGCGACGTTGATTGGCGCGGAGCCCGACGCGCTGCGCGAAACCCTGGCGCGCTGGAACCGGCAATGCGAGCAGGGCCGCGATGACGATTTCGCGCGCCCGGCCAGCAGCATGTTGCCGGTGAAGACCCCGCCGTTCTATGTCGGGCAGCTGTGGCCGTTGGTGAATAACACCCAGGGCGGTCCGGCGCACGATGCACACCTTCGGGTAATCAATCCGTTCAAAGAACCCATACCCCGCCTCTATACCGCGGGTGAACTGGGCAGTATTTGGGGATACCTCTATCTCGGCGCGGGCAACCTGGCCGAATGTTTTATCACCGGCCAGGTGGCAGGTACGCACGCCGCTGGGCTTTCACCCTGGGAGACAAAATGACTCAACAAGCAGCTTCGACTTCAGCCGGCGCGCCCCCGGCACAGAACGGCACGCTCGGTGGTTTGACGGTGCGGCCGACCGGCAATGCCCTGGGCGCCATCGTCACCGGCGTGGATTTATCGCGGCCCATCGACGGCGCAATTGCGCAGGCGCTGCGCCAGGCCTGGCAGCAGCATCTGGTACTGTTGTTCCCCGGCCAGTCGTTACAGCCGGGGGCGTTTTTGCGCGCGGCGGAAATTTTCGGCAAACCGCAGGAAGGCGCCAACCGCCGCTACATTCGCGCCGCGGGCGTGGCGCAAGACGACGATTACCCGGAAATTATGCTCAACACCAACCTCGGACCGGATGGTCAACCCACGCGGGAAAACGACGGTTTGGGCAGTTTGGAAGTGGTGTGGCATTCCGATAATTCCTACATAGAACAGCCGCCGATAGGCAGCATGCTTTACGCCCTGGAAGCCCCATCGGACAGCGGCCACACCTCTTTCGCCAATCAGTATTTGGCCTGGGAGCGTCTGCCAGAGGATCTGCGGCAAGAGATTAACGGCCTATGGGCCAAACATGACGCCAGCCGCAATAGCGCTGGTTTATTGCGGCCGGGGATTGCACTACCGACGCGCCCGGAAGAGGTTCCCGGTCCTTTCCATCCGCTGGTGATCCGCAATCCTGAGAACGGCCGCCGCGCGCTGTATCTGGGGCGTCGCCGGGCGTTTCCTTCACAGTTTATCGCAGGGCTGCCCCTGGCGCGCAGCGAAGCCCTACTGGACCAACTGTGGGCGGCCGCGACTGACGCCAGCCTGACATGGACCCACCGCTGGACGCCGGGAGATGTCTTGGTCTGGGACAACCGCTACTGTCTGCACCACCGCACGCTTATCGATGAAAAGCAACGGCGCGTCATGTGGCGCACGCAATTTCAAGGGCAACCGCTGCTGGCGGATGCGGCGCGGCGCGACCCGCATGCCACTTTAGATGAAAATTTACTAAAATAACCTGGGAAATCATTTAGCTATGTCGAATCGTCGAACATTTATCGCGGCGTTAATGCTGGGGGCGCTGGCGTTGACCACCGCCCATGCGGAGCCGCTGAACCAACGTTTTGCCACCCTGTACGCGGCGGCAAAGCCGGAAAAAGAAGTGGTGTTCTATAACACCTTCCGCCAAGACACCAACCGCAAACTGGTCAGCTACTGGCGGGAAAATTTCCCCGATATTGCGCTGAAAATCGTGCAAAAGCAGTCGCTGGATTTGATCCCGACGGTGGAATCGGAAAAGGCCGCCGGCAAAACCCTGGCGGATGTGGTCATGATAAACGAACCTTTCGTGGCTAACGAATGGAAGAAAAAGGGCTGGTTTGCACCCTATAAAGTCAGCGATTTTGACCAATTCCCAACGCAATATCGCGATCCTGATGGCGCTTGGTATGTCACCGGCGTCAGTCTGCTGACCGCGGCGTACAATACCAACGCATTTCCTGACAAAGCGCAATTGCCCAAAAATCTGCCCGCTTTTACCGATCCTAAATGGAAGGGCAAGATGTTATTAGGCGATCCGAAAGTCGCGGCCTCCAACCAGGCGTTTTTCCTGGCGTTGCTCAATAACGGCAAGCTGAATTGGGATACCCTGCAAGGGCTGGCCCGTCAGGATATCCTGTTTACCCGCGGCAACTCGGATTCGGCACGGCTTATCGCCACCGGCGAACGCGTGCTGTCGCCGATGGTATCGTCGCAGAATGTCATCACCGCGCGGGAAAAAGGGCAACCGATCGATTTCTACGTGCTCGATGAGGGCGCCATATTGGTGATGCAGCCGGTGGGGGTGTTCGCCGGGTCACCTCACCCCGCCAGCGCTAAGCTATTAATGGAAACGCTGGCGAGCGTGGAAGGGCAACAGGTGGTGGCGGCGGCAGGGGCTTACTGGCCGACCCATCCTGCGGCCGATGCGCCCGACCATTTGCCGAAGCTTGCCAGCTTGAATCCGGAAGGGGGCGATGTGGAAATTGGCGGAGAGGCCTCCAAAGCGTTTCTAACCCGTTTTAGCGACGTGTTTAACCGTCATTGATCATCAAGCCCGCGGCGTACGCGCGGGCAGCCATTTCGATCGGCGTCAACCGGCGGAAGCGAGCAGAGTATTCAGCAGCACATTGGCGCCGCGTTCTGCCCACGCCGGCAAAATATTTTCCGCTTCATTATGGCTAATCCCTTTCTCGCAGGGTATGAAGATCATCGCCGTTGGCGCTACCCGATTAACGTAGCAGGCGTCGTGACCCGCGCCGGACACCATGCGCCGGTGCGAGTAACCGAGCGCCTGCGCCGCCCGTTCAATTTCCGCCACGCAGGCGCTGTGGAAGGCGACCGGCGTATACTCGAAAATCTTGTCAAGGGTGCCCTCCAGTTGCCGCTGCGCCAGGCCTTCCACGGCGAGGCGAAGCGCCGTTTCCATCTCTGCCAGCTTCGCCGCATCCGGGTGCCGCAATTCCACGCTACAGTTGACCTGGCCCGGCACGACGTTGCGCGAGTTGGGGGCTATCTGCGCCATGCCGACAGTTGCGCGGCCATCGGGGGCGAAACGGTGTCCTATTTGCTCTACCGCCAGCGTCAGTTGCGCAAAGCCGCAAAGTGCATCCCGCCGCGCGGATAGGGGGGTGGTGCCGGCGTGGGTGGCGAAACCGCGGATCGTGGCGTCATACCAGCGCAGCCCCATCGCGGCATGCACTACGCCGATATCGATGTGTTCCGCTTCGAGAATGGGACCTTGTTCTATGTGTATTTCATAGCTGGCGTGCAGCGAGATAGCCTTTGCCGGGCGTGCGCCGGCATATTGGATAGCCGCAAGGGCATCGCCAACGCTCACGCCCGTCTGGTCCTGACGCGTCAAGGCATAATCTTTCTCGAACACGCCGCTCCAGACGCCGGAACCCAGCATGGCGGGGGCGAAACGTGCGCCTTCCTCGTTGGTCCAATTGACCAGCACAATATCGCGTTCGGTGCTGATCTGGCGATCGTTCAAGGTGCGCAGGGCCTCCAGTCCGGCCAGGACGCCGTAAATGCCGTCGTAGTTGCCGCCAAGCGGCTGAGAGTCGCCGTGGGAGCCGGTGAGCACGGGAGCCAGCGCCGGATTGTTGCCGGCGCGGCGCATAAACATATTGCCCAGCTCATCAACCTCACAGCTAAACCCCGCTTCCTGCGCCCACTCGCGCAGGAGGTCGCGCCCGCGGCCGTCCTCGGCGCTGAGCGCCAGACGGGTCACGCCGCCTCCCGGGGTCGCGCCGATGGTTGCCAGCGTTTGCAGGCTTTGCCATAGCCGTTCTCCATTCACCCGATAAGGTGCCGTCATGTTCACTCCTGGTATTGTTATCGATGGCGCTAATCGCCCAGCTTTAATGCGCATAGGCGTCGTTTGCGACGGGCGATAGGGACTTGGTGCACCGCCCGTTCGCGTCTCGGCGCGGGTTGCTCGTTATCTGCCATCACGCCGTCGCGCTGTTTGAGCCTTACCCGCTGGAAATTCGGCGCAGGGGGTTTATTCTGCCCGGGGCAAGCCAAGCCAAGCCGCGATTCGCGGCGCGGCGCGTTATCAATTCCGCCAGAACACGCTATTCACGTCGGGTGCTTTTTTGATTAAACCATAACGCGCCAGGTCGTTGGCGATGATGCGTAAATTATCGATGCCGGGATCGTTGGTAAAGTTATTCAACGGCGCCGCATAAACCAGGTCCCGATCGAAATGAAAATGCGTGATAACGGCATCCCGGCCCTCATTTTGATGCTGGGTGACATAATCGTTGGCTTGCGATATAACCTGGTTAAAACGGCGGATCACCTCAGGATTAGCCAGGGCATAGCGTTGGCTGGTAATAAAATAGCCGCCAACCGCGCCGGGCATGGAGCCGGCATTAACGGCGAGCAGCGGTTTCAATCCTGCTTTCACCGCGGCCGCCCCCGCCGGCTGCGCCAGCCAAACGGCATCAATGGTGCCTGACTTCACGCTGCTATAGGCGTCCTCGCCCGAGACTTTGGTCCAGCGCAAGCGGCTAAAATCGGTGACCTGTAAATTTTCCAGCGCTTTTTTAGTGGTCCATTCGGAAATGTTATTGATGTAGGGCGTACCGATATTCGCCGTAGCCAATTGGCGCGGGTCGGTAAATTTGCTGTCCGGTGCCACGTAAATCTTATAGGGATCGCTTGCCGCATCGGTGGGATGGCTGTAGGTCGCATGGATAAGCAAGATCGGCAGCTTGCGATCGATCGCCTGCAAATCGCTCACCACGTTGGCATAGCCAATGTCGTATTGACCGCTCAAAACGCCCGGCAAAATGGTCGCGCCGCTGGTGCCTATCTGAATCGTGACGTCCAACCCGTTATGCGCAAACAGGCCTTTTTCTTTCGCGATCACCAGCGGGGCGGCCTCCAGCGTGGGAATAATCGCCACATTGACTTTGGTTTGTTCCGCCCGTGCGCCGCTGGCCAGGCCAAAGGCGCTGAGCAGCAGCGAGACTTTTATCACCCTGGAAAAATGAAGTAATGCCATCTTGAGACTCTCTTGGTTGCTTAACGTTGGTATAAATCCGTCCGCGTGACCAGCAATTGGGTCAACAGCCGGGATCGTATCGTGGCGAAATCCGCGAGCGCCCGCGTGGTGAGCTGGTGTCGCGGCTGCGGTAGCGATACCGCCACCTCATCAATAACCGTGGCGGGAGCATGGCTGAGCACCAGTACGCGATCGCTCATATAGGTTGCCTCGTCAATGTCGTGCGTTACCAGAATCACGCTTACGCCGCTTTCCCGCTTCAGGTTCAAGACAAGGTCCTCCAGCTCAAAGCGGGTCTGGGCGTCCACCGAGGCGAAGGGTTCATCTAAAATCAATAGCCGCGGCCGGCAGGCCAGGGCGCGCGCAATGGCGACACGTTGCTGCTGTCCGCCGGACAATTGCCCCGGAAAACGTCCTTCCATACCGGCCAACCCCACCCGGGCCAACATGTCGTGGGCGATGGCGCTGCGCTCGCCGCTGGACCGCACACGATGGCGCAGCGGCAGCGTGATATTACTTTCAAGCGTCAGCCAGGGGTAAAGCGAACGTCGGTAATCCTGAAAGACGATACTGAAATCCGCTTGCGGCGAACGTACCGCGTTGCCCTGATACAGCACATCGCCGCGGGTGGCGCGTTCTAGCCCGGTAATGGCGCGCAGCAGCGTACTTTTCCCCGCGCCAGAGGGGCCGACGATACTGAGAAACTCCCCTTCGTGCAGGGTGAACGAAATCGCGCGTATCGCTTCGTGGTTTCCCTGTGCAGAGGGGTAAACTTTGTGTAGTTGCGCAACAGTGAGCATGTCAATGCAGCCTTCTGATAATGGCGGTTTTCATGACGCTGAAAACCTTATTGACGCTAAACCCCAGCAGCGCGAGAAGCAGCACGCCTGACCACATGCGTGTGATATCGAAACGGTATTGCGCGCTGAGGATCACCGAACCGATACCGCGCGTTTCCCCTACCATTTCGCTGGTGATGCTGGTAATCAGCGACAGTGGAATAGCGATATGGATACCGGTCAACATCGCCGGCAGCAGCGCCGGGAGCGTCACATAAAGGAACTGGATCCAGGGGCGCAGTAAAAACGCCCGTGCCGTCTCGCGCAACGGCGAAGGAATGTGCCGATAGCCATCAAGGGTGGTGATGAACACCGGGCAGAACACGGCAATGGCGATATTGAGCTGTTTCATTTCGTTGCCGATGCCGAGCATGGAAATGGTAATCGGCAACAAAATCACGTTGGGTGTCGCGCGTAACAGCTCGATAAGCGGAATCAGCATCACCATTAGCGCGCGCAACCGTCCCAGCAATAACGCGCCGCCAATGCCCGCCGCCAGGCCGTCGACGAAGCCGGCGATGATATTGCCCAGCGTGCTTGCCATATCCGCCCAGCCCGCCGGGGAGGTCCAATACGACCAGGCGTCGGTCAGCATGTCCCGCAGCGCCGGGAAAAACAGGCTTTCCGAGCGGTCACTGAGACGCCACCACAAGAGAAACGCAAGCAGGATCACCCCCGTTTCGCCGGAAAGACGCAGTAATCGGTTCATCATGACGCTCCCGATTGACCTTTGGCGCGCCAAAGAGAGAGCGCCAGATTCATTCCCACCGACAGCAGTAAGGTCACCACAACGCAGGCGTACATGCGCAGGTAGTTTTCACCGCTGTAGGCGACGGACACTTCTTTGCCGATGCCGTTAATGCCGGCCAGATATTCCATACTGATGCACAGCACCAGCGCGGCGGCACCGCCGATACGGATGGCGGTTTTCAACGTAGCCCAAAGCGTCGGCAGCCGGATATACAGAAAGAACGTCAGACGCGGCAGGCGGTAGGCGCGGGCGACGTCCAGCGCCATCGGATCCAGGCGCCGGCTACCGTCGATGAACAGCGGCAATACTTGCCATAAGGTGCCGAAAACCGTTAGGAAAACGGCTCCTGCCGCATCGGCGCCGATGGAAAGAATGACCAGGGGGATCAGCGCCGTCGAGGGCACCGGCCGGATGAACTCAATGAGCGGCGTTAGCCAAAATGACAACCAGCGTTGGGTCCCGATGGCCACACCGAGGGCAAACCCCAAGGCAATGGCGATAAGGAGTGCCATCAACCAATGGGATAATGTATCGGCGAGCGGCGTCAGGAGTTGGCCCTGGTGCAGCAGGTGCCCGGTTTCCAGCAGGATCTCTCCCGCCGGTGGAAATTTCACCTCATTGATCCAGTGCGCCCGGGCGGCGAAATCCTCCAGCAAGGCCAGCACGCCCAATGACAGCAACGCTCCGCCGCTCAGCGTCAGGGGTTGTCCGACGTGGCTGAACCGCCCGGCGCGCGCCTGGCGCAGACGCGACAGCAAAGATATATCGCTCATCGGCCCGCTCTCCCCGTTACCCACCGATGCGCTGTGGGCATTAGCCGACCCCGATCGACGCGGTAGCGATCTCTGCGCGGTATCGTGGCGCGCTGGCGCCTGCGCGCGACGTGTCCGCTAGCCATGTTCGACCACCCCGTCTTCCGGCTGATGCCAACGCTGTTGCAGCTCCAACTGTCGGGCAAGGGCCAGCAGGGCGTTACGGTCCACTTTATTCGTGCCGGCCCAAGGCAATTCGCTGACAAACGCAATCCGTCGCGGATGCTGATAGGCGGGCGCATGGCGCAAGGCATGCTGCTTCAACGCCGCATCGTCCAGAACACTGCCCGGCCGCAGCACCACAAACGCCACCGGTACCTGGCCGCGCTCCTCATCCGGCAGCGGCACCACACACGCCTGGCGCACCTGCGGGTGAGACTCCAGCGTTTTTTCCACTTCCACCGGATAGATGTTTTCGCCAGAGCAAATAAACATGTCGTCTGCGCGACCAACGAAATAGTAAAAACCTTGAGCATCGCGGCGCATGACGTCACCGCTGTCATACCAGCCATCCTGTAGAACTTGCGCGCTTTTTTCCGGCAGGCGGTGATAGCCCGGCGTCACGGCAGGGTTGCGCATCCGCAGCACGCCTTGGTCGGCGCTTTCACCTCCCACTAGCGCCACTTCGCTCTGGGGCAGCGGATAGCCCAGCGCCAAAGGCGGGGTAGGGATGCCCTGAGGGTGAGGGCCGAATACCGTCGGCCCGGCTTCGGTGGTGCCGTAGCTGTTGCCCAATTGCACCCCCGGGAAGGCGGCCTTAATTCTGTCCACCAGCGCTAGCGTGGTGGGCGCGGAACTCAACACGATCTTCTTAAGCGCGCTGAAATCATGCTGCGCCAGCCACTGACTATCGCGTAATAGCTTGGCGAACATGGTAGGCACCACGGTGACAAAGTTGATTTTATAGTCGGATAGGGCGCGCAGATAACGCTGCTCATTAAAGGCCGGCATAACCACCAGCAGCCCGTTAGCGGCAAAAACACGTTTTGTCAGAAACAGGCCGTTCATATGAAACAGCGGTTGCGCCACCAGATAACGACCCGGTACATCGCTCACCGCCTCATTCATAAGCGCGGATTGCAGCGCCCAGCGTTGCCCGGCATGGGTAAGCGGGACGCCTTTCGGCCGGCCGGTGGAGCCCGAGGTATAAAGCGTCATGGCGATGTCGTCGGGCGTGGGCTCAACGGTCACGAAGGCGCTTGGGGTAATGACGCTGGCAAAGCCCCGCTCGCCCGGATCGTCAAAATTGATAAGCGGAACATCATCTTTCAATAATGCATAACGCGCATCATCCACGAAAGCCAGGCGTATATCGCTATCGCTGAGAAAATAGCGCAGCGTCTCCTCGGGAACTTTGATATTTAACGGTACCGCCACCATTCCGGCGCGCATGATGCCAAAATAGGCGGCAATATATTCGGCGCGGTTGAGGGCGGCAATGGCTATCGCCGTGCCGGGCCGATAGCCTTGCGATTGCAGATAGCGCGCGACGCCGCCCGCCAGCTCATCGATCTGCCGGTGGGTATATTCGCGCGGGCTTTGCGGATCGCGCAAATCGACAATGGCGATACGATCCTGCGGGAGGGAACGGTCGATCAAATCGCCCAAATTGGTTGATGGGGTGGTCATAGGGTCATGCTCCGAGGTAACCTTGGTGATAAATGTGGCTTTCGACGGCGTCCGTTGTCGAAGTATGCCGCCGTCAATTCGCCAAAAAATACGTGTCCGCCAGGGGGCGAACCGCCGCGCAGCCTGCCGCAGCGGGTACCGTGGAACTCACCTCGTCCGGCAGGCAATAATGGCTAACCGGCGCGGGCGACTGCGCCGCCGGTGGCGTAACTGGCGCGGCCGATAGCCAGCAATTGACCGCGATCGTTGAAAACATCCACATCCGCGACCCCGACCTGACGTCCCAGGCGACGTACCTGTGCCGTGACATGCAGATCGGTATCCACCGCCGGCCGCAAATAATCGACCCGGAAATTGATTGTCGGCAGGCCTTGCCCGAGCAGGACGCCCAGCGCAAAGTCGCCCACCGTGTCGATGATGGAGGCGAGGGGGCCGCCGTGCCATTGTCCGCTGCCGGCGACGCGCTCGAATTCCGGGCGCATCGGCACCACTACAGTTAACGTCTCGGCGTCATAATCGATGGCGTGAATGCCGATATTGAGCCAGTCAATAAACGGCGACGATTTAAACAAGGCTTCTAGCTGCGGCTGCGTCAGAGGTTGCGTCATGCGATCACCACTTTGCCGAATACCTGGCGCGCTTCAAGCGCGGCGAGCGCGTCGATGCCGCGTGCCAGCGGCCATTGCCGATCGACTACCACCTGCAATTTCCGCTCGGCGACCAGTTGCAGCAGATCGTGCAGATCCTCCCTATCCCAAATATTGGAGCCGAGAATTTGCAATTCGTAAGACCAGATAAAACGGATATCCTCGGTGGGGGCGAAACCAGCGGTGGCGCCACAGGTCAGCAAGCGGCCGCGCGGCCGCAGCACGCGCAAGGATTTCACCCAGGTATCGCCGCCGGTAAAATTCACTACCACATTGACCCCGCCGGGCTGCGCCGCGCCCTTGAGTCGATGCGGCTTACCGTAGCGGGCGTAGATAGCCTTCATAAAATCTTCGTCGCGGTAAAGGATGACGTCGTCGGCGCCCAGCTGCCGCAGGCGCTCGGCTTTCTCCGCATCGCCGGCGCAGGCGATAACTTCCGCGCCGGCCAGTTTGGCCAACTGAACACAGCACACGCCGACGCCGCCGCTGGCGCCCAGAATCAGCACGCGTTCGCCGGCCTGGATGCGGCCGATATGCTTCAGCATGCGGTAGGCGGTGCCGTAGGCGACCGGCAATGCGGCCGCTTCGGCGAATGAGACGGCATCGGGTAGCGCGATGAGCTGATGCGCCGGCACCCGACATAGCTCCGCCAGCCCGCCGTGGCGGGTTTCGCCAATGAGCCCGCCATCGACACGATCGATGGGGTCGACCAAAACCCGATCGCCAATAGTCCAGCCCGTGACCTCCTCCCCCAGCGCGACGATTTCGCCCGCGACATCGAGACCGATGATAACGGGAAAGGACAGCGTAATGCCCGGCATGCCGCGCCGGGTAAAAATATCGTGGTGATTCAGAGAAGTTGCTTTGACGCGAATGATAACTTCGTGTTTTTCCGGCCGTGGATCGGGGAAATCCTCTTCCAGGGCAAAGCGACTGTTATCACCATGTTCTCGCAAAACGATAGCCTTCATTGTTTTGATAACCTCAAATAACGTATTACGCGCCTTGTTATCGGCGTAGGAATTCAACGGATTTATTTGCCGCTGGAAAAGAAAACAAAATAGATCGTATCAGCGGGTACGCTAAAACATCCCGATGACCAACATCACTTGGACAGGCGAAAATAGGATGAGAGTATCCTGCTTATGCATATTATTAACTGCCATGTCACATTAAATGAATTGATATTCGCTTTCGCCCACCACAACTGTTTTGTTTTTCAATGATGCATTATCTGCTTGCAATTGCACTGACGTCAGACGGTTCTGCGGCCCTTGAGTGAAAATCAATTTCTGCTGACCGATGTATAATTGTGTCGGGTCGCGTTCATCCGCTGTGAAATTAAATAACTTTTGCCAATGTCGACTGACGTCTTGTGGCCGCGTCACTTGCAATGAAACTGAGAATAAACTTACCCTGCCCGCCGGGTGGGGGCGATCGATACCACGCTGGCGTAAAGTGCGCAGACGCTGCTCATCGGGCTCACCCCATTGAATGATAATGGGATAGGCTACCCCCTGATACTCTCCATCCAAGGTGAACATGCGCCATTCAATCAAATTCCCCTGGGCATCATGGCGTTTGCCCGCTTGAATTGGCGAAAGCGATAATCCGTGTTGCTGAAGCGAACGGTAGGTAGCATCAATGTTATCGCTGCGTAGCGCAATTCGATATAAAATCTGCTGGTCGGGTAATAATGCGGCTATATCCCGCGCTAATAAAGCGTCATGCTTAGCCCGATCAACTTCTTGCCGATCGCGTATGCTCAAAAATTCAATATAGGTTAATCCAAAGTAGCTCAACGCATTATGCGTTCCCCAACCAGGATGAGCGCCACCGGCAAACGCCATTAATTGATTAGCAGAAAATGCCGCAATAGCCTCATCCAGATTATTGACATAATGGACCACATGATCCCAGGTTAACGTTGCCATTAGCGGCCCTTATTGCGCTCAGGAAATAGGTAATATTGTAAACACAGCGGGACGAATTTAAATAGCCCTATCTGCCGCTGCTTTAGTACTTTTTGTACTTTGCTTTGCTAAAGTGAATCATTGACTTCACGGCTAAATTGACAACGGCGTAGGCTTTGACCAGGGAAGGAAAGATAGGCGGAAGCGATTCAGGTTCGCTATCGGGGGCGACAGGCGTTGGCGCGACCGAGCGCTATTATCAGCCCGCCCTAGCCGATAGCAGCAAAGCACTATAGGGTGTGGTGGTATGGCTGGTGCGGCGACCGATGGGATAGAGACACGGTGGCGCGAGCAAAAGATGACGGCGTGAGCGAGACCGGGCCAGGGCGTATGGCGGGCTCAGGACGTCGGGCCAGCCCGCTGTTACCCGCTCCGCGCCGGCCTGCAAAGGCAGTCCAACCCAAGCGGGTTGGCGCCGCCCGTGTGGGCCAGTAGCGCCGACGCAAAGAGTGCTTACGCCGTTGCGCCCTGGCCTGCCGTTTATGCCTGCTTCCCACGCCCTTGGCGGCGAAAGCGCGGTGGCGCTACATCCCCATCTGCGCCAGCGCATCGTCACCCGCCGGCAGGCGCATCGGCGCAGCAGGATCGGTAACCGCCGTCCAGACGGAGGCGGCCACGTCCTCGGCGTGGGTCACCGGCGTGGCGGTGTCGCGTACGCCGGCTAGAATATGCTGCTGGAAATCGGCATAGGGCGCGGGTACGCTGTCGCCCATCAAACGGCGGGCATTGTCGCCAAAGCGGGTGCCTGGCGCACGTCCGGGCAGGACCAGCCGCACCCGGATGTTAAAGGGCGCCAATTCCAGCGCCAGCGATTCCGTGAAGGCATTAACCGCCGCCTTACTGCCCGTATAAACCGCCAGCAGCGGCAGCGGTCTTAGCGTCACTGTCGATGTAACATTGACGATGATCCCCGCTCGCCGTTGGCGAAACTGAGGCAATACGGCTTGCGTCATCGCGATGGTACCCAGCGTATTGGTCTCGAAAACCTCGCGGGCGTTGTTTAACGCAATCCCTTCCAGCGGCGCCAGCAGCCCGACACCCGCATTATTCACTAACGCATCAAGTGGCCCTGCCGCTGCAATGCAGCGACGGATACTCTCGGCATCGGTGACGTCAAGGGGCAGCACAGTAAGCTGGTCGGAGCGCGGTAGGTCATGCGCGCGCGGCGTACGCATGGTGGCAACCACGCGCCAGCCGTTATCTAAAAAACGCCGCGCAATTTCAAGACCAAAACCTGACGAACAGCCGGTTATCAGAACGGTGGGGGTAGAGGACATCGTCATCTCCTTGGTTTGACAGTGCTGCTACCTTAGTGTTAAGACACAGGACTGACTATATTCGCAGGTCCGCTTCTATGTTGAGATCGTCCAGACTGGTTGACCCGTTGGCGGAGGTGGTTGCGCTATTGCGCCCCGCGGCGCCGTTCTCGAAGCTGGTGGTGGCCTCGGCGCCTTGGGCGGTGCGTCGCAACGACACGGGTCGCCCTTTCTACTTCGTCGTGCTCGAAGGGCGCTGTCATTTAACGGTAGAGGGGCCGGAGGGCAGTGAAACCCTTATACTTAACGAAGGGGATTTTGCCTTGCTGCCCGCCACGCGTGGTTTTGCGACGTCCAGCCTCGACAGGTTGCCACCCCACGCGCAGGAAACCCTTTCGACGCCAATCGCGCCAATGCCCGGCGGCGCGCGCGTTGGGGATCCCGACGGCGCCGTTGACGTGCGTATGCTGGTGGGTCACTGTGACTTCGGGTCGCCGGACTCGGCGCTGCTGGTATCGCTGTTGCCGCAGTGGGTGCATGTGCGCGGTGAGCGGCGCCTGTCGGCGCTGGTCGAAATGGTGGGCGATGAATACCGCGCGGACCGGCCGGCTCGAGAGATCGTGATGACGCGACTACTCGAAGTGCTGCTGATCGAGGCGTTTCGCTCTGCCGCCATCACGGCGGCCTCACCGGGTCTGGTACGCGGATTGTCCGATCCCCGATTGGCGCAGGCGCTGCGCCGCCTGCATGATCGTCCGGCCGCGCGCTGGACCATTGCGCTATTGGCCCGCGAGGCGGCGATGTCGCGTTCGGCCTTTTGTGAACGCTTCAGCCGTGAGGTAGGCGTCGCGCCAATGACCTATCTGCTGGTCTGGCGCATGGCGCTCGCCAAACGGTTGCTGAACCAACAGGAGACGTCAATGGCCGAGATCGCCGAGCGTGTGGGCTACAGTTCGGTCAGCGCCTTTGGCGTGGCGTTCACGCGCCATACCGGTATCTCGCCGGGTCGCTATATCACGGAGGGGGACAAGGGGGCTGAAAATTAGTGGCCCGAGACGGAGCGAATCCCCTTTTCTGGCAAGTATTAGCCATAGCGGGAATCAGGGGGAAGATCGGGCAAGTGATAATGTGGGTGCGTTCAATAATTAATGCTAAAGGTGAATGATATTATATTGACTTATTGCCGCAACGGTCAGCGTCATATTTTTCGCCCCTTTAGCGTGATGCATTTTGCTACGCAGCGGACAATAGCACTTGCTCATGTGGGGGTTGGCAATAATAAACCCCTATTCCAGGGTTGAACAGGTCATTACAGGTCGCCATGGGTGAACCGACTATCTTGACGACAGCGGGAGTAATCAGTACAGTATTTTGCGTGTTATTGTGGGTTGTGAGGCAATATTCTGAGATGAGGCAGGGCGGGTATCTAGCATATGGAATATGTCGGTGTATGATGTTTTTGGTATATTAATTTACTCTCTCATCATATTAAATATCTGCTTCTTCCGCGCAGAATGATCTGTTTTCTTCGCCTCTGATGTTAGAAAGAAAACGGTTGAACCTGATACCTCAATTATCTAGGTGCTCAACGTCGTTTGCGGTGGCGGTAATGCCATTGTTCCCATGATCGGTCAACGCCCAGGCGATAATAGATACTCAAAGGGGCGACGGCGCTTAACGCTCACTATTGGTGGTTCGCCGTGCAAAACGGGTCCGCCGTAGAGACGCCCGCCCTTTTAGTTCGATGCGCGATACCACCGTTAGCCTATCAGGGCCTCAATGTGCCTTGGCCCCTTCTTCTTTTGCCGGGGAAACTGATCCTCCGGCAAGGCAACGACGGCAAGGGGAAAAGCCGCAAAGGGGCGTTACCTACCTGTACGCGTAGGTTTATCGACAATTTTACCGGGAAGCAAACGCGAATGTTCAAACAAGACGATCCACAAAGCATCACGGCCTTGATTGGGTTTTTTGAGCAGTTGGATGAGCCTTGGGGCATTAAAGATGGGGAGTCTCGACACGTTTACATGAATAGCGCCGCGCTGCATTACACCAGCACGCCAAGTAAGTTTGATTTTGCCGGTAGGAAAGATGATGAATTTCCCGTCGCCTGGTCGGAAATGGCCCAAGCGTTGCAAGAACACGATAGAATCGCAGAGAACAGTCAACGAAGCGCTACCGTTATAGAAACCCACTATTGGTACGGCGAGCAGACGCTGAAACCCTTCCTGAGCAGTAAATTTCCCATATACGATGCCCAACGCCAGTGTTTAGGAACGGTGTGGAACGCCCGGGAAGTGATCCTGGTATCACCGCTGCTATTAATCAATAACAAGCGGCCTTCCGTACTCCACACGGAACAGTCGCAAACGCTTTTTACTAAAAAAGAATTGGAGCTGGTGTTTTTTTTGCAGCAAAAGTTTTCGGCGAAAGAGATAGCGCAAATATTGCAAATTTCTTATCGAACCGTGGAAAATCGCGTTTTCTCGATATACCAAAAAGCCGGCGTGCATTCCCTGTCTCAATTTATTGAGTTTTGTAAAAATGCGGGGCTGGATAACTATATACCGCACAACTTCCTGCATAAGGGCGTTGTTTTTTGTTAATGGATTATTTCGGATCATAATACCATGATTTCACTGACTGATTATTCATTATGCCGCGTTCCTCAAAACAGGCGATTGCCTTTTTTAAGCGTAGCGTTGGTGCATATGGGCATGTTAACCGCGTTGGATCAGTTTATGCTTGGCGCGGTATTGGGCCATGCGATGACGCTTACCGATGCTTATATCGCCATCGCCATCGGTAGCCTGATTTTCGGTGTGGTGACGCTTGGGCTGGGATTGGCGGGCATGCGCGAAGGATTATCCGGCAGCCTTCTGGCCCGCTGGTGCGGTTTTGGCCGGATCGGATCCGCTTTGATCGGTATCGTGATTGCGATAAGTTTGCTCGGCTGGTTTGGCGTGCAAAATGCAGTGTTTGCCAAAGGATTGAATTATGCTTTGAATGATGCGCTGGGCTTCAAGGGGGCGGCTATCCTTTCCGGTACCGCCATCACCCTGCTGGTGGCTTATGGTTTCGATGCATTGAAAGTTACCGCCAAGCTGGCGGTGCCGATATTCATTGTGGTGGTGGGCTATATTTCCGTCACCACCCTGTCGGGGCACAACCCTATCGAATTATTTCAGCGTACCCCCGGCGGATCCGCCATGAGTATTGGCGAGGGTATCACCATGGTCGTCGGCGGCAGTATTGTTGCCGGGTTGATCACACCGGATATGAGCCGTTATTGTCGTAATGGGAAACACGTCTTTTGGATGACCACACTGACCATTGTGGTTGGCGAATTCATCATCAATGGCGTGGCGATAATGATTGCACGCGCGCTCAACATGTCGGATGTGGTAACCATCATGGCACAAACCGCAGGCGGCATGGGGCTCGTAACGGTGATCTTTTCAACGCTCCGCATTAACGATATCAACCTTTATTCCTCGTCGTTGGGTATCGCCAATGCGGTGGAGATGCTGGTGGGTAAAAAAATCCGCTATGTCTGGATAACGCTATTGATAGGCTTTACCGGTACGGCTTTTTCCGCGATGGGCATATTGGAGCGGTTTGTGGATTTTCTCAACTTCCTCGGCATCTTGTTCCCGCCGATTATCGGCATAATGCTGGTGGATTACTACATTTTACGATCGCACCGAGATGTGCTTGACGCAACGCGCCTTAATCATACCTTGCCGGATGGCGCCGCTACGCCCGCTATAGGCTGGTGTGCGATCGTTTCTTGGTTAACGGGAAGCATCGTGGGCTTTGCCGTAGAGGCGGGTGTGTCTTCACTCAACTCTTTATTTGCCGCCAGTGCGCTTTATTGGCTGATCAATGTTGCCCTGCGCGCGCCTAAGAGGCGTTCACAGAGTTTCGGCTAATACCCGCGATCCCCCTTATTCCTTCATCCACTTTCTCTAAAGTCCCTAGCGCGCCGTAACGAGGCAATGATAGCGCTGCGCCGAAGAGCGGCGCGGCGCAATAAAGGAGCGCGGGCAAGGCGAGTTTGCGGCCTCAGCCTCGCTATGTGTGCCTCACCTGCTTGCCGGCTAAAGAGTCCCTGCACACCGGTTTGGCAAACATCATTTAACATTAACCACTTGATACTCTTTTCGAGACATCACAACCGGATTCGTTGCGCCGCAAGGTCGGCCGCTGCGCAAGGCCGTGGTTGGGACCTCTTAAACGGAAGGGAACAATGCGCCTTTTATCCCGTCGCCAATGGCTAGTTGGCGCCGCCGGCGTACTGGCCGCGGCGATAAGCAGCCAGTATTTGCGCCAGTTTTTCACCTATCTACAACCCGCTGCCTTGCCGACAGCGGCGCCTTTGCTGCCGGTTTCCGCGCCGTTTATGGCGGTGTCAAAAAAATTGACCGGTATCGACAAACTTCAGCCAGATCTGGCCTTCGCTCTTTATCGTTCGCTGTATCATCCCCAATTGGACGCCCAGCTGGAAGCGCTCTTGTCACGCCTGGATGAGCAGCACGGCAGCGCAGGACCGCCGTGGCTGGAGGTACTGGCGCAGCAATCGCCGCCACTGCGCCAGCTATACCATCAGCTTATCAACGGGTGGTATCTCGGCGTGGTCGGACAGGGCGACAATCTGCGCTGTATTGCTTTTGAGAATCTGGTCAGTTATCGCCTCCTACATCACGTGCTGCTGCCGCCGAGCTATGCCCCCGGTCCGCCAAATTTCTGGGTCAAAAAGCCCGGCGCGGAGGTCAGTGCCCATGGCTAACGCGATAAGTGCGGATGTGGTGGTGATTGGCGCGGGCATCGCCGGAGCGCTTGCCGCGCTGAAAATAGCCCGAGCCGGCGCCTCGGTGGTCGTTTTGGAATCCGGCCCGATCATCAAGCGCGCGCAGGCCGTTGAGAGATTTCGTCAGTCTCCCCTGAAAGGGGATTTTACCGAGCCCTATCCCGCGACACCCTGGGCGCCGCAGCCAAAATTTCAGCCGCACGATAACCAGTATCTTATACAAAAAGGGCCAGACCCCTATTTGGCCCAGTATCTACGCGGCGTCGGAGGCACCACCTGGCATTGGGCCGGTCAGGCATTTCGTTTGCTGCCCAACGACATGAAGCTGCGCACGCTCTACGGTGTCGGGCGTGATTGGCCGATAAGTTATGCGGATCTTGAACCCTATTACTATGAAGCAGAAGTATTCATGGGCGTGTCTGGGGACGATGCGCTGGGATCGCCGCGCGCCCAGCCATACCCTTTGCCGGGGCTACCGCTACCCTATGGCTTTGAGCGTATTCGTCAACGCATCGCCGGCCAGGGTTACGTGCTGGGGATAGGCCCGCAGGCGCGCAATAGTATCGCTTATGACGGCCGGCCAGCCTGTTGCGGTAATAACAACTGTTTACCCATCTGCCCCATTGATGCGCAATACCATGGCGGTATTGCCGTAAATAAAGCCATCGCCGCCGGGGCGCGGGTTGTGGCCAATGCGGTGGTTTACGCCATCCGTGCCGATGACGGCGGCTATATTCGCGGGGTAGAGTATCTCGATGCCAATAAACAAAGCCATAAAGTCCGGGGGCGATGCTTTGTTCTCACCGCCAACGGCATCGAAAGCCCAAAATTATTGCTTATGTCGCAGAGCAAGCGCTTCCCCGCCGGTATTGCCAACCGCTCGGGTATGGTTGGCCGTAATTTGATGGATCATCCCGGCGCCTCGGTCATCTTTTTCGCCGACGAACCGGTCTATTTCGGCCGCGGGCCGATGCGCCCCGGCAGCATTAATAATACCCGCGATGGGCCCTTTCGTCGGGAACGTTCCGCCGTGCGCATTGATGTCGCCAATACCTCACCGGTTCGTTTTTTGACCGAGCGGCTTATTCGCCAGGGTTATTATGGCAAGCAGTTAAACGAACGGTTGCTATATCAGTCGGCGCATTACGTGCAGCTTAAATCTTTACTAGAGATGTTGCCCGATCCTGACAATCGCGTGGTATTAAGCAAGACCGCTCGGGATGCCTGGGGGCTCCCCCGCCTGGAAGTCCATTACCGTTTTCCCGACTATGTGCATCGTGGTTATGACCAATCTCTAAGGGATTTTCAAAATATTGTCGGACTACTGGGCGGTACAGAGGCGGAATACAGCGAGCGGGGTGTTTATGACAACAACCAGCATATTACCGGCACGATGATCATGGGTCGGGATCCGGCGGATTCGGTTGTCGATGGCGACTGCCGCGCCCACGATCATCCGAATTTGTTTATTGCCGGCACCGGCATCATGCCTTCCGCCGCCACGGTAAATTCAACGCTGACCGGCACCGCCCTGGCGCTGCGCATGGCCGATGCGGTACTGGACCATTTGGCGTGAACAGTCGTTGGCGACGTGAGGACACGATGGGCAATGATGGCTTAAGAACACGCTTGCTCGCCCTGCTCCTGGCGGTTAGCGGGGCGCAAGCCCAGGCGCCGCAGCCCCCCGCGGCGGATCTCATCGCCCGCGGCCGTTACCTCACGCTCGCCGGCGATTGTGGCGCCTGCCACACCGCGCCGGGCGCAGCGCTCGATTTTGGCGGCGGTTATCCGTTGGCCACGCCCGTTGGCGTCATTTACAGCACAAATATTTCCTCCGATAAGATCCGCGGGATCGGCGGCTGGAGCGACGAGGCTTTTGTCCGCGCGGTTCGCGAAGGGGTCAGCCAAGATGGCCATTTGTTGTATCCCGCCATGCCTTATGACGCTTACGCCAAGCTGAAACGCGAGGATGTCCTGGCGATTAAAGCCTATCTCATGTCGCTGCCGCCGGCGGTATCCTCCGTACCGTCAACGGAGCTTTCCTTCCCCTTTAATCAACGCTGGGGATTAACGGTTTGGCGCTGGCTTCATTTGGCGCGCGGCGAATTAAGAGATGAAAGCGCACAAACGCCGGCCTGGAACCGCGGCCGATATCTGGTCGAAGCGCTGGCACACTGCGGCACATGCCATACCCCTCGTACCTTCACCTATGGCATGGACAATGCCAAAGCCTTCGGGGGAGGGGATTTGGGAGCTTGGGTGGCCTTCAATATTACGCCGGATCGTAACGCCGGCATCGGCACCTGGAGCCGAACGGAATTGGCAAGCTATTTAAAAAGCGGCTGTATTAAGGGTAAAGCGTCCGCCGCCGGCGGCATGGCCGAAGCAATTGAACAAAGCCTGCAATACCTGACGGAAACGGACCGTTTGGCCATAGCGGAATACATCGGCTCCCTGGCGGCGGTGCGAGATAATAGGCAAACGCGGCCGCGGGATCGCTGGGGAACGGCCTCATCCACGGTCTACGCCCTGCGCGCCGGACGGCTCTCCAGCGCAACCGGCGCTGGACTGTATAATAGCCACTGCGCATCCTGTCACGGCGGCGAAGGGGAGGGTAACGGCGACGGCGAGGGTTTTCCTTCGCTGTTTCACCATACCACGACAGGGGCTTACGACAGCCGCAACGTCGTCGCGGTGATCCTCACCGGCGTGTCGCGTCGCGGCCAAACTACCACGGTGATGATGCCTGCGTTTGCCGAATGGCTCGAGGATGAACAGGTCGCGGCGCTGAGCAATTTTGTCAGCGCACAGTTTGGTCATCCGTCTGCGGCAACGATCACGCCCGCCAGGGTCAAGGCGCTGCGCGAAGCGTTAAGGGCGCCCTCTCCAGCGGCTATCGAAGATGGTCGTCTGGAGGAAACACCTAACGGCAGCTAACGTCGCTTAGGCGCGCGCAATGACGGTAGACCCTGTCTTCGACGGCGCCGCCAATAGGGCCCCATGGCGACGCCAGGCTAAAAGAACGTTGTCACTATTAGTCTTTTACGATGTTGTGTCCTATTTTTTCGCTACCATGAACAGCTTCTTTTAAGGAGGTCGCAAATTCTGAAGGCTTTGTCACTGCTGGTATGGGTATATCCATGCCATCTACGGTCTTAGTTCGGGTCTCTGGAGAGAGTAAGCACGCATTCCATTTTATTTTAGGCGTGTGAGATATCGGTATCACGCTAAGTTGCCACCTGACATCCCGACAGAGACCTTGACGGATAAAGTCATTAGTGAAGTCAATATGGTTATCTTCAGTGTCACTAATGAAAATTATTTTTTTGACGGTGTGCTTATCGTCTTCTTCACTCAAAAGCCGTGAGGCAAAAAGGATCCCGGACAACACCACGGTATTGCCGCCTCCGCCGATACCCTTGATTTTATGTTCCAACTGAGTGATGTTATTGGTAAGCAGTAAGGCCTCATTGTTGGGGGAACCACCTAAACAGAGATTTCTGAAAAGCTTTGGCAAGTAATGATCGTTAACTAGCGAATCCTGAAATATATCACCGTGTTTATCTTTAAACGGTCGATGAAAGCCCATAAGCAATAGATGGGACAGGTGATTATAATGTTCAACACCAGCAACACGCATCATCCTTCCGGCCTCCTCCTGATAAAAAGGGAGTTGACCAGCAGAATTTATACCAGATTTAGTGAATAAAAGCTTATTTTTATATTCTAGTGAATTTTTGATATCCACAAGTTGGTACAATGAAAGAGTGCGGTGAGCATCTGCATAGGTTGATAATTGATACTTATTGACTAGACTTTCAGGAATATTTTGCAGACTGCGAGCCTTATCGGAAAGATAAAACATTTGTATAGGGTGATAACCTGTGTTCATCACTAACGGCATATAACACTTTTCTTGGTAAAGTACCCCTGCATCAAAAGGCACAATGGCGATGCGGCTGTTTTTATCGAGACGGTGAATGTTATGGAATTCCCTCATAGCATCACGCTTCAATCGGTTAATTTTTTTTATACAACCGGTGTTTTGCTCTATGACATCTTCACTCATGCCCCCTTTTTCAAAGTCTAAAGCGCGAACTTTGTTGTTCTCGTCCTCGCACCAAAAATCATTCATTGAGGAAGAAACATCTAAAACAAAGACAATGTCTTTTCGTTGGTTAGAGGTAAATTTCTTTTGTGCCACGGCATTGTCAGCAACGCCCACGGAGGCGGGAAAAGTTTGGTACAAATCGGATGCAATCCAAGCGTGGTGAACGGTTTGCGCCTGGACATGATACTCAACATAGTCTGCATTGGCCCGATCGCTGCCCGAGGGCTTAACGCTAACTTCAATGCTCGGCATTCCCTTCAGCTGCGGCATATACGCCCGAACATATTCCGTGGCAAGCTGGCGATGTCGCTCAACATTGCCGCGCTTTTCAGGGCTATCTTCGGCGGTGAGCGCCAGCGCCGCTTGCTCTAGCGCATCCGAAAGCCGGGCTTTTTGGTTCAAGAAGTGGGCACCGTCTAGGCCAAATGCGGTGAGCGTGACCATGAGCGTTGACAATAATGCGCAACACACGGCATAGGAGCCGCGTTCGTTATGGTATAACAGACGAAGACGCTGCTTCACTTTTATTCTCCACATGGTTATTCCTGTCATTCTGCGTTATGTATTTGCGCAGGTTATCGCGCAACTGCAATAGCGTAAGCGGTTATGTTGCCAAGCTTGTTAAAGGTGTTACTCATACCGATTTGATAGCAAAGAGTGACTTGGTAGAGAGGCTGTTTGCCATAAAGGTTATTATCAGGAGACAGTGTCCCCAGCGTATCCAATCTGGCGGGGGCCTCACAGTTATTGTTCTTCTTGCCGGCACGGAAAAAGCGATATTCGGCAATGGCGCTCCCGGTAGCTAGGGACGTGCGGTTTACCAGGGTATTGTTGGCTTCTTTATCGCCGCGAAAAACCAATTCCTCTGCTTTGATTGATAAATTCGATAAATCGCCGTTGATATGCATGTCGTGCAATATTATTTTTGCGACCGCATAAAGTTCCTCTACGTCTGCGGATGACAGTGGCTGATGGGGTGGGTAAAGGACGGTACGCTCACGCAGTATGCCGACCAGAGAATAACTCAGGCGGTCTAATTTTCCTTGTGTCGATATACACACCGTGATAAATATCAAGAAAATTAATAAGAAACCAAAAAGTGAAATCATCAAACAGCATTCGACGGCAACTGAGGCATGCTGATTAGTGATAATTGGGCATATTCTGACTTTCTTGTACAAAGATGACCTCTCGCGTAGTAATTTTGTTCGCCCAGGACGTTGGGTAAGGAAAAAACAAAGGCCGATAGTGATAGCTAAATTTGTAACGAGCGATACGGTTATGCTCAGCCTGTTTTGACGAACATGCGGTTTTTAATTCAGCAATCGAGTTGCAATAATGCGCTTCAACCGTGATGTCCGAGGCAGGCATTAAACGCTCCAGCAAGCCTTGTCTTTGAGATAAAGCGTGTTCAAATGCGTCCGCGTAGTGTGTATTCGCTGCGGGTGACGAATTTTTAGCCTTTTTGGCGGCTTCCGAAATGGCTAAGTCCATTGCGGCGGAAATGTATGTGATAGACATCATTTCAGCAAAAAATAACATGAGCGTAAAGAACAACAATGCGGTAAGCGAAAATTCAATGGTTGCAACACCACGTCGCGTTGAAATAAATTGCCGCAGGCGCAAGATCAGCCTCTCCTGAGTTCTAGTAAGTCAACGCGCTCAAGGGCACCCAACAAGGTATCGATATCGCCTGATATTTTCTCTTTTTCAAGAATGAGCCTGGCGTGGTAAAGATCACCGCTTTTTACCAAACCAAAGATCAGGTTATGCACCAGTTGAGGGTGTTTATGTCCATTAACATATAAGGGTAAAAGAAGATTGACCGCATCTTTATACTCCTGATTCATCAATGAAACCATGGCCAGGTTGTTATTGGCAGTTTCGTCAGCGATGAAAAATTGACGAGCGGTGATAAAAGATCGTTTAGCGTCCGAGAGCCGGCCTGAGAGTGATTGCGCCACGCCTTGCAAATTATAGGCCTCGGCATTTTTGTGGTCGATCTTGAGTATTTTTGCACACACATTTATCGCGATGTTATAGTTTTTCATCGAAATCAA
Source organism: Sodalis praecaptivus (assembly GCF_000517425.1). Classification (NCBI taxonomy): domain Bacteria; kingdom Pseudomonadati; phylum Pseudomonadota; class Gammaproteobacteria; order Enterobacterales; family Bruguierivoracaceae; genus Sodalis; species Sodalis praecaptivus. The sequence continues at coordinate 72,441 of NZ_CP006570.1, forward strand.
ATTTTGCGCTTGCAAATGATAAACCGGTAGTTCCTGATCCTTAAGTAAAGGCTCTAAATAGAGAAGGGATGAGCGATAGTCGCCATCTAAGTAATAAAGCTTGGCCAGCTTAAAACGAACTTTTTTATCTTCATTGTTCTTTAATTCGTTGCGATAAAGAGAGATAAGATCGGCATAGTTCTTGGTTTTAATGTAAATGTCTTCTTGCAGAGACGAGGTCAGGCCGGTGCTGTCCTTGAACCAAGCGCAGGCGCTTAACAGTAAGACTATAACGCACAAACCAATGTTTTTATGATGAAATGCCATTTTGCATAATCCTTAGAAGACTAGGGGCGATAATCAAAACCACGATAGGAAGCATGATGAAAATAACGAGGGGCACGCTCATTTTTGCCGAAAGCTTGCCGATTTTTTCCTCCATCTGCAGAAGTTGCATTTCACGCATATCTTTGGCTAACTCAGAGAGCGCCTCATAAAGCGATGCACCATAGCGCACGCTCTGTAACAGGCATGAGCAAAACATCCGCATCTCAATAAGATCGATAGCGCGATATAAACTGCCTAAAGCATCTTCAAGGCCGCTCACTTCAGCTCTTTTTCCCGCATGGGTGATCAGTGTGGCCAAATTAACATCCAGCGGCGTGAATTGAAGACTGGTATATTTGAGCGCGCTTTCGACCGTCATGCCCGATTGTACACAAACAGCAACCAAATCAACGAAATAGGGTAAGGCATCTTGTAAGGCTTTTTTTCTATTGCTGACCAGATATTTTACTATCAAACCGGGAAGCAAAATAATCAACGCTGAGGCTAAACCCATCATCATAGCTAAAGCGTCTACCGTTATATCGATAATTGCCGAATATTTTAAAGCTAACAGAGAAAAGAGAGTCACTAAAAGCACCCTTATTTTTTGGCTGACTTTTTGATCTATGCTGTAGAAGAACGAAATAACCGGGCTGAGACTAACGATTACGCTAACATAATCGTAAGCTTTCTCATCCGATTCAGAGGCCGATTCTGGCCTTTGCTCAATGGCGTCTTTCAAACGCGTGACCTTACTACGTTCAAAAAAAGTCAGCATCAATAAGGTATTCCCTAAAATTAGGGATAAGCCGAAAATTATTTGCATTAAGTTGCCCTTTTCAGCAGACACCAATTGACGAGATTACCGAGCGCAATACTCCCCAAGGTGTAATATAAAACATATCTCCCGATAGGGTCGGATAAGATGAATTCAAGGTCATCCGGTTTGAAATATTTCATGCCGATCAAATAAAGGAGAGGCAAGCTGGCTATTATTTTAGCCGACGTGCGCGCTTCTGAGGTTAATGCTATTTTTCTTCTTGAGATCTTTTTGTTGTTATTGATGATACGTGATATTTGGCCTATGAGACCTTTGAGTTGCCCTCCGCGGTCCATACTGACGAGTATGACAATCGAAAAAAAATGAAACTCGGGGAAGCGAAATTCCTGCCTGGCGTCAGAAAATACGCGATCAGGCTCCTCGCCAAGGTTCAATCTGCGGTCAATGCGATCAAAGGTAGCGCCTAGCGGACCGGGGATAGCGTTGCCACAGCGCTGTAGCGCCTGTTGCACGCTATTGCCTGTTGACACCACCGCATTAACAATGGAAAGTACTTCGGGAAAATTATTTTCAAAATTTTTACGATGTACCCTGCGACCTAAATGCAATTGACCCATAAAGAGTACCCATATCAGGACGGGAAAAAACCACCAGCAGCGGATATGCAGCCAAACACTATTGATGGCAAGAGCAATGGCAAACATGACTATGCTGATAATCAGTCCCAAACGTTCGTGACCCTGCTTTCCCTTTAATGCATAACCATACCACTCCGTGAACACCTTCTTGCAGGGTAAGCGTAGTGAAGAGTGTTCAACGCCGCTAAGCTGAGCCTGGCTAAAAACAAGTCTGAAACGACGCCATCGGCAGAGGTTGTATATCAACAACAACAGGCCTATGGTTAATATGAGGAAATACATGTCTACTCCAGGGAAAATATTTTCTTCAACTCATTGTCGAGATTAAACATTACTGCGTTTCGCATAATTGCTGACCGTACCAGGAGACCATTATTGATAAATCTTCCTCTAATTTTTCCTTCTTCGTTACGGCCGCTTTGTCCTTCAAAGCTAAAGATAGATTGTAAAATAACATGATCCCCTTCGATGCCCATGACTTCGCTAATATCCATAATTTTTCGTGTGCCATCGCTTAATCGCGATACCTGTATAATGATATTGACAGCTGAAGCTATATTACGTCTTACCGTGGTCATCGGAATATTATCGCTTGCCATCATGACCATATTCTCCAGCCTGGCTATTGCATCACGGGGATTATTCGCATGCAGTGTAGACATTGAACCGTCGTGACCGGTATTCATTGCCTGTAGCATCTCGAAGGCTTCTTCGCCGCGACACTCACCGACGATGATTCTGTCTGGCCGCATCCGTAATGAATTGATTAACAGAGCGCGCATATTGACTGTGCCGGTATGCTCCACGCCCGCCAACCGAGTTTCAAGGCGCACGACATGAGGCTGCATAAGCCGTAATTCAGCAGCGTCTTCAAGGGTGATAATTCTTTCGCTCTCTTCAATGTAATGGGACAATGCATTTAACAGCGTGGTTTTTCCCGACCCCGTACCGCCCGAGATGATAATGTTAAGGCGACAACGCGCGATAATGGCTAAGAAATTCGCCATCTGTGCTGTTATAGCTTCTGAGTTGATAAGATCCTGTAAATGAAGGTGCTTTTTACCAAACTTGCGTATCGAAATAGATGTTCCATCAATAGCGATGGGTGATATGACGATATTTAGCCGACTACCGTCGGCAAGCCGCGCGTCCACAAGCGGTTGTCCTTCATCCAATCGCCTGCCAACCCGCTGGACCAATCGTTTTGCTATGTCGGTAAGTTGAGCATTATTGATGAAACGTTGTTGCACCTTTTCCAACTTACCAAATCGCTCGACATAAATATCATCGGGGCCATTGACCAAAATGTCGCTTATAGTCTCATCTTCAAGTAGGGGACGTAATGGGCCAAAACCGATAATCTCATCCGCCATCAACTCCGCCATTTGACGCTGTGAGGAGGTAGATAGGTAATCGTTGCGTAATTCACTTAGACGTTCCAGCACCCGATTCATTTCCTCAACGAGGGCAGAACGGTTGTGTACCAACTTTTCAATTTTATCCAGTTCCACTTTTTGCAGGACTTCAGTGCGTAACGTTGCTTGCAATGACAGACTGATATCCATTAGCGCGACCTTTCCCTATTAGTCCAGAGTGCGTTAAACAACGAACGGCGCGGTGGGTTAACGCCAAGCACCTCATTGGCGAGCTGCTCAATGGGAGCCACTTTACGGCCAAAGCGTGAGCGCGATGTGGGCGTTTTGAGTCCAGAGGCACTGTAGGGGAAAACCACGTCAATGGGATGCGCTATAAGGGATTGAATATCATCCTGAGCCAATGTATCCATCACAATAGGTCGGATATCATTCAAACATATGACTAATCGTCTGGACATAGGGCTCGTACGCTGCGCTATCTGCATAGTTTCAACCATGTTATGGGCGACGCGCGCTGCGGCCATCGACCTGTCAATCACTAAAATGACCCATGAAGAGCTTTCGGTGAGGTCACGCAGCAATTCTTTTTCGGCGAAGCCAATGGATTGTTCAAAAACGACAAAATTATACTTTTGCATAATGTCTTGAGACAGATCGGGTAGCAATGGCGTTTTGCCGTTCATGACGTCCAAATGCTTATGTACCGGTGTGGTTTCAGCGGTCATTTTTTTCCCGGTATGCAAATCCAGGTCGCGCGAACCATAAGCCCCTTGTACAAATAATGCCGACATTTTTTTGAGGGAACTAATTTGATTAGCCAGTTGGTAGCCTATGGTTGTGCTGCCTACCCCTCCTTTGCACCCTAATACACTGATGCCAATCGCCAGACGGTTGGTTTTCGCATGCACTCCAGCCACAGCCCCCTGAATGAGCTCATTTAGCTGTGAGCGGATATTAAAATAGCAAATGTTATGATGCGCAAAGGATTGCGCCAGCGCAATCGAGTCGCTATTTCCTATGACGCTGCACCATGTTTCACAAGGAAAGCGCGCGCGTATCGCTTGTATCACCCGATCTGATTGATCACAATCACCGATATCAATGATGATACCCTGCGCTTGTGCCGGTACGGTAATGGCATCTTGATGTAAGATATCGCCCTCTATACCTTGGATGGAGTCAAGCCCAGTCATGCGCAGCTGTTGACTTAATTGTTGGATAATCTCCGATCGTGGCGATAATAGATAAAATGGCTTCACTTCTTTACTACTGTGGGTACTGGATGCTCGCGGGAATAATAACATTATATATCCTTAATCAATAGGCAAGTGATCTTTGTTTATTGGCTCTCTATTGTTTTCGTCCCCAATGGCACCCCACAATACTGATTTGTACTAACACCGGAATTGGTAGTCAATCAACGATAATAGTCTCCCTGATTGGTTATTTTCCCTTTTGCAACTGAGCATAGAATTGAAGTGCTGTAAAACCTTTAAAAAGTTCACTCAATGAATCCGCCTTTTTCGATAAAAGCCTGTACCCGTTTGCGGTCATTCTCATCAGCAACCTTACTGAGATTGAGAAATCTGGCCCACGTCGGTGAGCGTTTAAGATTCGGTAACGGGACGTGATGGGAAAAGCTTGGCTGTACTAAATTTACGGTTGCCACAACCACTAACTCCTTGCGCTCTTGCTCGGTGTTGGCAACACGGAACAATGGCCCTAATATAGGCACATCGCCGATGAAAGGGAGTTGCGACATGCTTTGCATTTCTTCATTGCTGATGAGCCCGGCCAACAGGAAACTTTCGCCGTCGGCCAGTTCTACCGTGGTTTTTGCTTGACGCGTTGTCAGCCCGGGTAACGTCGTGGCGGTGCCGGCGACATAATCCTTAGAGAGACTGCTGACCTCCTCATTCAGCGTCACACGAATATGCTGGCTATCGCGCGCTTTAGCGCCCACTTTAAGCTTGATGCCGTAAGACTTATAGGTGACGGTACTGCCATTATTCGAGCTGGTGACGATGGGGATTTCCCCGCCGACTAGAAATTCAGCCGTTTCCCCAGACAGTACCGTCAGATTCGGTTCCGCTAAGATTCGTGCCATGTTTTCATCTTTGATGGCTTGTACCAGTTTGATTATCGATTCAGCATTGAATTTCTTAAAAATAGGGACGGCCGAAGTCTTATCGCTCATACCATTCAAGCCGGTAAGGGTTTTCCAATCGATACCTAATTGCTCATTTAGGCTTCGCTTTACCTCGACCACTGAAAGTTTCACGTTTATCTGGTTGGTCAATGGCTTATGTAATTTATTGATGGTTTTCTCTGCGCCATGGGTATTAGCGACAATTTGGTTAACCCTGTCGTAAGCGTCCTCCGTGTTAACCTCACCCGAAATAATGTAAGTATCGCCTATCTTTGACAAATGGACATAAGTGTCAGGAAATTCCTTGGAAATTCGATTATGTAGCTCGCTGAGCAGCTGATCTACCACTAATGTTGTTTTTAATATCTGTTTACCCTGTATATCAAACGCGATAAGATCCCCCCGGCCGGCCTTTTTTGCGTAAGTAATAATGTTGTTTTGTCCTACTAATTTATAATCGACAATGTCAGGTGACGAAATAAAAATGGTATCAACCGCCTGTGGCACTTGAATGACGCGAGTATCCCCCGGTGCGAGGTAAGTTTCAGCTGCACCGGCATAAGAAATCGAGCTAATGAAAATCCATACGCCTATGGCTATAAGACAACCTAAAGGGTGACGTGATGTTTGTTTTTTGTAGATAGGCATTGCCGTTATCCTCTCAATTCCTTTACGTTGCTGAATTGAGGTAGAACTTTTTTGATACTTACTCTGGATGAGACAAGTTGTTTCTCATCGTTGGGTAAAAGTAATATCTCGCCCATGCTTTCCAGAACTTTTATCTCGGCTAACTGCGCAGTGGTGAGCTTTAATGCCACGGTTCCCAAAGGCTCATCATCCGTGATTTTAGCTTTCCCCTCTGGAGGGTGTCGCTCGATGTTGATAATCGGAATATGCTCATAGAGACGGTACAGGACATGGTCTTTATTTTCATTGACGCCATAACTCTCACTTTCACCGCTATTAAGTGTAATCTGGTTTGCGCTGCGCACTTCAGTAAGTCTGATATAAAGCGAGAGGGTGTCTCCGTTATTTACAGAGGTCAGTAGATACTCGTCTTTTTTACTAATGGGGAAATGGTAAATCACCCCAGAAGGAAGTTGATGATGACCGGCAACGATGTGGCTTATCGGTTGTTCGAGGACCGCCATGGTGAAATGTGCTCCTTTCGCTACGTGTTCTCTGAGTCGATAGCCTGCAATAACACCATTGTTTATTTTGCTGATATCGCGTTTGTCATTATCAGCATCTGGGGTCTTGATATATTTTAAGGTATAGTCTTGTTCCGTTAAAAGGTCATTTGGTTTCAGGTCTTTTGACGCCTCGGCCGTCAGGATGACGCTTCCAGCGTCCTGACTGACTTCGTTAGTCTGTTGCAGTTGCATAAATATGCCGACAAAACCTACCGCCGTCACCACAATAGATAATATAAATAACCATCTGTAATTCATGAAAAAATCCCGGTCTTAAAAATAATCGCATGACAGGTGTCAGACAACAGAAATGCGGCGGCTATTGCAACGCCATAGGGTACGCCATGGCGTAATGTTGCTTGTCGAAAAAATAGGATGCCTGCCAGTGCAATGAATCCGCCTATCAGTGCGGTGAGGAAGAGAAATGACAGGTAGGCACGCCAGTCAAAAGCTAATGACATAACCGCTAATAGCTTAACATCGCCTCCCCCCATTAAATTTCCCATAAAAAGCAGCAGCCCTGTGCCGAGCACGACTAGCGCGAGAACCATGTTTGGCATCTTTCCCGTGATTAAATTTATCGTGCACAGTACGGCAAACAGTAAGGCAATATCGCAATTAGTGATAATCCGCGCGCGAATATCTGTCACCGCGATGCGCACCAGTAAGCAAATCACCATACCACTGGTTAATAGAATCGCTATCGTCACCGCTTCTCTTCCTTTGCATGATCCCTAGTACTTAACCGCTTGCCTCAGCAGGGTGTCACATTTGCAAAAGGGTGGCACGTGAGTTCGCTTATCCACCCTTGCCATGTTTACACCTCCTTATTGAGTCTCTCTCACATTTTGCGCCAGCCTCTGGCCAACTAATCCGCCCTTTATTACCCAGGATCATCTAGCGGAAGATCTTCACCGCCGTCGTTAGTTTAGTAAACGGCGTATTCCGAGGAAATCATTGATCCCGATGCTTAAATTTAATTGACTATGGCTCTAATAAAAATTTAGCTTAGGCCTTGTTTATCTAGCCTTTTGGACCCTGCTTTCCGCCTACAAGATCTTGATCTATTTGACTTGTGGCGTTTGCGACCCCATTGCCTATATTGTCAAACGCTAATTTCATTTTATCGCTAAAGACACTGCCTTTGCCCACTGCCATCGTTATTAATAAGGCCATCGCCACTCCGATTAAGGCATATTCGATGGTCGTGACGCCGCGTTGATCGCTAATGAGATGACGACAACGCATAGGGAAACCGATAAAGATCTTCTTTGCTTTCATTCCTGACAGCATTTCCTGTTCCATTAATGTATATTATATGATTAGGTTATTTTGTTCGCCCCCGCAATGGGGGTCGATACGGTGCGACAACACAGGGTGCGACACGTTAGCAAGCGAGAAGACTAACGAACGAATGGTTACAAACTGTATCTTCGGGTAACCACACCCTGGTTGAAGCCCTTATTCTTACCCGTGTCACTCTTAATTGTCCTCATCGCGACCTCAGAAAGTCTCAGCATTTCACCATCATTTATTGAGTAGGAAAAATATGGTGAAAATCAGGGTGGTAAGCCAACACATCGCCAGCACGGCCAGGAGAGAAACAAAAATATCCCAACTGCGGCATTGGTACCAATCACACATGGTGGCTTTGAGCTGTTTGGTTATTCGGCTGGTTTTTCCTGTGTGAACTGGCGCGGGCGTGCTGGTATATTTTTTTTCCTTTTCTTCGTATGTGTGGGTGGGAGCAGACGCGCGGTCCTCAAGTGTCGTCAATAATGATTCTTGGTAAACTTTGCTGGTGACATGACCAACATACTTGACACCTTTCCGAGGGATTGTTTTGATCAGTGAGTTGGGCAGTCCTACCAAGTTAAATGCCTTGCGCAAAAGGTAAAGCTGGCCATAATAACTACTTTCGCTGACCGAACCTCGCTGTTCTGCCCATACTTGATTTATCAGATTTTGTTTGTCCGTCTCACCTTTAAGTAGTAACAGCAAAAAACGATAACTGTTTTCAGATAGCTCAATTGATCTTCCTCCATTTGAGACTAATCGTCGTTTTTCAGGAATAAATACTACCCCCTTATCGAGGATAAACATAAGATCTTGTCTATTCATACAATCCATGTCCAGCTCCGGAACTACCCCTGTATATTATTATTGTGTTCATTTTCCTATAGGTTCATAGAGTCGTTAGCCTATCCAGCATGTCACTTCAATAATACCCATTGGGAAACATCATTTATTCATTAATTCTCATAAACCTTACATGCAGTCTAAAGTGAGCATAGCAACCAATAAATAAATGAATAACCTGAGATATAATCATAAATCTCCTTGATTTCTTTTCTTTTGGAATAGGTAGGTGTTAAATTTCTTAACGCTTTTATACATTCTCTTACCAGGGTCTCTCGTATAAAGTAAACGTGTTATATTATTGATTGACGGTTCACGTGGATGTTAGAAACGTTAATGTCGTCAAAAGGGATTTTGCGGATGATAAGATTTATTATGCTAGGGTAACCGCAGTCTTAACCTGAGGTTTTTCTTGCCGTAATGTTGATTGGACAGCAGGGGGCGTCTCGTGCGTCTTTGCCACTATCGCAGAACGTGAACCAAAACCGGGCAAAAGTTTGCCCAATAAGGAAGCTTTAACGGGGAGGTGTGCAGTTTACCGCGCCTTGTTCCTTAGGCCCGTAAACTGCGGGGAAATGCGCTTGAAGTTACCCGCGCCGAAGCGCAGCGTGAAAACGGTTCGTCGCTGGCCCGAATGCCGCGGCGCCTTACCATCACCGGGTTATTCCTGAACGTTACGGTCCCGTTAGAATGAAAACGTTTTATCGACGCACCCTGCATCAGCAGGCTGCGACATCAAAAACACGTGTTGATATTTTTATCCCCGGCTTAACAACATCAAAGATGTTGTTTAAACCATGCGGTCTGGGCCGCAATGACATGCGTGAAACACGCACCGCTATAAATATCATAATGACGGGCGTCGGGCTCAATATAGAGCTGCTTGATGCGGGATCGCAGGGCATTATATAATTCTATACCCTGCTCGGGGGGATTGACGCTGTCTTTTTCCGCCAACACAACCAGCGTAGGGCAAGTCACTTTGGCGGCATTGTCTTTAGGTTTATAGCGCAACGTTTCCCGTACCGTCAGGAAGGGAATTTTAATATCCATTGCCGGGAATAGGATCTTATTATGCTCAAAAAACTCTTTTGAGTCATCGTCGCTGAGCACGCGGGTAATAGCGACGAACATTTCTTTTCCGGTGAGACGCTGTTTTTCCGCCATTTTTTCCAGGGTGGCGATAAACGCGGTTTTCTCGGCATTTTTCATTTTGCCGGTAACGATTTTTTCGCCGTCGGCAAAGGCTAACTGACTGACAATACATTTGATATCGGGATTATCCGCCGCCGCGCCAAAGACATGGCACCCGCCAAACGATGTCCCCCACAGACCGATACGCGTCCCGTCGACCCCCGTCTGTTGTTTGGCCCAAGCAATGACCGCGAGAATATCATCAATCTGCATTGCCGGCACCAATCGGCCGCGTTCACCATCGCTGTCGCCGAAGCCACGATAATCAAACGTGATAGTGTGAAATCCCGCGTCGGTGAATGCGCTAACAAAGGCCGGTAGCAGGATCGGCTGAATACCGCAAAACCCATGGCAAAGAATGATTATCGGTCCCGGGACCTGCGCCGCCGCAGTGCGCAATGTCACGGCGATGCCATTATTTAATTTTGTTGTGATGATTTCCAAGGTGACTTTCCTCCTATAACACATAGTTGTCGTTACGCTTCTTTTTTTATTAGACGGTGGATGAGATCATCTCATTGCGGCATTAACGCCCCGTCGTCGCGCAAAGGGAATAGCGTCGAATAGCTTATCGGCGACGGGCGCGGCAAAGGGTGTTGTACAGATGATTTGCATCATAAAAGAATTATTTATTTAAAACAAAAATTATTTAAATTGAGATTTTTTTCATTTCAGAACTGTTTATGTTTTTATCGGGCGGGGTTGTTTCATTCATTATTTCCCCAATAATAAAGTAATGAACTATCCGTTTACCCTTGGACGAATAAACCTGTCCCGCTTATCGCCGTCAAACTGACCGACCGCCGGCATTCACTCTACCGCGCGCAGGGTGTGGACAGATTGACCGCTACCGGACTAGGGCTGAGGCTCGGTTGTCGCTGAGTGTGTCTCAGGATTGCCTGCCAACTGTCCCTATTCATGCCAGCGCGGCGGTTTGTAAAGTAGGGGCGCAACGCGGGAGATCTCAGGAGGGTAGGTGGCGACAGTCTGCTGTCAATTCGCGCGTTTCGCTTCCGCGTTAACGCGGGGAGGGACTAGGTCGTGTCCTAACGTATACCCTTGCTGTCCTTTTTAATCCCTTCCGCACACGCGACCCTACCGCGCTCAGCGACGGTGTTATCTTCATCATGCGGCAACCGAGGCAGTGGAATGACAACACACAGTATTCATGTCGATTTTGTGGTAAACCGCAGCCTCCAGGAACAACTGCGGGAAAAATTGATCGCCGCCATCCTGGCGGGGATCTTTTTGCCCGACAAGCCGCTGCCCTCATGCCGGAAACTGGCATCGCAATTGGCGATTTCCCGTAATACCGTCGCGCTGGTATACGAAAGCCTGCTTAACGATGGCTATCTTGTTAGCCGGCCGCGCAGCGGCTACTACCTGCATCAGAATTATTGCCGCGACCACGCCGCGGACGGACGGGCAGAGCGGGTGCCGGATGCGCTGACCGTCAGGCAAACGCAGCATGCGCCGGTTTGGAGCCAGCGGTTAAATGTCAGCCCCGGCAACTTTTTCGCCGTGATGAAACCGGCGCTGTGGATGAATTATCCTTATCCCTTTATTTACGGGCAGCCAAATAGCACGCTGTTTCCCTATGACCACTGGCGTGACACGTTACGGCGAATTACCGGCGTGCGGCGGGATCAGCGCTGGATGTACGACAATATCGATCAGGATGTCCCGCTACTGGTGGAGCAGATACGCCAGCGGATCCTACCTAAGCGCGGCATTATCGCCCGCAGCGATGAAATCCTGATTACCCTTGGCTCGCAGAATGCGCTGCATATGCTGTCGCTGCTGCTGTTCAATCACCAGACGCGCATCGCGGTGGAAAATCCGGTGTTTCGTGAAGCCATTAACGCCTTTGCGCTACAGGGGGCGCAAATTGTACCCCATCATCTTGATAGCGACGGACTCTGCCTCAGCGAGGCTTCCCGTCGCTGCGATTACTTTTATGTCACCCCTAGTCATCAGGCCCCCACCGGCGTTTGTATGGGGCAGGAGCGCCGCGCCGCGCTGCTGGCGCACGCGTGTCGCCACGATCAGATCATCATTGAAGATGACTATGATTCCGAACTTAATTTCGCGGCCAATCCGCCGACGGCGCTTAAAGCCCGAGATACCCACAGCCGGGTGATCTATGTCAGCAGTCTGTCAAAATCGCTGTCGCCGGGGTTGCGGCTGGGCTATCTGGTGGCGCCGGCGGAATTGGTGGATGAGCTACGCGCGCTGCGCCGGCTTGCCTATCGTCATCCTCCGACCAATATCCAACATCAAATGGCGCACTTCCTTGCCCAAGGGTATTACGAAACCTATTTACACCGCTATCGCGAGGATTCTGCCCGACGTTGGCATAGCCTGGATCACGCGCTGACATGCTGGCTACCGGAGTGCCGACGCAGCGAAGGAAGCGATCACGCCAATGCGTTTTGGCTCCAAGCGCCGCAAGGGGTAAGCATCCCGCAATTGACGTGGCTGGCGGCGCACCGGGGGGTGTTGATTGAGCCGGGTAAACCCCACTTTCTCGGGACGAATGCCCCAGAGCCGTTCTTTAGGCTCGGTTTTCACGCCATCGCGCCGGACCATATCGAACCGGGCATCATTCAATTGGCCCAGGCGCTGCATCAAATCGCGGGGTGATGCCGGTACCGTCCTGGTCGATGGCGAGCGCCGTCCTTGACGCGTGACGGGCATGCGGCGTCGCTGCTGGTGCAACATCGGCTGGGCCACCGCCCCCCCTGGGGACTACGTTAGCGGCTGGGCGCCAACTGACTGATAAACAGTCCTGCCGCGCTGACCGCGTCAATGGCGATTTTGCCCAAATGCTGCCGGATACTGTCGGCCAGGGCGATAGTTGAGAAACCGGTACAGGAAAAGGCAATGACTTCGGCCCCCTGGCGATAAAGCCCGTCGGCGCAGGCCAGCGCGCTTTCTCGACCTTGAGCGGTTAAGAGATCGGTGGTGTTAAGCACACCTTCAGGCCGTGCATAGCTGACCGCCGCTCCCAGCAACTGTTTAAACGGCAAGGGCGCCTCGGCGCCAATGCCCATCACCGCCACCGGGCGCTTGAGCAGGGCGGCGACGCTTGCACAAGCGCTGCCGGCGCTGATCACGGGCAGGTTGACCGCCTGACGCAGCGCCGCCAGTCCCGGATCGGCGGCGCAGCTTAAAAACAGGGCATTGCAGCCCTCAGCTTCCAACGCCTGTCCCAGCGCCACAATCTTAGGTATTGCCAGCGCCTGGCTTTCGGCATCATAGATGCCTTTGCGCTGATCGGGAATACAGCGGCTGACGGAGGCGATAGCGTACGCTTGGTGAATGAGGCGACCGTGCTCTTCCACAAAATGTGGATCATCATGGGTTAACACCCGGATAATACCCAGCATAGTGAACTCCTGTTAGTAAAAACGATGGCCGTTGGCCAGCGTGACGGCCGGCTGTGCCGCGCGGAATAGCAACGTCGGATTAGCGCCGCCCAGCCGCGCCTGGCCGTCGCTCACCGCTATCCAGTTACCTTCCGGCAGGCCGATCACCTCCAGAAGAGGATCGACCGCCAACAGTTCGCGAATGCGCTGCTCGCGGGTTTCCCCTTGATGGCCTTGGGGTAACGCGTTGGTGAAGTGCGGGTTGATTTGCAACGGCACCAGATTCAGCGCATCCAGGCCGCCAGGGTCGACAATCGGCATATCGTTTGTGGTACGAATGGTCGGGCAGGCAAGGTTAGCGCCGGCGCTCCAGCCGATATAGAGTGCGCCGCGCGCAACCGCCTGGCGCATCGGCTCAAGCAGCCCGCGCTCCCGGCACGCTTTCAGCAGAGCAAAAGTATTGCCGCCGCCAACCATCACCACATCCGCCTGCGCAATCGCCGCCTGCGGATCTTTTTGCTGATGTAGGCCGACGATGTTCAGGTCTAGCGCCGCCAGCGCGTCGGTAACTTTAGCGCTATAGGCATCCCAAGAGGTGGTGACGCCGGCAAAGGGAATAAATACTACGTTGCGACGCCGGCGCAGCGCCGAGTTAATCACGGGTTGGGCATAGGCCAGATACGACGCGCCGGGCAGCATCGAGTTACTGAACAGCAGGATATCCATACTTTTGCCTCATAACAGGTTACGCATCAAATCCGCCAGCAATTGATTGGCCAGCAGCACCGGCAGCGCGGCTTCGCGCGCGCAAATGTCTTTGTGCCAGGCGGTGTAGCCCATACAATCGGTCAAAATAACCTCGGCGCCCTGCTGCGCCAGCGAGCGCGCCGCGGCGGCCACCTCCTCTTCGGGGGCGGTATAAGGCGAGGCCACCGCGAACACCGGCGCGACCGCCAAACCACGCCACTTCTCTTTTTCGCTGTCGATCTGTGAGGCCAGGGGCACCAGGATCCCGGCACGGCGTTGGCCCACCAATGCAGTTTGCGTCGCGGGGAGAATCAGGTCTGGCGCCATAAGCCAGGCCCGCTGGGTGGTTAAACCGTGAAATTCGCCGGTACACAATAGCGCGATAATGTCGCAGCCTTGCGCGTCGAGCGCATGAATTTTCTCCTGCACGGCCGTACCCACCGCCGCTTTGTCCATTACGACCGCGCGGCCGTCCAGCAGGCGTGACGTGAGCACCGCGCCGCCGGGCTGTACGGCGAAACGGGCGGCGATGGCCTCATCGTCAAGGCCGTCCAGCAGACCCGCATGTATACAGGCGACCTGGGGTGGCAGGGCGGCATCCAACAGGGGCGCAATATCCGGGCGCGGCGCCTGGCCGATAGTTAACGTGCCGATTTTGCTGATAGCCATCTTCAGACCCCCGGTTGACGTTTTTGCAAATGCGCCAGCGAGCCGTAGAGATCCAGCAGGCGCTGATATTCGGCGCTATCGAAGAAACGGCAGGTGCCGCGGGTGAACTCTTTGGCGACTTCCACGGCGAATTTGCAGGCCAGGGCGATATCGGTTTCATGGCTTGCGCCGGTGCCGCAGCCCGCTACCGCGCTGACGGCGGTGATAGCGACGCCGACCACAGGGGCGCGGGTAGCAATAGAGGGCTGCAAAATACTGTTCAGATGATAGACGCCGTTACCGTAGGGGGTGATGTCCTGAGTGGTGATCGGAAAGGTGACCGGCAATTGGCCGGTGGTCATCTCCATGATCCGCAGCAGATCTTCCGACACGCGCAGAATGTAGCCTTCTTTCACGGTCGGTGAGAGAGCGAAGCCCTTATGGTTGATAATGCGGTTACCCTTGGTGGTGTCGATTGAGAGCACGGCGTCCAGCTCTGCCGACACTTCCTGTTCATTCATGTCTTCGGTTTCCACCGGCGAGTCCATGAAGTCCACCGGATCGTGCGGACGGGTCGGGGCATCCGGACAAATATGGGTGGTAACGATAACGTCGCCCGGCAGGCTGTCGCCCTGGCGCTGCATCTCCGCCAATTTCAACGCGCTGGCAATGGCCGCCACCGCGCCATCGGCGTCGGATACCAGCCCGATACGGCTCGGCCGCGCGCCAATACCGCCCAGACGGCCGACGATACCTAACGTCGGCGCGCTGCCGCCGCCGCGTTTGCCGGCGCTGCCGGGGATAACGATTTTGACGAAATCGGTTTTCCCTTTGGCGCCGCTCACCGTCTGCACGCTTACGGTGACATCGGGATAATCAGCCAGCAGGGCCTGCACTTTCTCGCCGCTGGCCCAGGCGCTGTCTAGTAATTCAAAAACTTGCAATGTTTGCTGTAAGCTCATGGTGGTGTCCTCTGTAGGGCTTATTTTTTACCGCCCGGCAATACCGAGCTAAAGAAACTGAAAATCGCGTCGCCGGCGATAAGACCCGCCGCCAGCACTTCCATCTTGTTGCGCGCCGCGTCACCCCAGATGCGCAGGGCCAACACGCGGATAGCGATACCGATCATTACCGCCCAGCCCGCCAGGGGATTATTAATCAGCAGGCCGGTCGCCAGCAGCACCCCCATCTGGCGACCCGGACCGCCGATAAGCTGGATGATGGCGCCAGGGATGGCCCAGATAAGCAACGATTTGGCAATATCGGCGGACACGCCGGCGTTGATGGCCGCCACGTACACTTTCGCCACCGGCGGCACCTGACCACGGCTGAAATAGTCCTGGAACACAAACAGCACCACCGGGATGGCGACGACAAAGGCCAACATGGCCGCCAGCAGTTGTTGGCGGCGGCCCTCCAGCTCTAGTCGGGTATGTTGACCTTTGCCGCGCAAAATGTAACCCGCTTTCAGGTCGTAACCCATGTCGGCGAACGCCGGGCCGGTAGCGGTGGAAAAACCGCACAACATCACCAGCGCCACGGGGGGGAAGCCGATCAAAATGCCCACCAGCAGAGTAATCAGCGCCACGGCGAACGCGGGGAACCAGCCGGAGTGCATCGCTGCTAAGCCAACGATGATTTCATGCAGGAAGGCGGCGAACGCGGCATAGAGCACAAACGCCAGCAGCCAGGGTAGCGAGAGCTCGCTGTAAAGACCGCCGCCGAGGGCGATCAACGCGGCGATCGCAATAAAACCCAGCGCACCGAAACGCAGCGTTTTTCCGATATGCGCGTTCTGGTCTATCGCCAGCGCATTCACTTCGTCAGCGTCTGCCGGCGCGGCGTCGTGCTTATTGTGACGGATGAGTTTGACGATTTGAAACAGGGCGACCAGGCCGGCGCCGGCCATGACGCCATGCGGCAGATAATGTTGGTTGATATCTACGCCAAACAGCGGCGCGGAATATCCCCGCAACAAGAAACCCACGCCCAGCATCGATAGCGCCCAAATATTGCCGATAAATGCGGTGCCCAGCGCCGCCATCGGGAATTTAAACCAGGAGCCCACCGCGCCGATAAGGATACCCACGCTCAGCAGTGCCGCCTGTTTACCGCCTTTATCGCCGGCCTTGATGGATTCAGCGGCGGCGATACCCGGCGGCCATGCCCCGACGGCCGGGAAAATGCGCGTATTGAACAGCCGATACAGCAACCAGGCGTCCAGCAGCATCGCCAGCGCCACGCCAATAAACATCGGCATCACCAGATCTTGCCGGCCGAACAGCCATGGGATCGCAATAGGCAGCAACAAGGAGTTCGCCGCGCCAAACGTGGCCGCCGAGGTGGCGCTTTGGGCCAGATTTTGAATGTGGATTGAGCGAAAGCGCAGGAAACTGTTGAGTGGAATACGCGCAATAATCATCGCCACCATCGCGCCGATAATGGCGGTATTGGGCGTTACCCCAAGCGTGGTGAGCAGTTGTACGCCGATGATCGCCCCAAATACGCTAAGCGCCAGCAGCAACAGCAGGGTCGCGGGATCAAAGCTGCGCGGGTGCGCTTCCTGCTCGGGTTGTTGTTCCCCGTTGGGGGTGGTGGATGGACTCACGGGTGTTTCTCCTGGTATTGAAAATGGAATCAGGGGGTCTCGGTCACCCGCGTGTCGCCCGTTTTACAGGCGATAAGGCGGGCGGCGTCGCGCAACAGGCCGGCCAACCGAGCAATTTCTTCCGGGTGCGCCAGCGACTGGGGTAGCGAGAGGCAAAACGCTACCGCTTCATGGGTGGCGGGATCGCCGACGGCGCAACTCACCGAGGCGGTGTCGGCCACCGATTCATTAATTGCGGTGGCATAACCCTCTTGTCGGGCCTGCTGAATCAAACGTCGGACACCGTCGGCGCTCTGGTGGGCGCCGTTAAGTTGTGTCGCGACGTGGGGAGAGGCAAAGAATTCATCAAGCTCGTCGTCACTGAACCGGGCCAGCAGGGCCCGTCCTGTAGAGGTACCCCAGGCCGGAGAACGCGAGCCAGGCCAAGTCACCACCGGTAGGGGATGACGCCCATGGATGACGCGCAACACCAGAATCTCGCGGTTATCCAGCAGCGAAATATAGCCTGTGCAGCCGGTACGCTCGCAAAGCGAACGCAGCGCGGCATCCACTCGCTCATTGAGGGGCACCTGTTGACGGGCAATATGTGCCGCGCCCAATAGCAGCGCGCCGGGCATAAAATTCCCTTGCGCCTCGTCCTTTTCGAGATAACCGTACTGTACCAGTTGATTCACGACGCGTGACGCGGTGCTTTTCGGCATTTGCAGGTGGCTGATGACGTCGTTCACGCGGATGCCGCGCTGTAGAGAAATCATTAGCTGCAAAATTTGGGCGCTAGTTTCAAGGATAGACATGTGAAGTCTCATAAAATGGGACAAAGAACCTTAAAATGAGACTGCAAGATTAGTGCCAGAAAAGATCTCCCGCACCGGCGCGGGGTGCAGGCGTACGTCAGCGATGGGATTGCACTGTATTGGTGCTAAATCCCCCGCCTATGCCACGTTATGGTGCAATAAGTTCAGAAGATGAGGGGTCATTGCTGTCCGTTACGCTGCAAGATCCGCAGGGCGACCAGCATCAACGCAAGCCCGGTAAATAACGTCAGCGTCGCCATGGCCATCCCCTGGCCCACTGAGCCCTGTTCGAATTGCCGCCAGATGAAGACCGCAACGGTTTGTGTCCCGGCGGGGGTGAGGAGAAGCGAGGTGACCAGTTCGCGCGCAGCGATAGCGAACACCATCAGCATGGCCGCCAGCAAGGCGGGAAATACCAGCGGCAGCACAATATGCCAAAGCGCCTGCCACGGCGTAGCGCCGTGAACCCGGCCGGCGGGCTCCAGATTAGCGCCTAACTGGCGCAGCGCACTGCCGACATAACGCACCGGCCAGGGGATCAGTAGACAACAATAAGCGAGCAGTAATATAACCCAGGTGTTGTAGGGCGAAATCGGCCAAAAAGAGCGATTCCATAGCAAAATCAGCCCGACGCCGACAACAATTCCCGGCAGCGCCGCGGGCAGCAGCGACAGCGCATCGATCATCGTCCGACCGGTAATCCGTGCCACCACCGTCAGCCAGGCGGCCAATAACCCCAGCAGACCGGTGATGATGGCCGCCGCCAGCGCCAGCGATAAGCTGGTACTGAGCGCCGTCAGAGCATCGCCCCCTTGATCAAATAACGCCGCATAATGCCCACCGGTCAGATTTGCCCAGGACAGCCCGCCCGATAACGTGGACATCACGCCGGTTAGCGTCATCGATACTACCGGCACGCCCACGGCCAGCAGCGCCACCGCCGCCAGGGCGATTATCACCGGCGTACGTGCAGCGCCCAGGCGCGCGCCGTGGAAGGCCGCCGGTTTGCCGGTAATGCTGGTGACATCGTTATCGCTCACCAGCCGGCGCTGTAACCACCAGCCGCACAGCGCAATGGCAATCAACAGCAGCGAGAGCAGGGCCGCCCCGGGCAAATCAATCGGCCAGTCGGCGAGTTTTTTTTCAATGCCCACCGTCAGCATCACTACGCCAGCGCGGTTGCCGAGGGCTGCCGGCACGCCGTATTCTTCGATCGCCAGCGTAAACGCCAGCAGCATACCGGCGGCCAGGGCCGGCGCCAGCAGCGGCAGCGTGACGTGCCGAAATGCCAGCCAGGCGCTGGCTCCGTGTACGCGCGCCACCCAGGCCAGACGCTGACCGCTGGCCAGCAGGCTGCGCGACACGGCGAAATAGACCACCGGGAAAATGTTGAAAGTCATCACCGCTATCATCCCTGCCTGGCTGAACAGCAAGGCGTTGAAATCGACGCCGGTCAACTGCATCACATAACCGCGGGTTTGCAGCGCCAGGATCCAGGACAGTGCGGCAATATAAGGCGGGGTGAGAAAGGGGATCAGCAAGAGAAGATCCCACACGCGCGGCGCCGGCAGATCAAACAGGCCGCGTACGACGCCGAGCGGCAAACCGATGAGGGCGCTCAGTAGCGCCACGCCGGCGGCAATGCGTAACGTGCCGCCCAGCATGGCCGGTAGCTGCGCATCGTGAACAAGGGGGACGACACCGCTAAAGGCGCCGCGAAGCGATCCGGCGCTGAACTGCGGGAAAATCCCCTGTAGTACGATAAACGCGAGCGGCAGCGCCACCAATATCACTAGCAGCGTCACGGTAACAACACAAAGCGTTAGTGTTTTCACAGCGATGTTCCCGCCGGCGGAGAGCGAGCCCGCCGGACTTGGTCAGTTACTGGGTAAAAAGGCTGTTGAAGCGCTTGAGTACGCCATTGCGTGCGCTGCTGCCGTCGCTGCGGGTAGGCAGAACGGTCAATTGGTTGAGCAGGGGGCGCTTAGCGCTGATGTCAGTGCTGGCGGGCATTAGCCAGGCATCGGCCACCAACGCCTGTCCGTCCGGCGACAGCACATAATCGATGAACGCCTTGGCATCACCGGCGTGCTGGGTAGATTTCAAAATCATCATCGGTCGCGGCGCTACCACGGTGCCGCTGGCGGGGAAAATGACTTTTAACGACTCACCCTGGCTGATGTTGCCGTAAGACACATAATCCACGGCGCCAAAGACGGCCGCCTTTGCGCCCTGCATTACCGGTGTCACCGCCTGCGCATTCGGCCCGCTGACCACCATGCCGTTTTGCTTCAGATCGGCAAACAGCCGCCAAGCGCGATCGCCCAAACTGTTTTGCAGCCCGATCAGCAAATCGAGCGAGGCGCCGGAAAGTGCCGGATCGGGCGTGGTCACTTTGTCTTTGTACGCCGGCAGGGTCAGATCGCGCCATTCTTTCGGCTCTGGCGTGCCGCTTTGGGTATTCCAGACAATCCCCAGCGCGGAGACGCCCTGGGCGACATAATCCTCGGCCTGTAGCCAGTCCGGGACCTGTTGTGCATTGGCGCTGCGGTAGGGTAGCAACCAACCGCGCTGATGCAGATCTTCCGCGGTGTCCACTGACGCGGAGATGAGGATATCCGCCTGCGGATTCGCCTGTTCGGCTTCCAGACGCGCCATGACTTTACCGGTGGTGGCCTGGAATACATTTACCTTTACGCCGGTCTGCTTTTCATAGCCGGCCGCGAGCTTTTTCGCCAGCGCGCCCGGTCCGGCGGTATACACCGTCAGCGCCTGGGCGCTGGACATCATGGCCGCTGATAACATCATGGCTAACACCACTCCTTTTTTAACCGACATTAACCTTTGCATGGGATCCCCCTGAGGATAAAGAAACCTGACGGACCGCCTGAACGCGACCGGTGGATAAGTGCACGATACGATCCGCCAGCCGCTCGGCTTCATGGCGGTCGTGCGTAACATAGACGGCAGTAGTACCTAACTGACGCAGCAGGCGGGCCATTTCCCGACTCAACGAATCGCGCAGCGCGCTATCCAGGTTGGACAGCGGCTCGTCGAACAACAGAACGCCGGGTTCCGCCACAATGGCGCGCGCTAGCGCCACGCGCTGCTGCTGGCCACCGGACAATCCGGCCGGCCTGCGGGCGGCGAAAGCCGTCAGGCCAACCCGGTCTAGCGCTTCAACGACGCGACGCGCGCGTTCTTCGCGCGCCACGTGCCGCATACGCAGCGGGAAGTCGACGTTCTGCGCGACCGTCATGTGCGGCCACAGGGCGTAATCTTGAAATACCATGCCGAGGTCACGCTGCTCCGGGGGCAGCGCCCATCCCGGTCGGGCCACCACGCGCTCACCGAAGCGGATGGTGCCGCGGGCCGGTTGTGTCAGCCCCGCCAACAGGCGCAGCAGGGTGCTTTTACCGCAGCCGGATGGCCCGAGGAGCGCCACGATTTCGCCGGGTTCGATGTGTAAATCAATCTGGTCGAGAACGGTTTGGGCGCCGAAGGCGTAGGACACGCCTTCTAGCGTGAGAGAAGTGAATGCGCGCATCATTGTCCCTCGATAGCGGGGCAATCCGCGTTACCCGTGGTCAACACCCAACGGGCCGCACTCACCTGTATCGTTAACAGGGGAGCCAACATATTGTTATCCTCTTTGGGATTTCGTTGGGGGCCAGCATAGGGGGCATTTATGACAACGGGATGACGGCCTGGTATTCTTCGCGCGGTAGCTTTTCAGGCAACGGCGGTGCCGCCGCCGACCATGCGCGATGCGCAATAGCCTTGTTGACGCCGACCCGGCGCGATGGGCAATAGCCTTGTTGACGCCAACCAGGCGCGACGCGCATTGACCGTGTTACCGCGAGCCTGCGCGGCCGATGAGCCGTTTGGTTTTCCACGCCGGCGGCAAGGCTACCATGAGCCCTATAGACGTCGCTACTGAGTGACAACGTCACACAATAAGCACCTTTTTACCGCAGAGCAGTGATCTGTGAGGTTGGCACAACGGCGTCATCAGACCGGCCGCCACCGTTGGAGCGCGGGTGGCTAATGGCGGCATTGACGGGATCCGACTCAACGTGTAGCGTGGAAGGCAAGATATCGCCCTTGGCTTGATTGGCAAGCACCAGGCGCTGCAATGCTTCCCGTGCGGTTTGCGTAATAATTCCCCATTTGCGGCACACTCTGCTAACGCTTGCACCCCGGTGAAGGCACTGTGCCGCAGGACCGTTGACGGCGATGATTTCCAGTCTTGTCCGCGCCTCATAACTCAAGCCGCCCATCCCGCCATAGTCTCGCGAGAGCGTATCGCATGACTCACCCCGGCGAAGACGTTTGGCGGCGGGTCCTTGTACTACCTTCATTTCTAGGGCATGGAACTCTTGCGGACTCAATCCATATTTTATCGCCAAGCGAAAGCAGCTTTTGGGGCGTTTGGTTTTCGGATGCATTTGAATGATACGGTTAATCAAGCGCTGCCGTAGCGTGGCGGAAGCCTGCGCTGAGGCATAGGAGACGGTGTTGGCGCCGTGATTCGCGGCCGAGTCAATTGCTCTGAGCCCGTGGACAAGCCGTTTGACGGCACCGCTTGATGCTGCCGCGGGTGGATGAACGATGCCGGCGGACGGGGCAGTGTGTGTGCAAGCGGCTATACGCATAGTCTCCCTCGGGTCGTTTTAAGGAACCTATAAGGATAGCGAAAGGCGGCGCAAGAAAAATGAAAATAGTGGCTTTCCCGATCGCGGCGGGCCGCTGGGGCACTGACAGGCCCGGCGTTTAACGGGCCTGCAAGGTTTCCGTTCACTTGACGTCGCGCCGCCCTGACCAGGACTCTGGCGCGCCGCGTCAGACGCCGGGGGTGGCGATACCATCAAGTTTGGCGAGGGCGTCGGCGGGAAGGGCAAGCCGGGCGCTCGCCAGATTTTCCTGTAAATGCACGGGGGAGGAGGTGCCGGGAATAAGCAAGATATTCGGCGCGCGCTGCAGTAACCAGGCCAGCGCAATCTGCATGGGCGTGGCGTTAAGGGATTGGGCGACTTCATTGAGCTGGGTAGATTGCAGCGGGCTAAAGCCGCCGAGAGGGAAGAAGGGCACCCAGGCTATGCCCTGGGCGGCCAAAGAGTCGATCAATGCGTCGTTATGGCGGTTCGCCACGTTATATAAATTCTGCACGCAGACGATGGGCGTTATCTTCTGCGCATCCGTAATTTGCCGCGCCGTCACGTTGCTCAAACCGATATGACGGATAAGACCGCGGTCTTTCAGCGCGATGAGCGCCTCCAGCGCGGCCTCCAGAGATCCTTCGGTCGGCTGCTGCGCATCAAGCATACTGCGCAGATTCACCACCTCCAACGCCTCCAGACCTAAATGGCGCAGGTTATCCTCCACCGAGCGCGTAAGCTCGGCGCCGCTCATGGCGGGCAACCAGTTTGCCTGCGCATCCCGTTTGGCGCCAACCTTGGTGACGATACACAGATCATCGGGATACGGGTAAAGCGCTTTTTTGATGAGCCGGTTGGTGATATGCGGTCCGTAAAAATCGCTGGTATCGATATGGCGCACGCCAGCCTCGACGGCATCGCGCAGCACCTGAATGGCTTTTGTTTCATCGGCGGGGGGACCATAGGCGCCGGGACCGGCCAATTGCATAGCGCCATAACCCATGCGACCGATTTGACGATTGCCCAAGCGATAGGTGAGAGCGGATTCAAACATGGCATACCTCCTCAGTGTGTGGGGAGGATTGTAACGTTGCCGCAACTGTGCGACTATCCGGCTAAATGACGACAGGCTGTACGAGGTGGCGGACAATGCGGCTCGATTTAGGTTTGCTGCAAGCGGTGGCGGCGGTGGCCAAAGCAGGCGGATTTCGTGAGGCTGCCCGCGTCACGGGCAGCAACGCCTCGCGGCTGAGCGATGCGGTGCGGCGCGCCGAGCAGCAACTTGGCGTGCGCCTTTTTCACCGCAGCACGCGCACGGTGGTGCTGACCGAGGTGGGCAGAACGCTGATGGATCGCCTGCTGCCGGCGATGAGCGAAGTGGATGCGGCGCTGGACGATATCAACCGTTATCGCGAAACCCCCGCCGGCACGCTGCGGCTGCATGTCCCGGTGAGCGCGTCGCGGTTGGTTTTGCCGGCCATCGTTCCGGCGTTCCTGGCGCGCTACCCCGATATTCAACTGGATATCGTGGCGGAAAGCAACGTACAGGATGTGTTTCGCGAAGGCTGCGATGCCGGCATCCGTTACGATGAATGCCTGGAGCAAGACATGGTGGCGTTGCCGATAGGGCCGCGCCAACAGCGGTTCGCCGTGGCCGCTGCGCCTGCGTATCTGGACAGGAACGGCCGACCCGAGCATCCCCATGATTTGTTGCATCACCGCTGTATCCGCGGACGTTATGCCACCGGCGTGACCCCCGAATGGGAGTTCGAGCGTGAAGGTGAAATCATCCGCATACAGGTTAACGGGCCGCTGGTGCTCAGCATCGGCAGCGCAATGGACCTGGCGGTGGCGACGGCGATTGCGGGCGGCGGTATTGTCTATTTGTTTGAAGAGTGGCTCAGACCGGCCATCGACAGCGGCGCGCTGGAAGCCATCCTGACCCCGTGGTGGCTACCTTTTACCGGCCCCTATCTTTACTATTCCCAACGGCGCTTGACGCCGGCGCCGCTTAAGGCGTTCATTGATTTTGTCCGCGAGCAGGGACAGTAAACGCTGGCGCCGGACCGGCGGCGTTGCCGCTGGATGTCGAACGTGGAAAGACTTCCTGGCTGAGGCTAAAGCTCTAATTGAACCCAGCGCCGCCACACCGCCGCCGTTCAGGGCTGGCGCGATACCACCAGATAATAGCCGCAGGGCGCCGAGGTGGTATTCTCAAAAGCGTGATCGACATTGGCCTGGAAAAACAGCGCGTCGCCAGGGCCAAGGTGCTGTTTACCGTGCTCGAACACCACTACCAAATTCCCCGTGGTGACCACCACCTGCTTTTCGGTACCCGCCGGATAGGCCGGTAACAGGCCGGTGGAAACCCCCGGCGGCAGATAGTGATAAACCAATTCCACGTGACCTCCACCTGTGGCAGGGGAAACGATATGGCGCTCAAAACCGGTTTGCGGATCGCGAAAGATGGGGCGATCGGTTTTGCGCAGCACAACCGGTGATCCCCCGGTAACATCCCCGCCGATCAATGCCGATAGCGGCGTGTTCAACGCTTGAGCGATACGGGTGGCGATACCGATGGTCGGTGTTTTTTCTCCGCGCTCGACCTTGGACAACATGGCGCGGCTCACGCCCGATTGCCGTGAAAGCTGCTCGAGCGTCAACCCCGCGGCGCTACGGTGCTTGCGGATGCGAACGCCGAAAGCAATGGCGATCGCGTCATCGTCTGGCGCCTCGGCCTGAGTCTGTTTTTCCTGCATACCTTCTCCTTAGACGCCTGATGCTCATGGCTAAAATTATCTTCTATCGGGGAATTATTTCAACGATAGGAACGAAAAACTGGCGATATTCTTCTATAGGAGATAATATCTTATTGTTGCCTTTTGCAAAAGACCGCAACCTTTTTGGAGGTAGAGAATGCAAACAGACAATCAGCACGCGACTGAGGTGGCCGATCTGGGCCTGCGACTGGCTAATTTACGCGTGAAAGGGGAGTTAACGCTGGCGGTGGCAACGTCGCAAGGGGTGTTGGACGTTTGCGCTACCGCCGCTGCGCTTAACCTGCCCGCACCGCGCGATATGGACGATCTGCTGCAAAATTGTCGTGCGGCAGAAGTGAGCGCAGTGCTGGCGGCTGCGGCGCATGGCACTGGTGCCCGCCTGATCCCCCCGGCGGCACTGTCCTTCGCGCCGCTGGTGACGCGGCCGGAAAAGATCATCTGCGTCGGTTTCAACTACCGCGATCATGCTGAGGAAACCCAAACGCCTGTGCCCAAGGCGCCGCCGATTTTCGGCAAATTCAACAATACTCTGAACCACCACCGCGGCACGATTGTGTTACCGACCGCGGTAGACAGCGAGTTCGATTATGAGACGGAGCTGGTAATCGTCTTTGGTCGCCGGTGCCGCGGCGTTAGCGAGGCCGACGCCCTTGACGTGGTGGCCGGTTACGCCACCGGCAATGATTTCAGCGCCCGCCGGCTGCAAAATGTCACCTCGCAGTTTATGGCCGGGAAAACCTCGGATGGTTTCGCCCCTGTCGGCCCCTGGCTGGTGACGCGGAACAATATTGCCGACCCTAACGCGTTGCGCATACAGACCCGGGTTAACGGCGAGCTGCGCCAGGACGGCACGACACGGGATATGATTTTCAACTGCCGACAACTTATCCAGTACGTGTCGAGTTTTATGACCCTGCAACCTGGCGATATCTTGTTCACCGGGACGCCGCAAGGGGTGATCTGGGGCCAGAAGACGCCACGCGCAACGCGGCGGTGGCTGAAGGCCGGGGACCAGGTAGTTTCATCCATCGAAGGGTTAGGGGAGCTGCAGGTTTCCCTTTGCTGAACCGCTGCTTCGACAGGAGGCATCATGAACAGTAACGCGTGTATTGAAAAAGTGTACATCCTGGACGGCGGGCGGGCCCAAGTCGATGACGCTTCACTTTATTCACCCGGGATCAATGTCGGTATACCCATGGTGCTGAGCTGCAACGCGTATCTGATACGCCACCGCGGCAGATGGCTGCTGTGGGATACCGGCACCCAGGATGACCTGATTGCGGAGCCTGAAGGCCGGGTGATAGCGCACGGCATCCGCGGGACGGTCCGCCAAACGCTCGCCGCCCAGCTTGCTGATATTGGTGTAGGACCACATGATATCGACACATTGGTCCTTTCTCATGCGCACTATGACCACGCGGGCAATAGCCGCTTGTTTCCTCGCGCCCGTTGGATCGCGCAACAGGCCGAGTATGACGCCATGTTCGGTGCCGATCCCACGCAGTTCGGCTACCGGCCGGAATTGTATGCCACGCTGCTGGATAATCCGCGCGTCGTGGTCGATGGGGATTACGATGTTTACGGTGATGATGCGGTGCGCCTGCTGGCCACACCGGGCCATACGCCGGGGCATTGTTCGCTAATGATCCGTTTGCCCCGCTCCGGTCCGGTTATCCTGAGCGGCGATATGGCGCACAATAGGTTTAACTTCCGCTGCCGGTGCGTACCGTCCTTAAACGCTGACGAGACGGCCACGCGGGCGTCGATGGAAAAAATAGATCGTCTACAGCGCGCAACGCAGGCCACGGTGTGGTTCAATCATGACACCGAGCAAAGCGCAACCCTGCCTCATGCGCCCCGTTGGATTGTCTGATCCGGCTGGGCCGATTTATCCCTCTACCGCCGGCAAGGTGGGCTGGAGTATCCCGGTATGGGTCACGCGCGCATCGCGTTTCGGCGACTGGCCAAACATGCGCCGGTACTCCCGGCTGAACTGGGAAGGGCTCTCGTAGCCCGTGGCATAGGCGGCAGTTTCCACATTAGCGCGCTCGGACACCATCAACCGCCGGCCTTCTAGCAGACGAATTTGCTTTTGGTATTGCAGGGGACTCATCGCGGTAACGGCTTTGAACTGGCGATGGAATGTGGACAGGCTCAGGCCGGCGGCGTTGGCCAAATCGGCGATGCGGATGGGTTCAGCGAAGCGGGTACGTAACTGCTGGATCGCTCGGATGATGCGGTCAAGGTGTCCCCGCTCAAGCGTAATATTAAGGATATGGGCGCCGTGGGGGCCGGTCAACAACCAGTAGTAAAGCTCGCTGAGCGCCATGGGCGCAAGTAGCCGAATGGCCTGCGGCGTTTCGAGAAGCTGTACCAGACGTAAAATACATTGCGCCAGTGGCCCGCTGTCGATGGCGGTGACCACGGCCCCCGTCCCCGTTGTGGCCGCGCTCCCCGTCGCTAGCGCAACGCTGCTCCCGTTCACTGCCGCGGCGGTATCCCCCGACGGAGCGGCAAGGCTTTCGAGCGTCGCTTTCACCCGATAAGGATCCAGTTCGATGATAACGCCCAAAAAAGGACAGTCGGCGCTGGCCTGCACGACACGCCCCACGGAGGGCATTTCCACGTTGACCAGCAGGGCCTGACCAGCGCCATAGCGATGGCGCTGGTCGCCGAAGCTGGTCCACTTCGTCCCTTGTGCGACCACGCATAAAGCCGGTTTGGCCAGCAGATGCGCCGGCGGTTTTTCCTGGTCGGCCCGCACCAATATTACTCCATTAATGGCGGTAAGGTAGGGACTTTCGCCCGGTAAGGCATCGGTAATCCGCTTCAGAGTGCGAGCAAGTTCTGATGTCAAGATAACCTCCTTGAGGCTAACGCTGCGTTGACGGCGCGTGACAGGAATAGGCATAAAACAGCGATATTTTACGCTGTGAAAGGGAGGCTGAATACTTAAAAATACATTTTTCAGCCGTGAGGACACCTGCATGCTTCCGAATTCTGCCAAGATCGCCATCATTACCGGCGCCAGCCGCGGACTGGGCCGCAATACCGCCCTACATCTCGCCAAACGGGGAGTAGACATCATTTTCACCTATCATTCTCGCCACGCCGAGGCCAATGAAGTGGTAGCGCTTATCGAACAAGCGGGCGCGCGTGCCGTCGCGTTACCGCTTGATACGGGCGACACAGGAACCTTCGCGTCGTTCGTTGACCGGGTAAAAGAGGCGCTCGCGTCGTTTCAGGCGACGCGTTTCGATTATCTGGTCAACAACGCGGGGATTTCGCACCATAACAGTGTCGCCCTGACGACCGAAGAGGAGTTGGATGCGCTCTATCAGGTGCATGTCAAAGGGGTCTTTTTTTTGACGCAACGCCTCTTACCGCTCATCCGCGACGGGGGCGGTATCGTCAATATTTCGACGGGGCTGACCCGCGTTATCTATCCCGGCAGCTGCGCCTACGGCGCTATGAAAGGGGCGGTGGAGATCTTTACCCGCTACCTGGCCAAAGAGCTTGGCCCGCGGCGTATCCGCGTCAATGTCGTCGCTCCCGGTTCCATTCAGACCGATTTTAGCGGCGGCATGGTGCGCGATAATCCCGCGGTGAACAAGGCCGTTTCAGACATGACGGCGCTGGGCCGTCCCGGCCTGCCCGACGATATCGGACCAATGATCGCCAGCCTGTTGTCAGAAGAGAATCGCTGGGTGAACGCGCAACGTATTGAGGTTTCAGGCGGTATGGCGATTTGAGCGCACGCCGCGCCGGGCCGAGTCAGCCCGGCGCTTCAGGCGCTCAGTCGAGATCCGCTCCGTTGCTGGCGATAACTTTTTTATACCACCAGAATGATTTTTTCCGGCTGCGCGCCAGGGAACCCTTGCCCTGATCGTCGCGATCGACGTACACCAAGCCGTAGCGTTTACTCATCTCACCGGTCGAGGCGGCGACCAGGTCAATACAGCCCCAGGTGGTATAGCCGATAACGGGGATGCCGTCGGCAATCGCTTCGCCCATGGCAAGAATATGTTCACGGAGATAGCTGATGCGGTAGTCATCGTTGATAGCGCCGTTGGCGTCGGGCTCATCGCGCGCGCCCAGGCCGTTTTCCACCAGGAACAGCGGTTTTTGGTAGCGATCGTACATCATATTCATGGTGATGCGCAGTCCGAGAGGATCGATACCCCAGCCCCATTCGCTGCGTGACACATGCGGGTTGGCCAGCGATTTGACCACGTTCGCCGCGCTGCTGTTCTGTTCGTTCATCTCTGCCGAGGCACAGCGTGACGCATAATAGCTGAAAGAGACAAAATCCACGGTATGCCTTAAAATTGCGTCATCCCCTTCTTCCATCGCCACCTGAATTCCTTTCTCCCGGAAGAGGCGAGCGGTCCAGGCAGGATAGGCACCGCGCGCCTGAACATCAATGAAGAACAGATTTTCACGATCCTTTTCCAGCGCCGCCCAGACATCTTCAGGTTTACAGGACCAGGGGTAAAAATTGCCGCCGGCCAGCATGCAGCCGACCTGATTGGCTGGGTTCACCTCATGAGCGATTTTGGTGGCCAGCGCGCTGGCGATCAGTTCGTGATGCGTCGCCTGATACTTTACCTGCTCGACGTTCTCTCCCTCTGCAAAGACCAGCCCCGCGCCTGAAAACGGGCTGTGCAGCAAAATGTTAATCTCGTTGAACGTCAGCCAATATTTCACTAAGCCGTCGAACGCGGTAAAACAGGTCCGCGCATAATGAGTAAAGAAGTCGACCATTTTTCGGCTGCGCCAGGAACCGTATTCGATGACCAAATGCATCGGCACATCGAAGTGGCAGAGCGTTACCAACGGTTCGATGCCGTGGCGGCGGCATTCGGTGAACAGATCCCGGTAAAACGCAATGCCTTGTGCGTTGGGGGACAATTCGTCTCCCTGGGGAAATAGGCGGCTCCAGGCGATGGAGGTGCGAAAAACGCGAAACCCCATCTCTGCCATTAACGCGATATCCTCCTTGTAGCGGTGATAGAAATCTATCGCCTGATGGCTAGGATAAAATTCGTCGTCGCGCAGCGTAAAACGTTTCTGCTGCCCGAGCTTAACCGGCAATCGTTCGGGACCGAGCGGCAGCATATCGACCGTGGCCAACCCTTTCCCCCCTTCAAGATAGCCGCCTTCCGATTGATTGGCGGCCAATGCGCCACCCCATAAAAAACCTGCCGGGAATGTCGATGCTGACATTGATAACCTCTTTCTCTTTCCTACTCGGGTATTAACGAACGGGCGCCGGCCTGTTAACGGGTTCCGTACCCTGCGCCGACGCCGCGCGCGGTGGCTCTTCCGTCTCGGGAATGTCTTCAAAACCCAATATCAGGGTCAACACAAAAGAGAGTACGACCGCCAATATCATAACGCCGACCACCCAGGCCACGCTTATTGGATTGGCGGGATCGAAAAACTGCACGCTGGTAAAGAGACCGGGGGAGGCCATTGAATGACTGGCCAGGCCGCCAAGACCGGCGACCGCGCCGCACACAAACCCGCTAATGACGCTGGCGATCAAAGGCCGTTTCAAACGCACCGCGACGCCATACAGCGCGGGTTCGGAAATTCCGGCGACAATCGCCGAGGCGGCTGCCGCCAGCGCGGTTTGCCGCAATTCAGGGTTTTTGGTGCGCAGCGCGACGGCCAGCGATGAACCGCCAAGGGATAAGTTGGCGCCGATTTCGGAAGGCATGACCATGCCCTCTTTCCCGGTTTCAGCGATGGTCTGGATGATAGTAGGCGTGAACACGCGATGCATACCTGTCACCACCAGCAGCGGCCACAGCGCCCCCATAATGGCCACCGACAACCAGCCCAGATAGCCATGTATGGTGTAGACCAGACTGGAAATGCCGGTCCCGATCCAGATACCCAGCGGGCCGATAATGATAATGGCCACCGGCGCGGCGATGAGCACGATAAGCATCGGCTTGAGGAAGTTCTTCGTCACGGCGGGCGTGATGCGATCGACCCCTTTTTCGATATAAGACAAAATCCAGGTCATGCATAGCGCGGGGATAACCGTATAGGTATATTTCACCGCCGTGACGGGAATAAACGTGAATTCAACGGGTTGTCCCTGGGCCGCCTTGGCCATCAAATCGATGAAATTGGGATGAACCAGCACGCCGGCAATCGCGATCGCCAGCGACATATTGGTTTTGAATTTTACCGCGGCCGAGGCGGCGACCATGACCGGTAAAAAGAAGAAGGCGCCGTCGCCGATGACGTTGAGCAATTGCAACGTCGTGGAGCCGTTTTCAAACACGCCGGCCATCGCGAGGATCATCGCCAGAAGCTTCACCATTGAGCCGCCGATGATGGCCGGGATCAGCGGCGACATGGTCCCTATCAGCGCATCCAGGATCCCGGCGCCAACGCGCTTGAGGGACCATTTGCGCGGAGCGGCCGGTCGGCCACCGTCGGCGCTGGGCATGCCGAGATTCAAGAGTTCCTGGTAGGCTTTCCCGACGTTGTTGCCGATGATGACTTGACATTGGGTGTCGGTATTCACCACGCCCATCACGCCGTCGATGGCTTTCAACGCGGCATTGTCCACCTGAGCGCGATCCTTGACGACGAAGCGCAGCCGCGTCATGCAGTGGGTCACCGCTTCAATATTTTCCAGCCCGCCCACGGCGTTAACGATCGCCCGGGAAATCTGCGCATAGTTTTTTGGCATGATGAACTCATCTCTTGGTTTGATCAGCAGCGAATCGAGCCGGTTTTCCCGATCGACGGCGCTTCTAATGGCATCGACCGATGGTGACGACACGTTGGCGGCTCGTTCTACCGACGCACTAGCACGGCACCTGTTTCAGCGGCGAGGACAGGCCATAGGAAACCGGTTTCACAAAATCATGTTGTTACAATGAACAAATAACAAGAGATTTAAATTTTATTTATTAGTATTGTGAACATGATCACCTGAACAACCCGCACTCTTTTCACTCTCCCGCGCGGAAAAAAAATTCACCCCGATGAATGGCTTGGGTAGACTGTGGGGATAAACATTTGACGTGGAAGGCAAGATGACGACAATCCTTGAGGTTGCAAACAAAGCCGGGGTATCAAAAGCCACCGTCTCACGGGTTTTGTCAGGCAACGGTTATGTGAGTCAGGCGACACGAGCGCGGGTATATAGCGCCATTGCCGAGACGGACTACCGGCCCAATTTACTGGCCCGCAACCTGGCGACAAAAACCACGCAAACGATTGGTTTAGTGGTCACCAATACTCTTTACAGCGGGAATTACTTTAGCGAGATCCTGTTCCACTCCGCCCGTCTGATGGAGCAGCACGGCCGCCAGCTTATTTTGGCCGACGGCAAGCACAGCGCGGAAGAGGAAAAGGCCGCCATAGATTTCCTGCTCGATCTGCGCTGCGACGGAATTATCATTTATCCACGCTTTCTCAGCATTGACGCAATGGATGAGATCATTACCCGGCATAATCAGCCCATCATGGTGATAAATCGACGATTGCGTAAAAACCACAGTTACTGCCTTTTTTCCGATCAGCATGCCTCCAGCCGCTTGGCGGTCAGCCATTTGATTGCGCGAGGCCACCGCCAAATAGCCTTCGTCACGGGCTCCCTGGATTCACCTACCGGCGTCGAGCGCCTTTCGGGCTATAAAGCCGCGTTAGAGGAGCAAGGTATTCCCCTGCGCGATGACCTGATTGTGGCGGGGAAATGGACCGCGCAAAGCGGGCTGGAAGCGGTGCAGCACTTGTTGCAAAAGCAGGCGCGTTTCACCGCCCTGGTCGCCAGTAACGATGACATGGCGATGGGCGCGTTAAAAGCCTTTGCGGCGGCAGGCGTCGCGGTGCCCGCCAGCGTATCGGTGGTCGGCTTCGACGATATGCCGCTGGCGCCATTTACCCTGCCGTCGTTGACCAGTATGAAAGTGCCGGTGACGGAAATGATGGAGGAGACGTTTACCAGGCTCATCGCCATGCTCGATGGCGGTCATTGGAATGCGCAAAAGACCTTTCCCGCATCGCTGGTGATGCGCGAGTCGATCGCCGACGGCCCTTTTCCGCCCGTAGTGCAAGCCTAACCCCGCCGCATTAGAGACCGCTGCGCAAATGGGCTCTCTGACCGCGGTGTGCACCGAGACGTTGGGCGCGGGAATGCTTTTGCCCCTTCGCCGTTTAAGCGCGCGCGTACGGGATAACCGGGTCGTGTCGGGAAACATCATATCGCCCCCATCGCTGCCTCTCTTTCCTATACTTTCCCTTTGCAAATGTCGAGGTCTTAAATCCCATAAGGAGAGAGTATGAAAGCACTGGTATGGCATGCGGTCGGCGATATCCGCCTTGATGAGGTGGCCGAGCCGAGAATAGTGGCGCCCACCGATGCCGTCATTCGCCTGACCGCGTCGGCTATTTGTGGCACCGATCTGCACTTTGTGAGAGGCACCTTCAGCGACATGCGCCCAGGCACGATTCTCGGTCACGAGGGGGTGGGGATTATCGAAGCGTTGGGGTCTGACGTACGGAATTTTTCCATCGGCGATCGTGTTGTGGTGTGTTCCACCGTTTCCTGTGGCTGCTGTACACCGTGCCGGCAAGGCAATACGGCGCAGTGTGATAACGCCAACCCCAATGGCCCGGCGGGGGGAACGTGTTTTTTCGGCGGCCCGGCGGCGACGGGCCCGGTTAATGGGCTCCAGGCCGAGAAGGCGCGCATTCCCTATGCCGCGAATACGCTGGTCAAAATACCGGATAATGTCACCGACGACCAAGCCATTATGGTAAGCGATATTTTTCCGACGGCTTGGTTCGGCGCGGAGGCCGCGGAGGTGAAACGCGGCGATGTGGTGACGGTCTTCGGCTGCGGCCCTGTCGGACAATTCACCATCGCCAGCGCATTCTTGCTCGGTGCCGCTCGCGTTATCGCCATTGATGGTCATGAAGACCGACTCGAAATGGCACGCCGGCAAGGCGCTTTTACCGTGAATTTTGAACGCGAAGATCCGCTAGCGACCTTGGCAAGGCTAACGGGCGGCACGGGGGCGGATTGCGCGATAGATGCGGTCGGCGTGGACAGCCAGCATGCTCACCACGGGCCGGCGCGGCAAGAAGCCCAGGACAAGAGAGACAAATTCCGCCAGGAAGTGGCGCAGGTGGCGCCCACAACCCATGAGCAAAACGGCAACTGGATGCCGGGCGATGCGCCAACCCAGGCATTGGAATGGGCGATCGAGACGCTAAAAAAAGCCGGCCGCCTCAGCATTATCGGCGTTTATCCGCCGCAGGCAGAAACGTTTCCAATCGGGAAGGCGATGAACAAAAACCTGACTCTTAAAATGGGTAACTGTAATCATCATACCCTTATTCCTCATCTGCTTAAGCTGGTTAGCACCGGCGCCATCGATCCGGCAAGGGTTCTGACCCAACGGGAGCCATTAAGTGACGTACTTGCCGCCTACCGGGCATTTGACAAGCGTCAGCCGGGCTGGATCAAAACCGAGCTGACGCCGGCGCGTTGACGCTTGGTGCACGCTGTAACGCGCTAACGCGGCCTGTGGGGCGGCCTGTTGCGATCACGGATGTCACCGATGGATAATTGTATCGCCAACGATATCAGGGCCGCGACAATCCGCGTGCTTGTGCAGGGGGGCGTCGACCGCGAGCCACGTTAGCATGGAGGAGGACTAGGCTACCGTGGCCCTTTAGCTCTGAAGGAGACAGGTTGGTAACACACAAACTCGCCGTGCGACTGCGGCGCATCCCTGCTTATCCAGCGCCGACGGGGGCAGGGTGTTGTACGGTTGGCGGCCCTCCCAACCCGCTAAAGCGGGCGTGTTATCGTTAGTCGATGCGCTATAGCTGCCGGCAACGGCAGGCGCTATGATACCGCCCGGTTTAACAGGGAGGTTGCATGTCGCATTCACTGTCCCATCATGACGCCATGTTCAAAAAATTCCTCGGGGATATCGAGGTGGCGCGGGATTTTATGGAGATTCATCTGCCGTCGGCCATCCGCGCGCGCTGCGATTTGAGCACGCTGGCGATGGCGCCCGGCAGTTTTGTGGAAGCGGACTTGCGCCATCAGCTGTCCGATATGCTGTACCAAGTCCAGACAAGCGCGGGGACCAGTTACATCTACTGCCTTATCGAGCATCAATCGCGTCCGGAAAAGCTGATGCCGCCCCGTCTGCTGCGTTACAGTCTGGCGGCGATGCAGCGACATCTCGAACAGGGCAACGATCGGTTGCCGGTGGTGGTGCCGTTACTGTTTTATCACGGGCGGACATCGCCCTATCCGTGCAGCATGCGCTGGCTGGATTGCTTTGCCGACCCCGTGCTGGCAGAATGGGTTTATGGTCAGGCGTTCCCGCTGGTGGATGTCACGGCGCTGACGGATGATGAAATACTGACCCACCGACGGGTGGCATTGCTGGAGCTGGTGCAAAAGCATATACGCACGCGGGATATGCTGGAGATGGTCCAAGATATTGCCCGCTTGGTGAAGGAGTGGTCGCTGCCGAAGGAGCAGTTTCGCAGCCTGATGTACTATATTGTGATGCAGGGCAATACGCCGGCTGCCGGACAGTTTCTGCAGATGATGGCGGAGCAGGCCGGTGATTATCAGGAGGACGTGATGACAATAGCAGAGCAATTGCGCCAGGAAGGTGAGCGAAGAGGCCTGCAAGCAAGGCATCCAGCTTGGCAAAACGGAAGGTCGTCAGGAGGGTGAACATAGCGCGTCGTTGAAGATTGCCCGTCAGCTTATCGCCAACGGTATAGATCATGCCGTGGTCAAATTGTCGACCGGCTTGACCGACATTGAGCTGGACACGCTAGCCCATCAATAATGCTTTTCTTTTTCAGATCGGAAATGCGATAGAAGGGTTTAAACGGTATTCAGAACGATGAGTAGGCTGTCCCCACGCTCAGGTCTGTTTGAAAAATCAGGACATTCCAGGTTAGGTGGCCACGACTAAGCCTCGCAAAGCATGCGCCCTGATGCGTTCGCCCTTAACGTCTGCTGCCAGAATATGTCCTTATGTGTATGGGGCCGGTGTGGATGCAAATCAACCGGTTTAAGCCTACTGTCATGATCCAATACAGTTAGGTTGCTACACCTTCGACGCAACGCAGAATAATTGAAATTATCGCCCGACCCTGGTTGAGGATTTTGTAAACTCTATAATAAACAGTTCTTTGAGCATCATAGCCACATGATCAACGTTATTCATGATAATATTGGCTTTTAAGCCTGGCTGCTGCGCGAGAAATGCATTGAGATCATTGGGTAAAGCTGAGTTATGTAAGGTTGTATAGTCACTGATAAGCTCGAAAAGGCTGCTATGGTTATTCAGGCTGGTTAGGCTATGTGTCATTGCATACGGATAGGTATTATTGTCGGGTAATGACGCCAGACTGTCCGGTGCCAGCGGAATAAAGTTGCTTAGCACCGAACTCGTTTGTAACGTGGCTCGTAATATATCTTCCAGAATTCGGTTTATTCGTTGGGGGAAAGCAGCAGTTTGCTCCCGATGCGGATGGCATGCCAACGCATCAACAATAAAGACTAATCCTTTAAGATCATGCAATTGTGCGCCATAGACCATGGGTAATTGCCTGATATTAACCCCTGCACGCTTATGCAGGCATAAAGGATTGGTGTCGGTAGGAAGAGTCGAAGCAATCACGATATTTGTGTAATTTACCGAGCGAGACCAGCTGAGGAACCGGTGTCCACGCTGACAATAACTCATCAATTGGTCTTCTGCTCGGCTCAGTATCTCCTCATTCTGATTACCAAGAACCGTTTGCAAACATTCCCTCACGTGTAGCCTGAAGTCCGCAGGATTCTCAATAAATTTCCCCATCAGTCTTTCAAATATCTCACCCAGTTGACCCAGGTATTGATGTGCTAAGCCAATGGACGGGTTCATAAAGGCGTATTGAGGATCTGCAATAGCGCTCTGATTTCCAAAGAATAAGGCTTTGGATGTGGAGGGCTCCAGCAATTGTTGCACATAATGAAAAGGATGGCGTCCAGGCATTGTGACCCGCTGTGTGTCTGTTATCAATGGGCAGTTTTGCTGTAGGGAGGGCAGTGCGGCGCGTGTCGCCTCGTTACGACGTGGAAAAAGAGTTTCCTGAAGCTCTGGATAAGTAGACTCTCTTTTTTGCCTGCCTGGCTTAATTCTCCCTTTCAACACATCGCCAAGCACTGGCCCACTTAACAAGCCGGTATTAAAGGCGGCAAGACCGATGACGCCCATATCGTTGGTGCATAGCGCGGTTACCGCTCCGGTTGTTGTTCCGGTAACGGCTCCGCCAAAAATGACAATGGAAGGCGTTTTCAGACCAAAAGCAGCTTTGTAACCATAGATTGTGGCCACCGCTGCCAGGCCTGCTAGAGTCAAACCTGCCAGGAGGGGACCGGGTTGGTTGTGGGTTGCAGTAGCCGGAGCAGGCGTTGTTGCAGCGGGCATCGGGATAGATCGGGTCACTGGCGAGCCCTGAGACACCATATATTTGGTCATCGTTAACATTGAATCGGTTTCGTTGCTGGGTTGTTGTCCCACCGCTATGCGAGGAAATTTTATTTGAATCGGCAGGGGACCAGCGCCTTGTATCAGTGCGTCAATGAGATGTTCTAGGGCCCATAGGGGCAAACTGGGTTTACCCGATGTACCTTTGGTCTGGAGGTATTCCAGTGCTGGAAGAACCCTTTTATAAACCAGCATCGCCATTAGAGGCGTTGCTATAACGTTGTAACGGTCGTTGTCATTGAAGGTGAGGTATATCTCTCTTTGGTTGGCATAATGGAAATCCATGACATTTTTATTTTCTTTATGATATGCATTCTGAAACTCGAATAATTCTCGGTGAAGCGTGTCCGTCAGGTAATCGATTATACTTTGTGCGACAGGGCTGTTTTTGGTCAATGCAATTGATAATTCAGGGTATATCTGTCGGCAGAACTCCATTGGAATGAGAATATCGCTACGTTTTTCTTCCCCTTTATAGAATGCCAGCGCAAGAATCTGTTTTTTAACTGCTGGTAAGTCGTAATGCAGTAATACACTGCGAGATCTTGATTCCAATTCAGTGAAGCGGGTGGTATTGCGTAGGTAACTTTCATTAAAGGTGTATTTATCCTTATTGACGGAATAATTCACTTTATTCAGTGGAGCCCACACGCGCTGCATATCATGATGTATGTTATACAGGGTTTGCAGAAAGTCGGGGAGGGGGATGTGAGTGGTGTATCTTAATGTCTGAATGAAATTGATTTCATCTATCGTTTGATAATACACCTCATTAACAAAGGATTCATAAGTGCATTTGGGACATCCTATGATAGCGGATCGCTGGCTTGCACGATTCAATAAAGAATTAAAATAAAGGCGAGAAAAAGGCTCGGCGATATGCTCCTCAGCGAACTCATGCCGCAAGCGCAAGACGGCAGAATCGAGAGTCGTCAATGGCTTTGAACGCGGGTTACGATTTGGTGTATTGCGTAAAAGATACTGCCTGCCTTGATAAGCTGTTGCCCAACAATTCATCGCCACAGCGGACCATAAAACTTTTTTAGGCCAGGAAAGCGAGCTAATGGATAGCGGGATAACAGCTGGTAACAGCGCTGCGGAAGTAAAGTAATTGATTGTACGGACACCGCTGCTGGCTACTGCTGGCCTATGCGGGGCAGGTGCCCTCTGCTCATTCAAGGGCGTCGGGTTCGCTACCAGCTTTTTTTTTAACGCCCCTATCCACGACAGCGATATGGCGTTACCGCGGTTAACAGAAGCACCGGATAGCGTTTTTTTGGCGCATTGCGTGAGGAGGCGCTGTGAGGGAAGGCATTTTGATGCGCGTTGGGCGATGGCAGATAACATGCCGCAGTAGATCTGCGCCTGGCAAAAAATAGTCACCAGAGCAGTGGGTAGCCGCAGATAAAGCCGTTGGGGAGCTGGCGTAGAACCGGAAAGGCCCTGGCAGAGATAGAGCGCTAACGCACAACTACTTAATGCCAAAATGCTCGGACAAACTTCTTCTTGTGGCCTGTCTGAGTTAAACAGCGTATCAGCCAAGTCGGCGCCCAGCGCCTCATGAAGACATTGCTTAAGGTAATTAGCCAACAACATTAGAGTGTTACATTCCTCCAACCCATATTTGACCGCGCACGTTAAAGTTCCTGCTATCAGCGCAGGGATACGCTTACCCTCCATGACCGCTGTGTAAAGGCAATGTGCTAAAGAGGCAATTTCAATCGGCAATCCTAAAAAAGCACTGGAAGATAGAACTTGCAGCAATCGGGATTGATGTTGCTCTGCCAGCGCCGAAAATAAATGAACAAGACATCGGCGGCCGTCTTCACTTAAGGCGACTTGGCTGGCTTGTAGAATAGTTGTCGTGAGCGCCTCGTTCGGCATGTCATTAGGTGGGGGAAAATCACTATAATCTAAGCAATCATAATAAATTTCGTCTTGGCAAACATCATGCGGCTCTATCAGATCAGAATGGCGGTATGATGAACGGGTCGTTTCTAACATGGCAATGTCCTTATGCATTTAAAAAGTGTATTTTCGGTTGAGTACTTTCTGAGTAAAATAATTTGATTTTTTATAAGTCTTAGCAAAGTGTTTACAATGGAGGGTATTAAAGAATATGATGTTGAATATGTTTTGGGATTATTAAAATGCCCCGCCTTTAGGATGGTTTCACTATAGTCATCAATCAATTGCTATGACGTTTATGTTTGTTCTACTCATTAGTCTACATTTGGAACACTTCTGATATGTTAAAAAAACTTCTTGTGCGTACGTTGCCCTCGCCTTTCTCTGGGTCGAATGGCTATCCTTTGTGGTATAACTTACTGCCTCAGCTTTCTGCTACCGTATAATCAGCGATCGTGATGAAATAAATTTTAAACCGATCTGTTCTGTAGGGGAGTATTGCTTTTATAAGCATAAACGAAGTATGGCCGCCGGCCTGATCATGTGTAATTGAGCGCTTAGCCAAACCGGCAATGTTTTCATTCTGGCCAAGCT
Organism: Sodalis praecaptivus; assembly: GCF_000517425.1. NCBI lineage: Bacteria > Pseudomonadati > Pseudomonadota > Gammaproteobacteria > Enterobacterales > Bruguierivoracaceae > Sodalis > Sodalis praecaptivus. The sequence continues at coordinate 112,867 of NZ_CP006570.1, forward strand.
AATGAGTTAGCCATACCCTTAAATTGATGCGCTATAGCTGCCGGCAACGACAGGCGCTATGATACCGCCCGGTTTAACAGGGAGGTTGCATGTCGCATTCACTGTCCCATCATGACGCCATGTTTAAGAAATTCCTCGGGGATATCGAGGTGGCACGGGATTTTATGGAGATTCATCTGCCGTCGGCCATCCGCGCGCGCTGCGATTTGAGCACGCTGGCGATGGCGCCCGGCAGTTTTGTGGAAGCGGACTTGCGCCATCAGCTGTCCGATATGCTGTACCAAGTCCAGACAAGCGCGGGGACCAGTTACATCTACTGCCTTATCGAGCATCAATCGCGTCCGGAAAAGCTGATGCCGCACCGTCTGCTGCGTTACAGTCTGGCGGCGATGCAGCGACATCTCGAACAGGGCAACGATCGGTTGCCGGTGGTGGTGCCGTTACTGTTTTATCACGGGCGGACATCGCCCTATCCGTACAGCATGCGCTGGCTGGATTGCTTTGCCGACCCCGTGCTGGCAGAATGGGTTTATGGTCAGGCGTTCCCGCTGGTGGATGTCACGGCGCTGACGGATGATGAAATACTGACCCACCGACGGGTGGCATTGCTGGAGCTGGTGCAAAAGCATATACGCACGCGGGATATGCTGGAGATGGTCCAAGATATTGCCCGCTTGGTGAAGGAGTGGTCGCTGCCGAAGGAGCAGTTTCGCAGCCTGATGTACTATATTGTGATGCAGGGCAATACGCCGGCTGCCGGACAGTTTCTGCAGATGATGGCGGAGCAGGCCGGTGATTATCAGGAGGACGTGATGACAATAGCAGAGCAATTGCGCCAGGAAGGTGAGCGAAGAGGCCTGCAACAAGGCATGCAGCAGGGCCTGCAACAAGGCATGCAACAGGGCATTCAGCTTGGCAAAACGGAAGGTCGTCAGGAGGGTGAACATAGCGCGTCGTTGAAGATTGCCCGTCAGCTTATCGCCAACGGTATAGATCATGCCGTGGTCAAATTGTCGACCGGCTTGACCGACGTGGAGCTGGACACGCTAACCCATCAATAACGCTCTTCTTTTGCAGATCGGAAATGCGATAGATGGGTTTAAGCGGTATTCAGAGCGATGAGTTGATTGTCCCCACGCTCAGGTCTGTTTGAAACATCAGGACATTAAAGGTTAGGTGGCCACGACTAACCCTCGCAAGGCGAGTGCGATTATGCATTCGCCCTAACCGCAACGCTCCCAGACTATAGCCTCATGTAAGGGTCCGGTATACATGCAAATGAACCGGGTAAAGTCTGTGTTGTGATATAGGGCAATACGCCGGCACGCCGGCTGCTGGCCAGTTTGGCAGACGATGGCGGAGCGGGCCGGTGATTATCAGGAGGATGTGATGACAATAGCAGAGCAACTTCGCCAGGAAGGCGAGCGAAGAGGCATGCAGCAGGGTATGCAAAAAGGTATGCAACTTGGCAAAGCGGAAGGTCATCAGGAGGGCGAACATTGCGCAACGTTGAAGATCGCTCATCAGCTTATTGTCAATGGCGTTGAACGTGCGGTGGTGAAACTTGCTACTGGCTTGACGGATGAAGAGTTGGATATGCTTTCCCGTCAATAACTTTCCGTAATAAACGCAGAATCGATCATTTCTCTCGCTAGAGCGAAGGTAGTTTAAAATGAAAATAAGGCGTCTATCCGTGATACGGACGCCAAAGCGGCAATGGTTTTCAACCAGGAGTACCCCCTAGCCTAGATAATTAAACGTAACCGGCTTTGCATTCGCCATAATTCTGTCAATCAATGTTTATCAATTCAAGGTCATCCCCTTCGTTAACAGTCCAATGATGCACATACCACGCAGGGGCAATTCCGCAGCGTGATACCTCATCTTGCTTTTATCCGTTGTCTCTTCTTAAGATGTAACTCTTATGACATTATTTAAACTATGAAATTCGTGATGCGCGCAGCGGGGTAAAGAGTCATGAAACGCGTGTATATTAAAATCGTTGGATTTTTGGGGTATTTTGATCGCTTCAAAAACCTCATTACTGTGTGACATGTTAGTTTCAATCGTTCGGAATTATCAATATTCACTTGCTATGTATTCGCGAAAGGAAATAGGCGAGATGAAAGGGAGGGTGAGGTGAACTCAATAGTTTTACCTGAGATGATAGGCCGAGTCATCAGGGCTTATGCATAAAAACACCTTAATAGGCTAAAAAAAAAGGGAGAAATTTTATGCCAAAGATTGTGCAATCATATCAACAACATCGTGAGAGAATAGGGTTGCACGCGGGAGGAACATGTTTCACGCGCGATAACCAAAAAACGCAAAATGAAAAATTAATACTCCTATCAAGGGAACCAGGGCTTTATCATGATAATTATGAGAAAAGAATGAATGCGTATGCCTTGCTACAAGTTATCGCTTTACTCAGCGCAGTTCAGAATAGCAGTAACAAAAGAACGAGTGCGATACAACGGGGCAACACGCCCCTGCAAAATACCCGTCTTAACGTTATCACGAAAGATCCGCCAGTTTTAACGGACTTTAGAGAGGACCAGCGATTACAAACAAAGTTGATTTATGCGTTAAGTACAAATAAAACCTGTATTCCGCACAGGGTACAAACATACGAAAAAACCGCTTGCCCAGCGTTAAAAGCCGAGGTGAAGGTAGTAAAGTCATCCAATATAGTCAACGTTCATTATCGGTCATGCGCAGCGCTTTCTAGAGAAGGGATTGACCGCATGTTGACTGCCGCAAAGCGCGGCGTCACTCATTTGGTGACGTTGTTCGATTTCACGGCGTTGCTATACGATCCCCTAACATTTCCAGCTGCTGAGGCCGCTAAAACAACCATGGATAGCGGGACGTGTCCGGAAAAAATTATGTTTACATCTCAAAATAGGCTGAAAAAGGAATATTCCTTTGCAAACTTTGGTATATTTAAGAGTATAAAGTTAAGCGACGCCGACCTGTATTTCTGTCACTGGATTAAGCATGACCCCGATAATGCCAAAACACAAGATTTTCTGACACAGGAGCTGATGACAACCTCTTTTTCTCTCGAACAACTTGAAGGCTTGAAAGGAGATGTCATGATGGTAAAAATTTGTGATGATCTCAATTTTACCAAAATTGAACAAACTTTGGGTCTCTCATTATCTGCAGCTGAGAGACATGACTTTATAGAATTAAACGCTAAGCATTTTCACCAATATTGCAAGGTTTTAACTAACAAAATTTCCCGCTATCAAGAAGACCTCTTCTGCTTACTGAAAATACCTCCCTTTTATAATAACACCGACCAACCGGTTTGTTAGCATCCATTAACATCAGCTGTTTTTGCCGTTGAAAGCAAGGTTAAATAGGCGTATACCCGCCTGTGGGACCTCACTAGCAATCGGGGGAATGTCGTGAGGGAAAGCGCATTATGGTCTATAAGAGGACGTGTGGGCTACCTTGCATCAGACGGGTGGCGCGGCGGAAAATCAATGATGGCGGCGTCGCGCGATAATGATGTGTGAATGAGTGTCTGACGAGACGTCATAATGAAGAGGGGGGCAGTTGGTATTGCCCTCCCGTAATGCTCAGCCGTCTTGAATGATGATGCTCGCAGAAATGATCGCGCAGGCCTAGACGCCGGTCAAAGGCATCTGTTATACTGTATATAAAAACAGTATCAGGGGAGTGGCTATGGCGGTTGAAACTAAGTTTGTCGTCGTAAGAAAGGGTGAAGAAAAAATGACATTTGCCAGTAAAAAGGAAGCCGACGCTTACGACAAAATGCTTGATATGGCAGATGTCTTCGCCGACTGGCTAGCGCATAGCTCGCTGTCACTCGATGAGGCGCAGGCTGAAAATCTGGGGCTATTTTTAGCGGAACATAAAGATATCGTTCAGCATATTCTGCGTACCAGCAGCATTCCCACTGTAGGCAACGATTCTCCTGCTTCTACCACCGCCAGTACGGCGGATGTCCAGAGCGAACCTCGGCATGATGGCGACGCAGGCAAAAAGAAAATCAGCGCGGTGAAAGCCGCCTAAAGGTAGGGTGTCGCTCCACGCCCGTGATACCCGCATCATTATAGCCTATTGACGCGGGTACTATGCCCCTACCCGCGTCACATCACCCAATGGGACGCGCGTGCCGCGCGTATGATACCCGTGTCATGTCGCCCTATATTACGCGGGCGCGACACGATCGGTGTTTGCCGTTATACATCACCTGAAGCGTTGCGCCGGTCTCCCGACGCTGCTGTCACGCCTTAAGCCCGCTACCGGTGTTTCTGACTCGCCCGTTTCGTTCTACACCCTGCTACCCGCCCGCACAGATTCATCGGCATGCTATCAGCGGTCATTTCTGTGACCTGGATCATTTATTGATTGAACCGATTGCGCTATTTTATATACTAGTATGGCAGTCTAGAAATCAACCGAAAAAGGTAAATATCGTCATGCAGATGACAATGCGCTGGTTTGGGCCTGAACAGGACAAAATCCCCTTAGAGTACATCCGTCAGGTGCCGGGGGTAGAAGGGGTGGTTGGGGCATTATATGACGTTCCGGTCGGAGAGACATGGCCCAAAGACAAAATTCGGGCGCTCGTGGATCAAGCCCATCAGGCGGGTTTGACGATGGAGGTCATCGAAAGCGTCAATATTCACGATGATATTAAAATTGGCTTGCCCAGCCGCGACCGGTATATCGCTAATTACCAGCAGACCATTCGGCATTTGGCGGAATTCGGCGTGAAAGTGATTTGCTATAACTTTATGCCGGTTTTCGACTGGATGAAAACCGAGATGAACTATGTGCTGCCCGATGGCTCCGTGACGATGGCGTTTGAGAAAAAAGGCATCGACAAAAGTCTGGAAGAGGTGGTGAAAGAGGTTTTGGACAACGCCAATGGTTTTGCGCTGCCCGGCTGGGAGCCGGAACGGTTGGCGCAGGTCCAGCAGCTGTTTGCCAAGTATGACGGCGTCGATGACGACCGTTTGCGCGAAAACCTGGCGTATTTTCTGCAAGCGGTTATTCCGGTGTGTGAAGAAGTCGGTGTTAAAATGGCTATCCATCCCGATGATCCGCCATATTCCATCTTTGGTCTGCCGCGGGTTGTGAAAAACCGTGATGATCTTGACTGGATTTGCCAAGTCGTCGATTCTGAAGCCAACGGCATTACCTTGTGTACCGGGTCGATAGCCGAAGATCCTGCCAATGATGTTTATCAAATATTGGCTGAATTCACGCGACGTAAACGCATTCATTTCGCCCACGTACGCAATATCAAACTGATTCAGGATAAGGATTTTTATGAATCGGCCCACCTGTCGCGCTGCGGTTCACTGGATATGTATCAGGTGATGAAAGCGTTGTACGACAACGGATTCGATGGTTATATCCGTTCTGACCATGGACGCTTCATCTGGGGCGAAACCGGCCGCCCGGGTTATGGTCTGTACGACCGCGCCGTCGGCACCAACTATCTGTTGGGCCTGTGGGAAGCCCTGCAAAAACGGTAATCCCGCCCGCTACGTCCCAAAGCATGTTTCTGCTTTGGGACGCACCACTCTCGTCCGATAAATGCATTGAATAGGCCTGTCGCAGCGGCAGGAATGCGCACGCGTCTAGATCGCCGCGGGCGCTGTTGAATGTTGTTTGGAGAAACCTATGTCGCCATTGCTGTCATTGTTTTGGGTTTTGGTGGGGATCGCCATCCTGGTGGTCTTGAACCTGAAATATAAACTCCATAATATTTTTTCTCTGCTGATTGCCGGTATCTTTGTGGCGATCATGGAGCAAATCCCGATTGATAAAGTAATAGGAGTGGTGCAAGAGGGGCTTGGCAGTATCATGGGCCACCTGGCGCTTATCATCATATTCGGCGCCATTATCGGTAAGTTCATGACCGAATCCGGCGCCAGCCAGCAAATAGCCGATACGGTAATTCGGCGCTGCGGCACGCGCTTTTTGTCCGTCGGCTTGATGTTTATCGGCGTGATTTTTGGCATCGCGATGTTTTATGAAGTGGCGTTTTTGATTGCCATGCCGTTGGTACTCAATATTGCCAAGAAAGCCGATATCCCTTATATGAAACTGGTAGTGCCGACGGTCGTGGGTGCCACCATGGGGCACAGCCTTTTTCCGCCGCAGCCCGGGCCGGTGGCGCTTATCACCGCCTTCCATGCCGATATCGTTCAGGTTTATCTGTACGGGATCCTGGTGATTATCCCGGCCTTATTTTGCGCGGGCGTGTTACTGCCGCGGCTGTTGCCCGGTATCAAAGCTATTCCGCTTAATTCGCTTATGAAACCCGTCGAGGAAAAAGCCTCACAGGATCTCCCGTCGTTTGGCGCCAGCATTCTGGTGCCGCTTATCCCCGCGGTGTTGATGATTGCATCCTCACTGATAAAAACCCTGATGGGCAAACAATCGGAAGCGGCGAAAATTTGCGATTTCCTCGGGAGCGCCGAGATAAGTATGCTGTTGGCCACGCTGGTGGCAATAGGTCTGCTGGGGGTACGGCGCGGTATGACCAGCGAAGGTATTACCCATTGCGTGACCGATGCGATTGCTAAAATCGCCAATGTACTCTTCGTCATCAGCGCCGGCGGTATATTAAAACAGGTGATTATCGACTCCGGTGTTGGCGACAGTATTGTGCATGTGGTGGGTAGCGCCAGCCTGTCGCCTTTTATCGTCGCCTGGGTTATTACCGCTATTATCCGAATTCTGACGGGGCAGGGCGCGGTGGCCGCCATTACCTCCGCCGGGATTGTCGCGCCAATGATTGGGGCCTTCAACCTTAACCCCGCATTGATGTGCCTGGCGGTGGCCTGCGGCAGCAATACCATTACGCTGATGTACGATGGCGGTTTCCTGCTGTTTAAGGAAACCTTTGGTATATCGATGAAAGACACTTTCAAAACCTGGGGCCTGCTGGAGTTGATTAACTCGGTGGTTGGCCTGCTGATGGTGCTGGCGATCAACGCGCTCATCGCCTAACGTGCGCCGCCGCCCTCGGCGGCAGGGCGTCTTTACCGATTAAGGGCGCCCGCACAGGCCAGGGCAGTAAGACCTGGCCTGTGATCAGACGTGTGTCATGCCCAACGTCCAGCGTAGGCGTTTTGCTAGGGGGACAGGCTTAGATGTTTTGCCCGCCGGAAATCTCAATCCGCTGGGCGTTGACCCAGCCCGCGCCATCCTCGAGCAGCGCCGCCACAGCACCGCCAATATCCTGCGCTATGCCCACCCGTCCCAAGGCGGTCATTCGGGCGAACTCATCGTTCAGCCCTGGGGTATCTCGCACCGCGCCGCCGGCAAAATCAGTTGCTATGGCGCCGGGGGCAAGAGTATTCACCGTGATACCCCGCGGACCTAACTCGCGGGCCATATACAGCGTCAGCGCCTCCACCGCCATCTTCATGATGCTGTAGGCGGCGAATCCGGGATAGGAAACGCGTGTCAAACCAGACGAGACATTAAGTACCCTTCCGCCGTCTTGCATCAGCGGCAACAACTTTTGTGACAAGAAGAACGGCGCTTTGATGTGTTCGTTCATCATTTGCATAAAGTCGTCTTCACGGGTTTCCATAAAGCTGGCGAATAACCCGGTGCCGGCATTGTTGATGAGGATGTCGTAGTTATCGCGTTGAAACGTCTCGCTTAGCGCTTGACGCACCCGCGCCGCAAATTCGTCGAAGCTGTCCGCCCGTTGGACGTCCAACCGAAGCGCGACGGCCTTACGCCCCTTTTGTTCAATCTCGCGCACCACCGCCTGCGCAGGTTCTTGCTGGCTGCGATAGGTTAGAATGATATCGCGGCCTTTATCCGCCAGATTCAGCGCCATGCTTTTACCCAGGCCTCGGCTGGCGCCGGTGATGATAGCTATTTTACTCATGAAGCTCTCCTCAATGTAGTGACAAAGGGCCTTCGCGGTTGATGAAGGACGAGCGAAAGAGTAACGCCAGCGGCCTGTATGCGGAATGCCTGGAGCGCCGAGATTTCTGCCTGATCCTCTGAGTTATTCTTTCAGACGACGATGATAGTTGCCTTATTTGGCGGATATCTCCTCACGACTTTGCCCAAAACTACGCTACACTCGCGGAAATGGAAGACGGCACCGAGGTAACGAATGACACCAGAAGATGAACTGGCGGCGCTGCTTGCTCAGCATGCCATCGTGGACGGGGAGCACAGCACGCCGGTCGCCGGCGTCACCCTGTTCAGGGCCAGTAGCGCTGATGTGCCGTTACCCAGCGTCTATCGGCCCTGTCTGTGCTTTATCGCCCAGGGCAGTAAGCAGGTAATGCTCGGCCAGGCCATCTACCGTTATCGGCCCGGTCAATACCTGATGGTGTCAATTGATTTGCCGATGATAAATCTGATAACCGCCGCTACGCCCCGCTCACCCTATTTGTTGCTGAGAATGGATATCGACCCGCAGCAAATCGCCGATATTTTACTGCAGGCCCCCCATCTTGGTGAAACGGTGACAAAGCCACCGCGCGGTCTCTTTATCGGTCGCAGCGATGAGCCTCTCATAGATGGAATAGTCCGTTTAGCCCGCTTATTTAACACGCCGGAGGATATTCCGATTCTGGCGGCGCAGACCCTGCGTGAAATCCTCTACCGCGTGCTGGCGGGAGAGGACGGTCGGCAGGTCGCGCAACTGGCACTTAACGGCAGTATCCTTAACCGTATCGCTCGGGTTATCACAACGCTTAAGACTCACTTTGACCAGCCATTGTCCATTGCTGCGCTGGCGCAGATGGCGGATATGAGCGTTTCCACTTTTCATGCCCATTTTAAAAGCGTGACGGCGATGAGCCCGCTGCAGTATCAAAAATCCCTGCGCCTGATCGAGGCGCGGGCATTGATGCTGTCGCGGCAAATGGATGTCGCCGGCGCCGCCTGGAAGGTGGGTTATGAAAGCCCGTCACAGTTCAGCCGCGAATATGCACGTATGTTTGGTAATCCCCCGGCGCGGGATATCAGCTTACTTAGCCAACACGCCATAGCGACGTGAAGCTGCCGCTGACGATGACTGCCGGCCACGGGCGGCAGGCGACCGCAACACCATGGCGGATGTTATCACCCGGCATCGCTCACCTTAGCCAGGCCTGTTGTGGCGCAAAGCAACAGGGGCTTCCCGCCGTCGCGCTGTTGATCCGGTGTCGTTTGTCATTGTCGGCTTGTTGGCGATGCCTCGACATGGCCGCTATGCGGCACAGGGTCTAAATTCCGCACCCGTCGCGAGAGTTGATTTTATTGCGCTATAAAGAGTATGCCACGCGGTATTATAATATCCCTAAGGGTCAGGTTTAGCTGAAAACCTTCCTTTCTAACGTGATGAATCAAAATCATTTTTTTAGCCTGTTTTATCATTACGAGAAACTTTAACTGCAATCGTGATGGTCGGTAACAGAATATTTTTATAGAAACGAATTTGAAAATCTTCTATTCTCATGTAATATCCCGTTGCAGAAAATAATCAGCGGTCTGCTATTGGGAAAACATAATACATTATTGAAGTGGCACTCTTTCTGGTTATTTGGTTTTTCCTGAAAAAAGTATATAAAAAAACGCTCCTTGATCTGATGCGTAATGAGACAATCCGGGCGGGAATTAGCAAAAGACATTAATATCAGGTAAAGTTCTCCTGCGTTTATTTTTAATAAATGCAATGTGAAGAAAACTTTAGAAATAGATCCTTATTCTTGACATCGGTTTAACCCGATGTCTTTTTGTCGGCGTTGCGTTGCGTTGCGTTGCGTTGCGTTGCGTTGCGTTGCGTTCTGCACCCGTAGACGTTAAGTGAACGAGACATCGGATTCGCTGACGTGAAGAATAAGCCGATGATTCTAAGCTATTTTTATCCTGTCGGCGGGCTGCTGATGTTGACGCCGATACTGACGATGACGTCTGGGCCGTTGAATGAGTTGCAACCGTTAAGTTGCACAAGCCAGTGTATTGCAGATGCCACGTAAGTCTTAAAGCCGCTGCGGTCGAGATGGCCGACACCTTCGGTGTAGGGGAAATGATACCTAAACGGCGATCTATCCGCCCGCTTTGCGGCAAGGTGGCTTTTATTGCTAATTTGTAGCGAAAAGAATGCCGGTGAACGTTATTTTATTAATCAACAGAAGTGATTTCGTAATGAATTTGATCCACGTATTGCCCCTTATCCATTGAAGGGAGGAGGTATATGAACTAGGCGAATAACAACCAATACAATAATTGAAATATTCAAAAATGCTAATAGGCGTGCTGGCGGAAAGGGTGAGGTTTTCGCTTACGCCGATTGAATCTCCTTCGCCGCAAAGATGCTGCAATAACCATTGGCGGTAATGCGGTGGCGAAGGTGTCGGCCAAGCGTGTTTATCCAAATTGATTTAAACCGTTATTACTCAGTAATCGCGCTGGGTGAGATAGGTATTTTTCTATCCTGCTGCGCGCGCTGGGGAATTAATGAGTGCTTTTAAATATGAAAAGAGTTTGTAATAAAAAAGAGCTTCCGCGTTGTCTTACCCTTTTTGCCTGGTTAACTATCGGCGTTCAGACAACCATACCGATATTCTCCGCGTTTGCGCCCGCGTTGGTTCACGCCGCGGAGAAGTCGCGATTTTTAACGGCCCCGGCAGGTCAAGCTACGCTGGACACTAAGGTGTACACCTTATCCGCAGGGGAAAGCACTGCCTCGGTAGCGCGCCAATACCATATGGACATTAATCAGCTGCGTAAACTTAATCAGTTTCGCACCTTTGCCCGCGGTTTTGATCATCTGCAGGCCGGTGATGAGCTTGAGGTGCCGCTGGCGCCGCTGCCCGCCGTGGAATGGAGCGATGATTTCCAGGCATCGGCATTGCCGTCACAGGATGACGCTCAGGCGCAAAAAATAGCGAGCCTGGCCGCGAGCGCGGGCGCTTTTCTCGGCAATAACGACCGTGGGGAAGCGGCGGCGGCGATGGGGCGCGGGATGGCCGCAAGTGTCGCTACCGCCGAGGCTCAGCAATGGTTAAGCCAGTTTGGTACGGCCCGCATACAGTTGGATGTAGATAGCCGGTTCTCTTTGAAAAATTCACAGCTTGATATGCTGGTGCCCCTGCATGATCAACAGAAAACGCTTATTTTTACCCAGGGCAGTCTGCACCGCACCGATGATCGCACCCAATCCAATCTGGGACTGGGCCTGCGCTGGTTCAACGATGGCTATATGCTGGGCGGTAACACCTTCCTGGATTATGACCTGTCACGTGATCATGCGCGGATGGGTATGGGTGTGGAATATTGGCGTGATTTCCTGAAACTGGGCGCCAACAGCTATCTGCGGTTAACGAACTGGAAAGACACGCCAGATTTCGCTGATTATCAGGAACGACCGGCCAACGGCTGGGATATGCGGGTCGAAGGCTGGCTGCCGGCGCTGCCGCAGCTGGGAGCCAAATTAATGTATGAACAGTATTACGGTAAGGAAGTGGCGTTGTTTGGCAAGGACAACCGGCAGCGCGATCCTCATGCTCTTACTTTGGGTATCAACTACACGCCGTTTCCGCTGCTGACGCTGAGCGCCGAGCGGCGACAGGGTAAGGCGGGGGAAAACGATACCCGTATTGGCCTACAGATGAATATCCAACTGGGTCAAACGTGGCGGGCGCAACTGGATCCGGGCGCGGTCGGCGCCATGCGCCAGCTGGCGGGCAGTCGCTATGATCTGGTGGAGCGCAATAACAACATTATTCTGGAATACCGCAAGAAGGATGTCATCTTCCTGTCTATCGTCGATCGTCTGGCGGGGTATGCGGGTGAACAGAAGTCGCTGAATGTATCGGTTAACAGCAAATACGGGCTGGAACGCATTGATTGGGCGGCGCCGGCGCTGCTCGCCGCCGGCGGCAGAATCGTTCAGGAAGACGTCGGCAATGTTAGCGTTGTGTTGCCCGATTATCAGTTCGATGCGCCTGGCGGCAATGTCTATGAAATCAGCGGGGTCGCCATCGACACGCACGGCAATGTTTCACGCAGAGCGAAAACCATTCTTACGGTAACTCAGCCCGCGATTAACGACACCACTAGCGAATTTACGCCGGCTGTCAGCACCTTGCCGGCCGACAACGCCTCGCGGCAAACGCTGGTATTAAAAATCAAGGATGTTCAAGGCAATCCTATCGATATTGGCGAGAATGAAATCAGCGTCACGACCGACAAGGAGCAGGAAAAATCAGGCGCTACCGTTTCCGCTTTGCAACGTCACGATGTCGGCACTTTCACGATGGAGGTGACGGCGGGAACGGGTACCGATGTGGTTAAACTGACCCCCCACGCCCGCAATGTGACTTTTGCCTCGGCTGCCGTGACGATTGCCGCCGACAATGCCACGGCACAGATCAAACGGCTGGTGGTGGTGGACGATAATGCCGCCGCCGACGGTGAAGAAACCAATAAGGTCAAAGTCACCGTCGTTGATGCCTTTCACAATCCGGTACCCGATCTGGCGGTGTCCTTCTCTGCGGATAACAACGCGACGGTTACCGCCAGTGCGATAACCGATACCGCCGGTGAGGCCGTCGCCGAGGTGACCAGTTTGCAGGCCGGGGAGACGACCGTGACGGCGGCGCTCGCCAATACGGCGACCAAAACCGTCAAGACCACCTTCGTTAGCGACAACAAATCCGCGATGATTGCGGCGCTGAAGGTGGTGCAGGACGGCGCCACGGCCGATGGTCAAGCGGAAAACCAGTTGACGGTCAGCGTGACCGATGCCAATGGCAACCCCATCCAGGATCGTCAGGTGCAGTTGCAGGCCGAAAAGGGCGTTCAACTTTCCGCAGAGAGCGTGACGACGGATAACCAGGGTATGGCTACCTTCAGTGCCGTCAGCACCGCCTCCGGTACGTTCAACGTCACCGCCACGACCAATGGCCACCGCAAAACGGCACCGATCGCGTTTGTCGCCGGCGAGGTAGAGAGCGTTAAATCATCGCTAACGGCAGACAAGACGATTATCGCCTCCGACGGTAACCGCGCGATAACCCTGTCGTTCACCGCACGCGATCGCTATGACAATGCCGTCACGGGCCTGAAGGTGGAATTTGTACAGGACGGACTCGAGGGGCAATTAAGCGCCGTCAACGAACAAAACGGCGTGTATACCGCCACCTTTACCGCCACCAAACCGGGGTTGGGCTCGCTGGGCGTCGCCGTTAACGGCAATCGGTTAACGGAGATTCAGTCCGCTGCGGTCGGGGTGTATGCCCAATCGTTGGCCCTGACGTTCGACGTGTCCTCCTAAACGCAATGCAGCGCGGGCCTTTGCGGCGCCGCAGCAGGCAAATGCGCGATTGATTCATGACAATACGCCGTGGCTATGACCACGGTGAAAGGAAAATATGATGTGTAAAAAAACCGCTAAAATGACCCTGTTGTTGATGTTTTGGGCCATAGCGCTGCTTATGTCGGCATCGAATGCCTATGCCTTGTCCTGCCATCAGTCAAGTACGGGCTCGGTCTCGGACACGGAGGCGCTGGGGGTTTCCGCTTATCTTGCCGGCAGCGACAATGGCAAAGTGGTCTGGCGATCCCAATCATTTACCCGCACCATCACCTGTAAGTCGGATTTAACCGCGAACGAGGCCGATCAGGAATCGGTGTATGTGTATCCCTTTCCAAAGCGAGCGGAACAAACATTCCCGGCGGGGGTAAAAATGGGGTTGATATTTAATGGTAAAGATCTCGGGGTCTTCAGCACCGCCGGCGATGTTAACGCTGGTCGAGTCGATACCGGCTATGTCGTCAAAAAAAACTCAGCAAAAGAATTTACCGCTACCTTCCAGGCCTACCTGCTTAAAGACGGTGAAATCAAAACCACCGGGGTGGATGATGTGACGCTGTTTCAGCTCGACGGTGTGAAAGGCATCAATCAAGCGGCGAATAAAAATTACAATTTATCGATTACCGGCTGGGAGAATATCGGCAGCGTCAGATGCAACCCCACCCTTGAGAAGAAAAGTACTCAACTTCCCTCCATCGACACGGACAAGGCGTTAACGGGCGGGGCCACGGCGAATATCATGGCGGCTACCCTTAGCATCAGTTGCAGCACCGACACGCCGGACATTCTGCAACATCTTCGGGCCATCAGCGGTACGCTAAAGGCAACCGGCACGGCGTTTAGCGGCAACAGCGACTATTTCGCCACGGATAAAACGGGTCTGGGGGTAGGTGTGTCCTATGGCGGAAGCACCCTTAAGCCCACCGGCACGCTGACGCTGAGCGTACCGGTTACCGGCGCCAGTGGCAGCATGGTGTTACCCTTAACCCTGAAGCCGCATTTGACCACGTCTTTATCGCTGGGCACGCCCGCCTGGGTTTTTTCGGATCAGGCGAGCAATATAAAAAGCGCGATGCAATTAACCTTTACGCCGGAGCTGGTGGAAACGAATTAAGGTGACAGGGTCACTTTTGCCTCGACGTTTGCTGGCGCCGCCGGGACGCCCAATGCGGTGTTCACCGCCGCGCGCCATTCCCGGTAATTGCCCTTAAGCTTCTGGTGGCGAAGAACGTCGGGATGGTAGGCCGCATGTCCAGGCAAGTACTGGCGCAGCGCACGAGTCTCGATCTGTAACAGCGCTTTGCGCGCCAGGAGCGCCGCGCCCACCGCCGACAGTTCCGCGACCTCGCTGCGCATCACCGGACAACCCAATAGATCCGCCTGAAATTGCATCAACCAGTCATTTTTTGTCGGCCCGCCGTCGACCATCAACGCCTTGAGCGTGAATTCGCCCTGTTGGCGCATCGCCTCGACCACATCGGCAATCTGGTAAGCGATTGATTCCAGCGCGGCGCGGATCAGGTGCGCCCGTTTTACCCCGCGGTTTAAACCCTGAATGAGGCCACGGGCATTGTCGTCCCACCAGGGGGCGCCGAAGCCGGTCAGCGCCGGCACGAAATAGACGCCTAACGTTGAATCCACCGTGGCGGGAAGCGTATTTAACGCCTGCGCGAGTTCCTCCTGCGGCAGATCGCTCAGCCCGGTGCTGTCGGCCATCCAGGCCACCGCGTCGCCGGTATGGGGGATATTGCCTTCCAGACCATACACCAACTGCGTCCCGTCGTGCCAGGCGAGGGTGGTCGCCAGCGCTTGCACGCCGCACTGCATCGGGCTGACCGGTGCCATCACCGACGAGCCCGTACCGTAGGTGGCCTTGACACACCCCGCTGCGCCCAGCCCATGTGCGAACAGCGCCGCGTGCGAGTCTCCTATCATCGCCATGATCGGGATACCGTCCGGGCAGCCCGCCAGCCCCAGGGTATAACCAAAAAGGCCGCTGGAGGGGCGGATTTCGGGCAAAGCGGCGCGGGGGATCTGGAATAGCGCCAGCATGTCATCGTCCCATTCGGCGTGCTGCAGGTTCAATAGCTGGGTGCGCGAGGCGTTGGCATAATCGCAGCGGAACGCGTTGCCCTGCGTTAAATGCCATAAAAGCCAACTGTCCACCGTGCCCAAACAAATTTCACCTTCTGCCGCCTGTGCATCGCCGTTCGGCACCGACGCTAATAGCCAGCGCATTTTCGAGGCGGAGAACAGCGGCGCGATAGGTAGCCCGGTGACGGCCTTTATCCGCCCTTCGTGCCCCTGCAACCGGAGCGTATGACAAAATTCAGCCGCGCGTGAACATTGCCAGCTGATCGCCGGTCCAAGAGGTCGGCCGCTGGCACGATACCAACCGACCGCGGTCTCGCGCTGATTGCTGATGGCCAGCGCCGCCACACGTTCGGCGCCGACGGCCGCAACCGCCTGGGCCAAAACCGCCAGCGAAGCCTCGACAAGCAGTTCGGCGGACTGCTCCACCCAGCCTTCGCGCGGGGTCTGGATCGACAGCGCCCGGGAAAACTTCGCCACCGCGCGCCCGTCACCGTCAAACACCACGGCTTTGGCATTGGTGGTCCCTTCGTCGAGCGCGATAATCATGTCTTTCTCAATCGTCATGGGAAACCTCCCGGCGCCGCGGCGGATTAACGATGCAGGTAGGTATTGACGCCGAGATAGCGGCTAAACGCCTCTTCCAAAACCGCCGCGCTGTTGGAATGGTTCATTGCAACATGGTGCTCGAAGCCGTTTCGACAGATCCACGCCAGCAGATTTTCCAGGTGGGGCACCTGGATAACGGCGCGGCAGCCCACGGTATCAAGCGGATCATCTACCGACAGGCCTTCACCGACATAGGCTTTGATGTCGCCGGTTAGATCGTCGGTGCTAAGCCGGAAATAGGTAAGCTGACCGCTCTTGAGACGGCCGTGGACCGCGCCGCAGGTGTTTTCCTTACCGACGGTGGTGCCGATGATATCTGCGGTCCCCATATGGGGTGATTCCAGACTGGCGGCAGCAAAGTTACCGCAGTGAAAAAGGACGCATTTGTCGCGATCTTCGCCAAAGTTATTATTCCAGTCGGCAATTGATGCCGGGCTCATATTGCTGCTGGCCAGCGCGTACATGGAGAGGGCGCCCATAACATCCACTTCGCAAGCGCTGGGCATCAACTGGCCGGACATAATGCTCATAATCGAGCAGACGTTGATGCCGAGGTTTTCCTGTAGCGACGTCCAGCATTGAATAGCGGTGGTGTCGATGTCGTTGGCGATCACCCATTCGCTGATAACCACGAACAATTTCGCCATGGTCGCGATTTTGTCGGCGGGAATGCCGCTGGCGTCGGCATTATCGAGCAGCAGGCGACGCTTTTCGTCGACGCGAATATCGTCGTCGCGCAGCTGTTTGATGCGGGTAAACACTTCCGAAAGATCCAGCGTCTCTACCGCGATACCCAAACGCTCAAGCAATTTCTCGCTGTAGCGCACGGTATTAAAGCCCGCCGGCCTCGCGCCAATCGCCCCGACGCGTACGCCGCGCATGCTGCTTACCACCCGGCAAATTTGCTCGAAGCGCCGGAGGTCTTGCTCAAAAGGTTCACCACCGAGCGCGCACACATGCTGTGTGGTCAGGGTGAAGGGAATGCCGTATTGCCGCAGGTTATTGCACAGGGAGATTTTGCCGCAAAAGCTGTCGCGCCGCGTCGCGAGCCCCATTTTGTCCAGATTATCCTCTTCCGCCTGGACCAGCACCGGTACGTTGAGGCCGGAAAGGCGCAGCGTTTCCGCCACCGCTTTTTCATCGCCGAAATTCGGCAGCAGTACTACAACGCCGTGAATTTCATCGCGGTGCGCGCGGAATAACGCGGCGCAGATTTTGGCATCCTGGCGTGTTTCCACGCCGCCGAGTTCGGTTTGCGTCTCGTCGAGCATAATAGTGTTAATGCCGACGCGCGCAAACAGCGCGATCGCCTGTTCACGCGCTTCTGCCACCAAATAACTGGGGAAAAAGCCCCGGTTGCCGATGATAATCGCCATAGTCAGTTGTTGCGGAATTCGGGACATTGCTTTCTCTCCAATAGGGTTCAGTCGGGCGCAGTTAGTGTTGCGCCCGCAACAGGGCGGTGGCGTTCTTTACGACGCCTGCCGCATCTATCTCGTGCCGGGCGCGGGTGGCGGCGCGATCGGCGGCGATGGCATAGTGCCCATCGGCAATACCCAGCCGGCGCAGCGGAATAGGGCATCCGGCCTCCGCCAGCACTTCCGCCGTCAAGCTACCCACGCCGCCGTTGATGTTATGTTCTTCTACGCTGACAGCCACTTTACAGGTGCGCAGGGCGGTCAACAGCTGCGACGTGTCGCAGGGACGAATAGACGGTACACTGATCACACAAGCGCTAATACCGGCGTCTGCCAGTTGTGTGGCGGCCTCGACAATTTCATGGACGGTGGAGCCCATCGCCACCAGCGCGACGTCGCTGCCGGCGCGCAGGACATCAATGGCCCCCGGCGCAAACCGATAGTGAGAATCATGCAGTTCTGGAAGCGCTTTGCCGTCGAGGCGAATATAAACCGGGCCGACATGTTCTAAGGCGTAATCGATAATTTGCCGGCATTCAATCGGGCAGGAGGGCGCATAAATTTCGATATGGCCGAAACCGCGCAACACCGCAATATCGTCGATACTATGATGGGTGCTGGCCAGCGGGCCGTAGCTCGCCCCGGCATTGAGGCCGAAGAGCTTCACGTTGGTATTGTTGTAGCAAATATCGACTTTGATCTGCTCGTTGGCGCGCGAAATCAAAAACGGCGCGGCGTTACAGGTGACGGCAACCTTACCCCCGATGGCCAGGCCCGCCGCCGCGCCGACCAGCGTTTGCTCGGCGATACCGACATTAACCACCCGGCCGGGGAATTGTTGCATAAAGGGCGCAATTTTGGCCGTCGAGGTGGAGTCCGCCACCACCGGCACCAGATCCACGCCGCGCGCTACCGCGTCGATAAACGCATTCACCATGACCGTGGCGAGATGTTCGCTATTACTCATCTTTCAGTTCCTCCAGCGCCAATTCGATTTCATCTCCTTTCGGCACCCGGTGATGCCACTCAGGACGTCCCTGGATAAAAGAGACGCCCGCGCCTTTGGTGGTATGGGCGATGATCACCTGTGGCTTGCCCTGCGGTTGTAGCGCTTCCAGGGTGTTCACCACGTCGGCCATATCGTTGCCGCGGCACACGGTAACCGCCAGACCGAAAGCGCGCCATTTCTCATCCAGCGGATCGGTGTTCATGATGTCTTTGGTCGCCCCCGCCAGTTGCAGGCTGTTTTTATCATTAATGATGATCAGGTTATCGAGCTGGTAATGGGCCGCCACCAGCGCAGCCTCCCAGTTGCTGCCTTCCGCCAGTTCACCGTCGCCGGTCACCACAAACACGCGGCGTCGGCTGTTGCTCCGCTTCGCGGCCAGGGCGATCCCCACGGCCACCGGTAGACCATGACCCAGCGCGCCGGTGTTGAGTTCAATGCCGGGGGTTTTGTGCCTGACCGGATGGCCCGGCAGATGTGAATCGGCGTGTTGATAGGTGGCAAGCCAGTCGACGGGGATAAACCCGGCCTCCGCCAGCACGCAGTAATAACCCCCCACTGCGTGGCCCTTCGACTGGATATAAATGTCGCGTTCGTCGCTAACTTGCAGCGCGGGCGAACAATTCAGCACGCGGAAGTACAATGCCGTTAACAGCTCAACCTGGGATAAATCAGCCCCGGTGTGCCCCCCTGCCGGACTTTCGGCGTTCAACACGATGATGCGGCGGCGTATCGCGCGTGCTTTTCTTTCAAGCTCCTCAACGGAGAACGAAAACGGATTCATTATGCACCTCTTGAATGTATAATCTTGTGTGAATAAATATTCTAATAGGGTATAAACATGTCCATAGAAGGTGGATTACCGCCGTGATGCCTGGAAATAACGACGGACCTGGTATTACCGTGAATAAATATTCACTACTGATTTATTATTCATGATTCAAGATAGGCTTTGTTAAACGCTTTGTCTACGCTTTCCGACGTCAAATTTGACAGAAAAGAGAATAGGATCACACTCGGAATGCGGGGTACCGGGCAGGCCGACTTGTTATCTATTCAACTATGCATAAAAATAACCGGCAGCGAATCTGAGGAAACCTTATGTCAAAGCAGGATGAACAACGTCTGCTGGTAAAAATTGCCACGCTTTACTACAGCGAGAACAAAAAACAATCGGAAATTGCCTCCCTGCTGCACCTCTCCCAGTCATTCGTGTCGCGCGCGCTCACGCGCTGCCAGAAAGAAGGTCTGGTGAAAATCACCGTGGTGCAGCCGACCAATATTTTCGTGGCGCTGGAAAAAGCCATCGAAAAACAGTACGGCATTCGCCAGGCGATCGTCGTCGATGTGGGGGAGAGTCCGACCCATGCGCAAATCAAGCATGCCATCGGCAGCGCCGCGGCCCACTATGTCGAGACGCGCATCCGCCCGGAAGACTTGGTGGGTATCTCATCCTGGAGCAGCACCATTCGCTGCATGGTGGATGAAATGCATCCGCAAAACGTTCGCGCCGAGGGCGTCATTCAACTTCTGGGCGGCGTCGGGCCCAACGGTAATGTCCAGGCGACGATCCTAACGCAACAGTTGGCGGCGCATCTCGGCTGTCCGGCGTGGCTGCTGCCTTCGCAAAGCATAGAGCATTCGGTGCAAGAGCGCGCCCGCCTAGTCAATAGCCCGGAGGTGGCGGCGGCGGTGGCGAAATTCTCTGAAGTGGATGTGGCGATTGTCGGTATCGGCGAGCTTGAGCCCTCGCAGCTGTTGAAAAATTCCGGCAACTACTATAACGAAGCCATGCTGCAACTGCTCGCGGCGCGCGGCGCGGTGGGGGACATTTGCCTGCACTACTATAACGCGGCGGGCAAGCCGGTTCTTGCGCCGGATGAAGATCCGGTGATCGGTATGGAGCTGGCGCAAATCCGCGCCTGTCCGCACGTTATCGCGCTGGCCGGCGGCCCGGAAAAGCGTAACGCCATTCGCGGCGCGCTGGAAGGCAAGTATATCGATGTGTTAATTACCGATTACCCGATGGCGCGCAGCCTGGTTAATTCCCCAGGGTAAAAGTGAGAACCGGTACTGTGTTCAAGCGAGAAACATTCCCGTGCGCAGCGGAACAATTCACCGGCAGGAAACAGCCCCGCGTACGGCGCGATTGGTCTGTAGGCGGGAGACCGATCCGCGCGCGGCGACGCAATTCACTGCGGGAAACATCCCCGCGTGCGGCGGAACAATGCTCAGGTGTGGAACATTCCCGTGCGCAGCGGGGCATCTTTCGGGCGGGGAACACTCCCCCCTGCGCCCGGACCATCATTAACGAATAACGCCAGCGACGCCGTCGGGTAAACCGTTGGCGCGCCATACCCTTCCTGCGGCGCGAAAGGGGTAAACGGTTTACTTGCCCTCAATCACCGCCTTTTGCGCGACCACGGCCGCTTTTTGCTGCATTCGATTTTGCATCTGGTCGATAATCACCGCGACGATAATCACCAAACCTTTGATCACCATTTGCCAAAATTCGCTTACGCCCATCATGACCAAGCCGTCGGCGAGAAAGCCTATCACGAATGCGCCTATCAGCGTGCCGAGCAGGGTGCCGCGTCCGCCGGCCAGCGAGGTGCCGCCGAGCACCACGGCGGCGATGGCGTTCATTTCAAAGGCGGTACCGTTGGCAGGATGGCTGGCCGACAGCTGGGCGGACACGACGATCCCGGCAATCGCCGCGCAGAAACCCGACAGGGTATAGACCCAGATCTTGACCTGTTTGACTTTCACCCCCGACAGCTCGGCGGCGCGCTCGTTATCGCCAATGGCATAGACATGGCGGCCAAACGGCAGGCGGCGGGCGACGTAGGCAATCGCCAGCGCCAGGACAATCATGATCCAAATAGCCCAGGGGATCCCCAGCAACGTACCGGCGCCTATTTCATCAAAGCCGGTATTGCCCAGCAGCGGGTTGCCCGAAAGGCCGGTAAAGGTCTGACCGTCCGAGGTGAGCATCGCCGCGCCGCGCAGGACGTACATCGTGCCCAGGGTACATATGAACGGCGCGACGTTGTAGCGGGTGATGATCCAGCCATTAACCGCGCCTATCAGCCCGCCAATAAGCAGCACCAACGGCACGATGACCCAGACGCTGGGAAAAATCGCGATACCGAACATCGGCAGAACAATACCCTTGGTGATAAGCCAGCCGGCAATCATGCCGCATAAGCCGAGCGTGGCGCCGATCGACAAATCAATCCCGGCGGTAATGATAACGAAGGTGATACCCAGCGCCAAAAAGGCGTTGATGGCGATGTGCTTGATCATGATGACCAAGCTGCCGGCGGAGAGAAAACCCGACACGGTAAAAGTAAAAAAACCCACAATCAGAAACAGCGCGATAAAGGTGCGCAGCTTTAACAGTAATAGCAACAGATGTTCACGCGTTAGCGCCGTACCGGCCTGCGGCGCGACAGCAACAGATTGCGTTGTTTTCATATCAAAACCCCTGAGCACTTGCCGTCACCAGCGCCGATTCTTCGGCCTGATCGCGTACGATATCCGCGGTAAGTTTGCCGCCGGACATCACCAGAATGCGGTCAGATACCGCCATAATTTCTTTCAGATCGGAGGTGGAGAACACCACCGCGATCCCCTGTTCGGACAGTTGTACCATCATGCGGAACACGTCTCCCTTCGCGCCGACGTCGATGCCGCGCGTCGGTTCGTCCAAAAACAGAATTTTGGGATTGGTCAACAGGGAGCGGCCGATCACCACCTTCTGCTGATTGCCGCCGCTTAGCGCCTGAATTTCGACCTCCGGCGACGAGACCTTAATTGACAGGCTGCCGATGGTGCTGGCGACCACCTGCTCTTCCTCTTTATGCGCAATGGCGAATCCGCGTTGCAACCGCCGCCAAAGACTGGCGATGGTCAAGTTGGCGGCCACCGACGAAATGGGGAAAATCCCGGTGCGCTTACGGTCTTCCGGCACCAGGCTCATGCCCATCCGGATGCGTTCAGCGGTATTCAGGCGCTGCGGCAACGGCTTACTGTCGAGCCACAATTTGCCGAGGTAATTACGTTGCGTCCCCAGCATGCACTCGAATAGCTCGGTCCGTCCCGCGCCCATCAGCCCATAGATACCGACGATTTCCCCGGCGTGTACCTTAAAACTGACATCATTGACTACCGCATTGCCCGCCGCGTTGACATAGGTGATATGCTCCGCCTCGAGCACCGGCGCGCCGAAGGTTCGCCCGGGCGGCAGAAACTGGGTAACCGGCTCGCTGCCGAGCATTTCCCGCACGATCCACGGAACGTCGATGTCGCAGACGTTGGCCTCGGCCTGGAATTTGCCGTCGCGCAAAATGGTGATGACATCGCCAATAGCCATCAGCTCTTCCAGCCGGTGCGAGATGTAGATAATCGTCACCCCCTGACGGGTCAGCTCGCGAATGACGCGGAACAGAATATCCACTTCGGTCTTGCTTAACGCCGAAGTGGGCTCGTCGAGAATCAAGATGTCGGCGTCTTCCGCCAGCGCTTTGGCTATCTCCACCAACTGCTGCTGACCGACTTTTAACGTGCCGACCGTTTCCCGCGGGGAGATCGGTTGGTCGAGACGCTTCAACAGCTCAGCGGTGCGCGTTTCCTGCTCCTGTTGGTTAATCGGCGCCAACCCTCGTTGTAATTCCCGGCCGAGAAAAATATTCTCGGCGACGTTGAGATTTTCAAACAGGTTCAACTCCTGATGCACCATGCCGATGCCGTGGGCCGCCGCTTCCCGCGTGTTGGCGAACCGTACCGCGTTACCGTTTAGCCACATCTCGCCCAGGCTCGGCTGCTGCACGCCGGCAAGGATCTTCATCAGCGTGGATTTGCCCGCGCCGTTTTCGCCGATAATCACGTTCACCTTGCCGCGCCACACGTTGTAATCGACGTTATCCAGCGCCACGGTGCCGGGAAAGAGCATCGACATGCCGCGGGTGCGCAAGATGATCTCATCCGCAGGGCTTTCGCTCATTAGGGTGTCTCCTGTTTCAACGTCAGCGCGGCGGCGTCGGTAATTTTGCCGTCAAGGAGCGTGACCGCCATCAACACGCTTGCCGTGGTGTTGGCCCAGCTTTCGTCTACCTGCGGCAAGTGTTTCACCGCCTCGCGGTTATAAGCGCGGGACAATTGCGCGAACTGCACCTGGTTTGTGAAGTCCTCAAACTTGAAGCTGGTGGCGTCGCGTATGGCATTGCCGCGCATGACCGGTCCCAACTGCACCTCCAGCGGTTGACCATTGACGTTAAAGGTCAGTTTTTGCTCGCGTGCATTACTGCGATCAACCTGTTCGATGCGACTGGTCAGGCGGACAAAAACGCTGCGCGGCGTCGATGACGACGTTTTCAGCTGCGCGCCGAGCGCGGCGGCGTCTAGCGCGTGCTGCTGCGCGGCATCCATGACGCGGGATTGCCAGGTCTGTTGCGCGATCTGCTGCGGGGTCTGGTCAGCGAAGCTGGCTTTGGCCGCGGGGTCGGTTGGTAAAATCGGCTTGCCGTTTTCGTCCAGATCCACCACCGTGCAGGCCGTCAGCAATAGGGTAGAGCACCCTATGAGCGCGCTACCCCATTGTGTTAACCACATAGCGCCTCCGCTTATTTGTTCAGGTTGAACATGCTGAGCTTACCGGCATTGGTTTCATCAATCAGTACGCAGTCCATCAACTGTTTTTCGTCCTTCTGCGCTTTGCCGTTTTTCAAATAGTAATCCGCCTGCTCAACGGCCATTTGCGCCTGTTGCCAGCCGGGCTGGAGCACGGTGGCTTTGATATTGCCTTTGTTCAGGATGGCGTCGCGGGTGTAATCGCTGCCGTCAAATCCCACCACAATGACGTTGGTCTTGCCGGCGGCCTTCAGCGCGGCTTCCGCCCCCAGCGCCATGGTGTCGTTACCGGCGATGACCCCCGCGATATCGTGGTTGCTTTGTAAAATGGCCTCCATACGGGTAAAGGCTTCGGTCTGGCTCCAGTTGGCGGTTTGCTGTGCCACCATTTTCATATCCTGATAATCGTCAAGCACATCGTGATAACCCTGCGATCGGACGCTGGCGTTGGTGTCAGACTGACGACCGAGGAGCTCGACATATTTCCCTTTGCCGTCAAGCAGTTTGGCAAACTTTTCCGCCCCCAGCTGCGCGCCCTGGTAGTTATTGGAAACGATCTGCGCGACGGCGACCCCGGTTTTGTTGATTTCGCGGTCGATAAGGAAAGCGGGAACGCCTGCGGCTTTGGCTTTCTCCAGCGGCCCGACGGTAGCATCGGCCCCGGCGTTATCGAGAATTATCGCTTTTGCTTTACGGGCTATCGCCGTTTCGATCAGCTGGTTTTGTTTGTTGACATCGTCGTCATGGGAGGCGATAAGCGTGGTATAGCCTAATTGTTTTGCTTTCTCCGCTGCGCCATCGGCTTCCGCTTTGAAGAACGGATTGTCGTGCGAAGGGGTGATTATCGCAATGAGGCCGTTATCGGCGGCCAACAGCGAGCCGGATGCAGCGAACAGTGAAGCGAGTAGGGCGGATTTCAGTAAGGCCTTGTTCATCATTTTTTCTCCACATTGAATATATATTCAATAATGATTTATTATTCAAATTAACGATAAAGCCACTATGGGAAACTGTCTATGGTTTGCGCAGCTAATTTCCTAAAAGGAGAAAAGGATCACGATCTGGCCGTGTTTTCCCGTCGCTGTACAGGTCCGGCGGTCGGTTATGTCACCCTCCCGGCGTCGGCGTTCACGCCAATACCGCGGCTATCCCGCCGATATCCCCCCGCTGCCCCCGCCGCAGATCCCTACCTGATCGCCTGCGATGCCTTACCTCACCCCGCAATAGTAAGGCGACGCGGTGCCCTCAGGACGCGGGCCGAAAATGCTCTGCGCCGCCTCGCCGCCTCGCCGCCTCGCCGCCTCGCCGCCTCGCCGCTTCCCGCGCCGTTTTATCGCTCAACGCTCTGTAAGGCGATGAGGGACGTTTTCCATCCATCCCTTTGCATAATGTCCCCGTGTGGAAAACCTGAATACCCGGGCGAAAAAGGCCGCCGCCAGCCGCGTTGGCGGTGGCAAACGGCGTTATTTTGTCGACTATTTTCCGTAAGTTATGCCGAAGGTTTGCTTAGCGTGAGTGAATGCGAATAAAAAATGCGAGTAATACATCGTATTATTGTTACAGCTTACTCCCTTTGACTTTCTGAGAAGGATGACTTTGTGAATACCTTATTGACTCAACCGGTCGCAACCCTGTTGGCGCGCTTGTTCGGTGATGCCGACTTGGCTTGGTCGGCCGACTCGCCGTCATCGCGCTATTGGGAAGGTTTAACCGCCGAGGAACAAAACCAATTGGTGCGTAGTAAAACCCAATACCGGGAATTTTATAGCCGTCTGAAAGACGCGCCGCTGTCGGTTTCCCGCAATACGGCGCGCATGCTGTACATGCTGGCGCGCAGCAACCGGGCTAGCCATATCGTGGAGTTTGGCACCTCTATTGGTCTTTCCACGCTTCATCTGGCCGCCGCGCTTAAGGATAACGGCGGTGGCAAGCTTATCAGCACCGAATTTGAACCCGCCAAAGTGCAGCTTGCGCGTCAGCATCTCGCAGAAAGCGGGCTGGCGGGTCTGGTTGAAATACGCCAGGGCGATGCGCTGCAAACCTTGAGCGCCGGTCTGCCGATCGCCATCGACATCCTGTTTCTGGATGGCGCGAAAGGGCTTTATCTAGACATTTTAGCGCTGGTTAAACGCCGCCTGAGACCGGGGGCGCTGATCATCGCGGACGATGCGGATTTTTGCCCCGATTACCTTGAGGTGGTGCGTTCGTCGCCGGCGGAGTTTATGTCGACAGCCTTTGATGACGGCTGTGAGATCTCCACCTATCTTGGCTGAGGTTTCACCCGGCCTGAATTTCCCCGCCCAGGAGTAACCTATGGCAAAGAGGAGAAGCATCGCCATCGTCAACGGATCGTTTCAGGGGATCGGCGCCGTGCTGGCCTTGCGCTTAGTCGCCGAAGGTTATCAGCGGGTGGTGAATGACCCCGACGGCGGCTTTATCAGCGGTCAAATTAACAAGACGAACGGCGGGCGCAACTGATGCTTGTCCGACGCCTTAACCAGGCAAGTGAAAAGCCATGACGAAGTTATCTCGACGGGATGCTGGGCAGGTTCGCCTGTGGATCGTGTCCGCGGTGTTATTTGTATCCTATTTGTGTGTCGCCATCCCGCTGCCGGTGGTGCCGGTGTTTACCACTCGTCAACTTGGCCTGAGCAATAGCTGGGCCGGGCTGGCGGTGGGGGTCGCTTTTTTTTCCACCCTCCTGACCCGCGGCCGCGCGGGTGCGCTATCCGACGCTGCGGGCAGCAAAAGCGCCACTCGACGCGGGCTGCTGTTCTATGGGGCGGGAGCGTTTATCTCGGCGTTGGCCGGCGTGACGACGCTACCGCCGCTGGCGGCCTACTTCATCCTTGTCGCCGGTCGGTTACTGGTTGGGTGGGGCGAAAGCCTGGTCGGTGTGGGGATTATCACTTGGGGCATTGGCCTGGCTGGCCCGGCGCAGGCGGGTAAGGTGTTGGCTATCGTCGGCGCAGCCATCTATGGCGCGCTGGCCGTCGGCGGCCCGCTGGGGCTGGTGCTGTTGAACCATGTCGGTTTTCTCGGTGTTATGGCGGTAAGCGTTGTTTTGCCGTGCGTGGGCATCTTGGCGATAGCGCCTCTGGCCGAAATCGCGCCGGCTGCGGCGCCACCCCGGCGCGCGGCGCTTTACCCGGTGCTGGGGCGTATCTGGCGCCACGGGCTGATCGTGTGTTTGCAGGGAGTGGGATTCGCCATTCTGGGCGCCTTCTTTTCGCTGCTGTTTCTGCATCGCGAATGGGCGCACGCCGGTTTCGGCATCACGGCGTTTGGCGCCGGTTTTGTCCTGGTGCGTTTATGCCTGGGGCACTTGCCGGACACCCGAGGCGCTCTGCCGGTAGCGACAGTTTCCCTGGCGGTGGAGGCCGTGGGTCAGCTCCTGCTGTGGGGGGCGGGGACGCCGGAGGTGGCCCTGGTCGGCGCATTGATGACCGGGATAGGCTGTTCGCTGATTTTTCCGGCGATGGGACGGGAGGTGGTCCAGCAGGTACCGGCAGACCTGCGCGGAACCGCCATGGGAGGCTTTTCGGCCTTCCAGGATTTGGCCTACGGGCTGTCGGGGCCCGTAGCCGGCGTGCTAGCGGACCGGGCGGGATATGACAGCGTATTTTTACTGGGCGCCACGGCGGCAGGCGTCGCCTTGGCTATCGCCGCGGGACTTTGGCGGGCGGACGCGCGCTCATCCCAGCGGTGAGGTTACGATGCAAGTGCGCCCTCCGTTGCGGGCGCGCCAACGTTTTCCGGTCGCTTGCATCCGCGGTAAAACGGGGAAAGGGGAAGGTGCGATGGCAATGAGTGAAAATGCCGCCGACAAGGCGATATGTCATGAAATCGGCGCCGCGGTGGTGACCGCCCTGGCCACCCGACGGACGTTGACGGTGCAAACGCTGATTGACCTGGTTGAGGCCAGCCGACACGCTGAATCTGGGTGCGGCCCTGAACGCCGGCGGGCGATGGCGGTAGCGGTTGCCTTACTCACGATTTTTGTCTAAACGGGCGCCGCGCGCCGTTGACGAAATGCCGCGCCAGATGGCGGGCGGTGGGGGATGTTGCCCCTCGCGGATGCCTTTCCTCCTTGCGCCGGCCGGGCTACACTGAGGCATGACCGAACCCGACCTTAACTTACTCATCGCGCTGGATGCGCTGCTCGCTGAAGCCAGCGTGGCGGGTGCCGCCCGTCGTCTGGGACTTAGCGCTTCAGCCATGAGTCGGACGCTGAGCCGCCTGCGCGCCGTTACCGGCGATCCCCTACTGGTGAGAGCCGGGCGGCGGTTGGTGCCCACGCCTTATGCCGAAGAGATCCGCCCGCGCACGCGTCAAGTCCTCGATAAGGCACACGCCATTCTGCGGCCGCCGACGGCGGAATTGCAGCTGGCGACGCTGGCGAGGACCTTCATTCTGTGTACTAACGAGGGGTTTGTTGAAGCATTGGGTGCGCCGCTTATCGCAGCCGCCGCGGCTGCCGCTCCGCAGGTGCGGTTGTGCTTTGCGCCCAAACCGGATAAAACCGCCGGTATGCTGCGCCAAAGGCGTGTCGATCTTGAGATCGGCGTCGTAGGCGACACCGGCCCGGAAATACGCCTCCAGGCGCTGTTTTATGATCGCTTCGTCGGCCTTGTCAGACAGGGCCACCCGCTGGCGCGGGCCACGAGCGTGACGGCCGCAGAATATGCCGCCTGCGGTCACGTGGTCGCTTCCCGCCGCGGGCAGCGCGACGGGCCGGTTGACGCTGCACTCTTTGAGCTCGGGCTACAGCGCAATATTGTCGCCGTGGTGCCGAGCTTCCCCGCCGCGCTGGCGGTGGCGCTAGCGTCCGATTTGGTGGCGCTGGTGCCCGCCTCTTTCATCAGCCATCATCCCATGGTGCAGAACCACGGCGCGCCTCCTTTGCTCTGTGCGTTTGAACTGCCGGTCAAGACGCCCGGCATCACCGTATCGCAGATGTGGCATCCGCGATTTGAGGTCGATCCGGCCCATCGTTGGCTCAGACAGCTGATTTTAGCCGTTTGTCGTCAGCGCATGCCGGAGTGACGCGTTACTCTGTGCGCCGTGGTTTAACCTTAACCCGCGCCGGGAGCGCGGGAGTCGCTAGCTAACGTGCATTTATCGTTAGAACAGGGAATTTATTGCAAAAATGAGTGCTTTTTTATAGAAATAACCCCGACAATGTAACATAACAGTGTTTTTAATCCGGGGCTGCTGTTGGATGTCAAATTACAGGCTGCAAACAAAATCCGTCACTCCCCCGGTCAGACAAAGGCTATGCCTCTATCAACGTCAAAACCGATGCCCGAGTGAGCGCCGAAACGGATACCCGAGTGAAAGCAAAAATCGAATCTCAAGCCAATGCGACAACAGAAGCCCAAGCCGATACGCAAACGGTTGCTCGCGCCAACGCAGAAATGATTGCTCATGCTCATGCCGGCCCCTGCCGACAAGCCGCTTCTGCGCCGCAAGGACGACGAGAGGATGGCCGCATGGCATCGAGGCCCTGCTCGGCGGGCTGTTTGACGCATCTCATCAAGGCGGTACAAGCGCTGCCCAAGATGGAGGTCAGCCGGGAACACCCCGTGCGACCCACGACGTTTGACCCGACCCGCTATCGGACTGGCAGGCCGATAGCGGTGGGTCTTTCTCGACAATTGCTGAAAAAGATCCATTCCGGCATGGCGGTCGGCGCGGAGGTGGCCAAAATTCTCTCCGCGCCTGAAGGCAACGGTTTACGATGGCATCAATGTGGTGGTGCTTATCTGCAAGTCAAGGATATCTTTATCAAAATCAACAAACTTAACGGCAATCGATACGCCCTGCACGACGCCGAACCACACCGCAAGATAACCCTGAAATTAAAGAAGAATACTTTTTTTATTGAGGGCCTGCGTGAAAGATTGAAAAATATCTTAACGGTGGGACTCGGGGGCAGAAAAAGGAAACACCCGGTAGATGTCTTAAAAGAGCAGACCGGGTTTACCGAAGAGAGCGCTAGACGCCTGCTGTCCCAATACCATTTTCCAGACCACGGTGTGTACAGCGAATACATGTTCGCGCTGGATGTTGAACAATGGGGCATCATCCCGCCCTGGGCCGCCAGATACAAAAAACCCCCCCGTACCGGCGCCTTCACTGAGGAGATTATAGAAACCGTTGTCGTCCTGAATCCGCATTTCGCACTGCATAAACTCAAATTAAGGCTCGGTGAGCAATTGGGCGAGGGTGGTTTCGGTGAAGTGTTTCTCGACGCGGATGATAATGACTACGTCATCAAGCGTTTTTTTTCTGACAATAACGCCTCGGCTATCGCACAACATGAGGCTGAAGCCTTTCAACGTTATTACGGCGAGCAGGGCGCGCAGGTGTTTTATGATGAGAAGCAGACCCCCTATTTGAGAATGTATAAGGTGCCAGGTCAAACGCTGAACGCGCTGGCGCCAGGATCACTGCCTGCGGATGCCGTCCAACGGTTCGTTGATATGTTGGAACGACTGACTCGCGCCGGCATTATCCATGGCGATCTGAACGCCGAAAATATTCTTTGGGATGCCGAATCGAAAATGTTTTTTCCCATTGATATCAGGAATATTAAGCACGACTACTTCAGCTGCGAGTGGGATGAAAAGCTTGAGATGAATGAAACAGGAGAAAATGAATGGGGGGAAATTATCGAAGCGGTAGAAGAAAAAATCCCCCCGTCGCCCGATCAGAGCGATTAGCGTTGGCCTAACGGCCTAACGGCCTAACGGCCTAACGGCCTAACGGCCTAACGGCCTAACGGCCTAACGGCCTAACGGCCTAACGGCCTAACGGCCTAACGGCCAGCGCCTGGCACCACCGAGCCAGCATCCTACACGTGCAGAGGGGTCGGCCAACGCGCCCAATGCCGCTGGCCGACAGGAAACGCGCACCGGTTTGGCGCACCCAACCGCTCACCGTCACGTCCAGCCAGAGGCACGCCAGGCGGAAACGACGCCAATGTCCCGCCGCGCTGGCGGGCCCGGGTCGCGACGGCAATCCGTTATCGGATCCCGCCGCGGTCAGTCCGGGTTGAGGGTGGCGAAGATAGCATCGTATTTTCCATCACGTTCGGCCCAGCGCCGGGCGATATCCCGCTCCACCAACACTTCACCGCGGGGATGATCACGGCGAGCCAGCCGCTGCATCACCTCCGCGATATAATCGCTAAGCGGCAGAGCGCGCGGGTTTACCGCCTGTTCGGCGCCGGTGAGCTCGGTCTGGACCAGCGGCGGCGCAAGCTCTAGCACCTCTATGGGTAGCCGTTTGAGCTGATGGCGCAGCGATTGCAGCCAGGAGTGAAGGAACGCCTTACTGGCGCAATAGGTCGGATAGTTCGCGCGCGGTATAAACGCCAGGTTAGAGCTGGTGACCATGATAGTCGCGTCCGGCCGGCCTTTGAGCATCGGCAATAATACCGCGGTGATGCGCAGCACGCCGAGAATGTTGGTTTCGATCATCGCCTGCGCATCGGTGCCATCCCACCCGTCGGAGGTAATGTCCTCCGGCCGCGATATGCCGGCGTTGGCGATAAGCACGTTAAGGGTGGGGAAACGCGCGCGCAACTCGGTGGCCAGCCGGCGGAGGGCGCTGGCGTCATTAATGTCGAGCGTCAAACCGGTCATACCGGGCCGCGATGCGGCGATCTCATCCAGTAACGATTGACGCCGTCCGCAAATAATGACGCGGTTGCCGCAATCATGAAGCGCTTCAGCTAATGCACGGCCAATACCGCTGGTACCGCCGGTGATAAGAATGGTGTTATTGGTCAGTTTCATGGGATTACCTTTCCAAAGGGGGACAATGGGAAAGGCCACGGCAGCGTAGGCTCTAAGCCAGCGGTTACCCCAACGAGGGCACGCCGCCGATAGGCAATCTATGGCGCTAAACGGCCGCTTAAGGACAGGCTAGTGGCATACCGTGACGTCTTTTACCCTCAAGATTTCCCAGCGGGGATCCTCTCGATAAAGGACGCGTTGGATAACGGTAACGCCTACGGCAGCGGAAGGCATGTTGCTGCCTATTCAAGTTTACCCGGCGGGCGCCGGTTGTCAATTCATCCGCCTGTAAAGGCAATTTTCCGCGCGTTGCAGCCTAACGTTACCCGCTTACTGCCCGCCCAAGGAGCAGCCTGCTTCGTTTTGGTGCGTTAATGTTTCCCTTTTTTCCATTTCGGCGGCCGTGGTGGGCCCATGGCGTTCCTTAACGGCATGGCACGAACATTGCAAATTCTGCTCAGGCACTTATCTATACAAGCTTATACATTACCGCGCAGACCTGAGCGGACGGTACTAAAGGACCGAGCATGATCTCATTTGACAATGTGACCAAACATTATGAAGACGGTACGGTGGTAGTGGACGGGCTCTCGTTCGACGCCCCGACCGGCAAGCTGACCATTCTGGTTGGCCCGTCGGGGTGTGGCAAAACCACCACGCTGCGGATGATCAACCGGCTTATTGAACCGTCATCGGGCGCTATATTTCTCAACGGTCAATCGGCCGCGGAGATGGATGTCGTGCAACTGCGCCGGCGTATTGGCTATGTCATTCAGAATGCCGGCCTGTTCCCACACAAAACGATTGTCGATAACGTCGCGGTGACGGCCAGACTCAACGGCGCCAGCAAAGCGGCGGCGCGCAAGACTGCGCTAGGGTTGCTGGAGCGCGTAGGGCTGGCGCCGGCGCTGGCGCAGCGTTACCCCTGGCAGCTATCGGGCGGCCAGCAACAGCGGGTCGGGGTAGCGCGAGCGCTGGCGGCCGACCCCGAATTTATGTTGATGGATGAACCGTTCAGCGCCGTGGATCCGGTGGTGCGCGATCAATTACAGGAAGAGTTTCTGCGCTTGCAGCGCGATATCGGCAAAACCATCATCATGGTCACCCACGATATCGACGAAGCCATGAAACTGGGCGATCAGGTGGCGGTGCTGCGTCCCGGTGGTAAGCTGGCGCAAATCGCGCCGCCGGCCGAGCTGTTGCGGGCGCCGAAAGATGCCTTTGTCGCTGATTTTATCGGTCGCGATCGCGGCTATCGCCAGCTGGGTTTCAGCCCGGTCCATCCCGAACTGGCGGTGCGGGCGGAGCCCTGCGTGGAATTGGCGACGCCTCGGGCCGCGGCGCAGGCCGTCGCCGACGGTGACTGGCTGCTGGTGACGGAGCACGGCAAACCGCTGGGCTGGGTCAATGTGGCGACGGTGAACGAGCGCATCAGCCGCTCCGACGTCAATTTAGGCAGTACCTTTGCGCCGCTTTCTGGCACCC
Source organism: Sodalis praecaptivus (assembly GCF_000517425.1). Classification (NCBI taxonomy): domain Bacteria; kingdom Pseudomonadati; phylum Pseudomonadota; class Gammaproteobacteria; order Enterobacterales; family Bruguierivoracaceae; genus Sodalis; species Sodalis praecaptivus. The sequence goes on from NZ_CP006570.1 coordinate 146,239, forward strand.
TCCGCCAGCTGACGGATGCGGTGCTGAGCTCGCCCTGCCAGCGCGGCGCCGTCGTCGATGAACAGGGACGGTTGCGCGGTTCGGTCACATTTGATGCGGTGCTTTTGGCACTACGCGAACGCCGGGCGGGGTAAACGATGATCCGTTTCGATTGGCTGGCGCAACAAAGCCCACATATATTGACCCTATTCGGCTGGCACCTTTATCTTTCGGTGGTACCGGTTCTGCTCGGTCTGCTGTTTGCCGTACCGCTGGGCGGGCTGCTGCACCGCTGCACGGTGATCAAACCCCTGGTGCTTAATCTATTTGGCCTGCTGTATACCATTCCTTCACTCGCGCTGTTTGTGCTGCTGCCCGGCATTCTGGGCACCAAGATCCTGGATCAGATCAATGTTGTGGTAGCGCTCACGCTGTACGCCCTGTCGCTGCTGGTGCGCACCGTATGCGATGGTCTGGACGCCGTCTCGCCGGACACGCGACAAGCGGCGGTGGCGTTGGGTTATCGTCCTTGGCAGCGCTTTTTACAAATCGAACTCCCTGTCGCCATCCCGGTTATCGCCGCCGGTCTGCGGGTGGTGGTGGTGGCGAACGTTAGCATTGTCTCGATTGCCGCCCTGGTGGGTGCGCCGCAGCTGGGTAGCCTATTTACCCAAGGTTTCCAACTGCATTTTCTTACTCCCATCCTCGCCGGCATCGTCCTGTGCATAGCGCTGGCGCTGGCGCTGGATGGTCTGGTGCTGGCGCTGGCGCGCCGTTTGACCGCCTGGCAACCGCAAAGGAGCCGCCGATGATTGACTGGGTTATGGACAGCAGCCATTGGCTGGGAGAAGAGGGCGCGATAACGCTTATCATGCAGCACGTGGTGTTTAGCGTTATTACCTTAGGACTGTCGTTGGTCATCGCTTTTCCGGTGGGATGCTATGTCGGGCATACCGGCCGCGGCAGAGTGGCGCTGGTGGGCCTGGCTAATGCGCTGCGCGCGCTGCCGTCGTTCGGGCTGATTATTTTACTGGTGATCCTGTGCGGCCCGTTATTCGAGTCCGATCTCGCCTTTATTGTGCCGTGCCTGGTGGTGCTCATGGTCCTGGCGCTGCCGCCGATTATGGTGGGGGTGTATTCGGGCATTACCGCTATCGACCCCGCAGTTATTGATGCCGCCATAGGCATAGGCTATTCCCCCTGGCGCAGACTGCTGTTGGTCGAAATTCCGTGCGCGCTGCCGCTTATTTTGTCCGGCGTGCGCAGCGCGTTGCTGCAAATTATTTCCACCGCCACCATCGCCGCCTATGTTTCCCTTGGTGGTCTGGGCAGGCTGATTATCGACGGCCGCGCCCAGAATGACTATCCGCAAATGGTCGCCGGCGCGGTGCTGGTGGCGCTGTTGGCCCTGGTCACCGATTGCCTGTTCATCCTGCTTATCCGCTATTTTGTCTCGCCCGGCCTGTTGCGCCGGAGCGCTAAAGTGACAATGTCACAAAGAAACCAACCACACTCGCAAACGCCATTCTCATCCACTACGCTCGGGGAGCCAGAAAAATGACATTAGCCAAATTGCTTATCGCTTCATTAGTTGCCGCTACGTTAAGCCAGGCGCCGCAGGCGCTGGCGGCGCAGACCGACACTCTCATCGTCGGTTCCGCGGATTTCCCGGAAAGTCAATTGCTGGCGACGCTGTATGCCCAGGCGCTGGCCGATAAAAACATCAAGGTGGAGAAAAAACTCAATATTGGCAGCCGCGAGGTGTATTTGCCGGCCCTGTTGGATGGCTCTATTAATCTGATCCCGGAGTACAGCGGCGCCACCCTGAGCTATTTGGATGAGAAAAGTGAAGCGCACAGCACCGAGGACGTGGCGGCAGCGCTGGAAAAGGCCTTACCGGCCAAAATCAAAATGCTGGCAATCTCACCGGCGCAGGACAGCGACGTCCTGGCGGTAACGGCGAAAACCGCTGAAAAATACCATTTGCAAACCATTGCCGATCTGCAACCGGTGGCGGGGCAACTGGTACTGGGCGGTCCGGCGGAATGGAAAACCCGCCGTGAAGGCGTGCGCGGCTTGAAAGAGGTCTATGGCCTGACGTTCAAGTCGTTCAAGGTTCTCGATGTTGCGGGGCCGTTGACGCTGTCGGCGTTGGTGAACAACCAAATCCAGGCGGCGGACATGACCTCTACCGACCCCGCTATCAACGCCAGCCATTTGGTGGCGCTGGAAGATCCCAAGCATTTATTCCCGGCACAGAATATTGTGCCGCTTATTGCCGCCGACAAGGTAAGCCCGGAGGTGGAAACCACCCTCAACGCGATCTCCAAGGCGCTGACCACCGAAGATTTAATCGAGATGAACGGCAAGCTGGCTGATTTCGCCAGTATTGACCAGGTTGCGCACGACTGGCTGGTCCAGCACAAGCTGATTAAGTAAGGGGACGGCGATGACGGCTTCACACGGCGTGACGCTGGGCAAGGGCGACACCACTTTGGCCGAGATTGTGGCTATTGCGGACGGCGCCCCGCTTGCGCTCGCGGCAGACGCGCTGGCGGCGATGGACCATGTTCAAGGCTTGATCCAGCAGGCTATTGCGCAGGGCCGCGTCATTTATGGTTTGACCACGGGCGTGGGGGATTTGGTGACGTCGCGTCTGGACGCCGCTGACGTGGCCGCCGTGCAGTTAAACATGTTGAAAAGTCACGCCTGCGGCGTCGGCGCGCCGCTTGCGCCACGGGAAGTGCGCGCGATGATGGCGGTGATGATCAAATCCCTGCTACAGGGCTACAGCGGCGTTAGCCCGGCGCTGGTCACCGTGATGGCGCAAATGCTGAACCGGGGGGTGATCCCTTGGTCGCCGGCAAAAGGCTCGGTGGGCTATCTTATCGCCACCGCCCATATCGGCCTCGCGGTGTTCGGTTACGGCCAGTGTTGGTACCAGGGGCAACTGCTGCCGTCAGACGAGGCGCTGGCTCAGGCCGGCATCGCATGTCGTCAACCCGGACCGCGTGAAGGCCACGCGCTGGTCAGCGGAACCTACGAGATTACGGCACTGGGTTGCCTGGCCCTGGTGGACTTCGCCGCGTTGGTGCCGCTGGCAGATGCCGCGGGCGCCATGAGCCTGGAGGCGCTAAAAGGCAACACCCGCGGCTATGATGCGCGTTTGCAGGCCCTGCGCACGCATGCCGGGCAGCGAGCCACCGCCGACCTATTGCGCCGCCTGCTGACCGACAGCGAAATACTTGATCGCTATCGCGACTATCGCGTGCAGGACGCGCTTAGCTTGCGCTGTATCCCACAAATCCATGGCGCGGTGCGCGATCAGCTCGCTTTCTGTCAGCACGTGGTGCACACCGAGCTCAATGCGGTGACCGATAATCCGGTGTTTTTGGTCGAGGAGGGGGAATTGGTCGTGCTGCCCGGCGGTAACGGGCACGGGGCGCCAATAGCCTTAAGCCTTGACGCGCTGGCGATTGCCATCGCCGCGTTGAGTACCGCCTCGCAAGCCCGTTCCGACCGTTTGACCAACGGCCATCTCAGCGGGCTGCCGGCCTTTTTGCTGGAGGGTGCAGGCGGGCACTCCGGCCTGATGATCCCCCCCTACGCGGCGGCGGCGCTGGCGGGGGAAAACCGCAGTCTGGCCGCCCCCGCCAGCGTGCACACCGTGACGACCTGCGCCGGTCAGGAAGATCACATCAGCCAGGGCGTGAATGCCGCGCGCAAAGCGCTGGACGCGGTGGCAAATGCGGTAGATATCGTCGCGATCGAACTGTTATGCGCGGCGCAGGCGCTGGACTTCCATCGGCCGCTGCGCCCTTCTCGCGGCGCGCGCGCGATGCTGGCGGCGATACGGTCACAGGTGCCTTTTTTGACGCAGGATCGCGAGCTGTGGCGCGACCTGGCCGCCCTGCGTCAGTTGATGACCGGCGGCGTCTTGTTGCAGTCGCTGCAACCTCTGCTTGAGGAGAGGGAATAATGGCGTTGGGAAGACCCCTTACGGGCGTGAAGGTGCTGGATTTATCGCGGGTGCTGGCGGGGCCGTATTGCGCTTCGCTGTTGGCCGATTTGGGGGCGGAGGTCATCAAGGTGGAAATGCCGCAGGGCGGGGACGACTCCCGCGCCTTTACGCCGCACCTCGGTGGCGAAAGTACCTATTTTATGCTGCTTAATCACGGCAAAAAAAGCGTGGCGCTCAATCTCAAGGACGTCGACGGACATGCCCTTTTCTTGCGCCTGGTAGCGCAGGCTGACGTGGTGGTGGAGAATTTCCGTCCCGGCGTCACCGCGCGCTTAGGAATCGATTATGCCGCGTTGAGCGCCGTCAACCCGCGTCTGGTGTACGCCAGTATTTCCGGCTTCGGCCAACAAGGGCCGCTGGCCCATAAAGCCGCCTATGATCATGTTATCCAGGCGATGGCGGGCATTATGCAAGTGACCGGCTGGGAAGATGGCGCGCCCACCCGCGTCGGCGACGCCATCGGTGATGTGGTGGCCGGACTGTACGGCGCCTGGGGCATATTGGCGGCGCTGTTGCAGCGCGGCGTGAGCGGCCGCGGGCAGCACATTGACGTCGCGATGCTCGATACCATGATGGCGCTGCAAATGGTCTCGCTTACCCAATGGATGGGCGGCAAGCCCTCGGCGGGCCGTATTGGCAACGCGCATCCCATCAGCGCGCCGATGGACAGCTACCGTGCGCAAGACGGCCATGTCGTGATTGCCGTCGCCAACGATCGGCTATTTCTGCGTTTGGCGCAAGCGCTGGACCGCGAGGCGTTGACCCGCGACCCGCGTTTTATCACCGACCCACAGCGGCTGGCCCATCAAGCGCCTTTGCGGGAGGTCATCGAAGACTGGCTAAGCGACAAGACCGTCGCCGAAGCGGTCGCATTGCTGGATGCCGCCGGCGTACCCGCCGCCCCGGTGTGGACGCTGGATCAGGCGCTGGCTAGCCCCCACGCCGCGGCGCGCCAATTATTGAAACCGGTCAAGCACCCCACGGCCGGTGAGATCGCCATGTTCACCCAACCCGTGAAGATGAGCGGCATGACGCCGCCGGAGGACATGGTGCCGCCGGCGCTAGGGCAGCACACGCGGCAGATTTTAAGCCAGGCGCTGCATCTTGATGCGCAAACGCTGGACGAGTTGCAGCAACGCGGCGTGATTGGTTAACGGGAGTCATTACCATGTCAACATCTTCAGAACAGGTGGCGATAATCGGTGCCGGCACCATGGGCACCCGTATCGCGGCGGTTTTCGCCGCGCACGGCTATGCCACCCGGCTGTATTCCCGCGGCGAGGCGTCGCTCGCCAAAGCGCGAGAGCTCATCCACTCGCTGGCGCCCGGGGCCGAGATCCATTATACCACGTCGCTGGCGGCGTGCGTGCAGGGAGCGGATATCATCTCGGAAAACATCGCCGAGCAGACCAGTGTCAAACAGGCGCTGCTTCGTGAACTGGAAGCGCAGGTGAGCGCGCAATGTCTGCTGACCACCAACACCTCAAGCGTGCCGATCGGCGAACTGGCCAGCGTCTTGCGCTATCCCGGGCGATTGATTGGCATGCATTGGTTTAATCCGGCAGACGTGATGCCCATGATTGAGATAGTCCGCGGGCCGCAAACCGACGATTCGACCTTTGCGCGCACCGCGGCATTATGTCGCCGGCTGGAAAAAGCGACCGTCAGCGTCAAGCAAGATTTGCCGGGATTCATCGTCAATCGCCTGCAGTATGCGCTGTTGCGTGAGGCATTGTATTTAGTGACGCAGGGGGTGGCGTCTATCGAGGATGTGGATCGCGCGGTGCAAACCACCCTCGCGCCGCGCTGGTCGGCCATGGGGCCGCTAAAGTTGATGGATTGCGCGGGGCTGGATACGGTCAAAAATGTGGCGGCAGTCCTGCTGCCGGCGTTGTGTCACGACCTAACGCTGCCGGATTGGCTGCTTGATAAAGTCGAACAAGGCCAGCTGGGAATTAAAAGCGGTAGCGGCTTTTATTCCTGGGACGCCGAGGAGATCCCGCGCGCGCTGCGTGAGCGGGACCTGATTGTGCGCCTGCTAACGGAGAGGACCGCGGAATGAGCCAGGAAATCCAGAGTCGTCGCGAGGGGGCGGTGCTGCATATCACCCTCAATCGACCCGAGAAGTACAATGCGCTCAGCGTCGCACTGCTGGACGCGCTGATTGCGGCCCTGGACGAGGCGGAACGGGATCCCGACATCCGCGCGACGGTGATTTCCGGGACGGCGCGCGCTTTCTCCGCCGGCGCGGATTTGGGCGCATTGGCGGAAGTGTCCGCCGTGGCGCTGTATGTGAGCGGCTTTAGCGAGAAATGGGATCGTCTCGCCGCGATGGAAAAACCGCTGGTCGCGGCGCTGTCCGGCTATGCGCTGGGCGGCGGCCTGGAGCTCGCGCTATTGTGCGATATCGCTATCGCTGACGATACCGTCGCGCTTGGGCTGCCGGAGACGCATATCGGTATCGTGCCGGGCGCCGGCGGCACCCAGCGGCTGGTCAAGGCGGTAGGCAAGTCGCTGGCGATGGAAATGTTGTTGACCGGCCGCCGGCTGAGCGCTCAGGAGGCGCTGGCGGCAGGGCTGGTCAGCCAGATCACCTCCCGGGATCAACTGCTACCCGTCTGCCTTGGGGTGGCGGAGAAAATCGCCCGCGCTGCGCCGCTAGCGGCGCTGATGGTGAAACAGGCGGTGCTGGCGAGCTTCGATATGCCGCTGAGCGCGGGTATCCGCTACGAGCGCAGTTTATCTGCGCTTATCGCCTCAAGCGAAGACAGGCGCATCGGCATGCAGGCGCTGGCGGCGAAAAGCAAGCCGGTATTCAAAGGGTGCTAACGGCGCCGCCGTGACGTGCCAGGGCTTAACGCATAGTGAAATGCTGCATGAAGCGAGGCGCGGCGTCATTCTGGTCGCCACGGCAGGGCGCGGACGCTGCGCGACCCTGCGCCGACTGAAAACAACCGACGCTGCAGGCGGTACGGCGCCGGGGAAGACGCCAAGGGAGAAAGTAAGCTTATGGATGTAGCAATTTTGCTGTTCGACCAATATGAAACCCTGGATGCGATGGGGCCTGCTGAAATTTTCGGTAGTTTACCCAATACCGCGATTCACTGCCTGTCGTTAGACGGCGGGCCGGTGCAAAGCGCGCAGGGCGTTGTTGTCATGACCCATCCCGTGTCGCACTGGACGGAGCCGATGGATATTGCCCTGCTGCCGGGTGGCAAATCCACGTTATCGTTGCAACACAATCCCGTTTTTCTGCATCACTTAACGCGGCTTGCTAACGCGGCTGAGTGGATGCTGACGGTGTGCACGGGTTCGGTATTGCTGGCGCAAACCGGCCTGCTTGATGGTCGACAGGCCACCTCCAATAAAAGCGCCTGGCAGGCGGTGATTGACTCGTCAGATAAGGTGAACTGGCAGCATAAAGCCAGATGGTGTGTCGACGGCAAATACTACACCTCATCGGGTGTCTCTGCCGGCATGGATATGTCGCTGGGGTTTATTGCCGACAGATTGCGTCGCCCGCGGGCGTATCAACTCGCGAACGGCATGGAATACCGCTGGCACGAAGACGCCGCGGACGATCCTTTCGCTGTCCCGCAGGATCAATAAGCCTGATTACCCTGCATCACAGATAATGCCGGTTTTTGCGCGACTACCGTTTACGCCGCATCAGAGGAAATTCCGGTTTTTTTGCGCCACTACCGACTCAGGCGGCCGCGGCATCGACTCAGGCCGCCGCGGCATTACCGATTACTTTGACGCCATGGGGGACAGGTGCGGCGGCATCATCCCTCGGCGCCTCTCAACCCGCCTAATGATGGGAAATAAACTGTTGGAAACGTGACGATCCTTGCGATGCAAACAGCTTTTCCGGCGCGCCCTGACAGTCAATTATCCCCTGATGCATGTACACCACGCGGGTGGAGACATGGCGCGCAAAGCCCATCTCGTGGGTCACCACCAGCATGGTGCGGCCTTCTTCCGCCAGGCTTCTCATCACCTTCAGGACCTCGCCGACCAGCTCCGGATCCAGGGCGGAGGTGGGTTCATCGAACAACATCACCTCAGGCTCCATGGCAAGGGCCCGGGCGATGGCGACCCGCTGCTGCTGGCCACCCGATAATTGCGCGGGATAATGGTGGCGGCGAGGGTATAAACCGACCCGGTGCAGCATGTTTTCCGCCTGCTCTCTACAGGCCGCTCGCGGTTTTTTTTGTACATAGAGCGGCGCTTCCATTACATTTTCCAGGGCGGTTTTATGAGACCACAGGTTAAATCCCTGGAAGACCATGCCCAATTTACTGCGTAAGCGGTCAACCTGCCGCCGGCTGATGGCGACCCGGTTGCCATCGCCGCGTCGTTTCATCTGGAAGACTTCGCCTCCCACCGCCACGGTGCCGGCATCCGGCGTTTCGAGTAGATTGATGCAGCGCAGAAAGGTACTTTTTCCTGAACCGCTGGCGCCAAGAATGGCGATAACATCCCCCCGACGGGCGTCCAGAGAGATACCTTGCAATACGGCATGCCCATTGAAGGATTTGTAGATATCACTTATTGAGAGCGTTATCGGTTCAGCCATATCAACAGTTACTCCGTCCAAGTTAGGCATCAAAGCCGTACAAAACAAATCGGATCGCGGCCACGGCTGCGGAGGTCGTTATCAGCGAAGCGTCGAGTTTGCCGCTGTGGCCGCAGCAACCCGCCATTCATGGTGTTGCGGCCCGCGCCATCAGCCGAAGCCGGCTTCCTTCAATTCGGCGTCGGTGAGACCATAAATCTCGATGGCGGCCTGGCGTGAAATGCGTTCTTCCAAAAGGTCGCGGCAGACACGTTGCCTGTCGCGTTGCTGCGGATCGCCAAAACCGCCGCCGCCCGCCGCGATCATTTCTATCCATTCGCCGGCCTGCAGCACGCCGCTGCGGTGGTGGAGGGGTTGAGCCCCGGGCGGCAGGGCGACGCGCGCCACGGATCCGGCAAGCCCCTGCTCCAGGCCGAAGGGCGCTATCTCACTGCTGGTGCCGCCGGCGGAAAGGGTGGCCTCATGATCGAGAATGCGTACCCGACGACACAGGGTCATTCCGCCGCGGAATTTACCGGCGCCGCCTGAATCCTGTACCAGAGCATAACTTTCGATTTGGATGGGGTGCTCGGTTTCCAAGGCCTCCACCGGCAGGTTTGCCGTGTTGGTAATATTAACCTGTACGCCATCCAATCCGTCTTTACCGACGCGGGCGCCCATGCCGCCACCCTGCATTTCGTTATAGACATAAAAACGCCCGGTGCGCGGATGAATACCGCTGGTGGTGAGCAGCGTCCCGCCCGTCGAGCCGGCCGCCACACGCTCGGGAATGACCGGCGCCAGCGCGGCAAAAATCATATCCACCAGGCGCGTGGCGATATCGGTCCGGCTGTACACCGCGCCTGGCGCCCGTGCATTCAACACACTGCCTTCGGCGGCGTTGACATGAATGGCGCGGTAAAATCCCTCGTTGACGACGATCGCCGGATCGATCATCGCTTTCACCGCGAAATAAACGGTGGCCAACAGGGCGGTATACACCATATTGATCGGCGCAGGCATCTGGGCGGGCGCGTCGGGGAAATCGAAAAAAATCTCCTCCCCTCGCACCGTCACCGCCACCTTCAAATCAATAATGTTGTCGATAAGGTTGGAATCAAACGGGTGGCTAAAGGTGTAAACACCGTCGGGAATGCCGGCGATGCCGGCACGGGTGCGGCGTTCGGTCGCCAGCAGGAATTCATTGGCCGCCTGCGCCAACAGCGGTACACCATATTTGGCACACAGCCCCTGTACCCGCTGTACACCCAGGCGGTTGGCGGCCATCTGCGCGCTAAGATCGTGAATACGCTCTTTCGGTACCTGGCAGTTAAGCAAAATCAGCGCTTGAATATCGGCCTGCAGCACGCCGGCGCGGTAGAGCCGCACCGGCGGAATGCGCAGCCCCTCCTGAAAGATATGCTTATGACCGCGATCGACGAAATCGGAATGATGAGCCAGGTTGGCCACCCAGGCGACCAGCGCGCCGCCAAAGAACACGGGCTCCATCAGAACAAAATCATTCAAATGAGTGCCGCCGCCCGTATAGGCATCATTGCCGATATAGGCGTCGCCCGCGCGCAAATCGGACACATCACTATGCTCAAGCACGTATTTGGCAATCCCCATTAGCGAGCCCAGATGTATGGGGATGTGCTCGGCCAGCGCCACGGTCCGTCCCTGCGGGTCAAACACCGCCGTGGAGCAATCCTGCCGTTCTTTAATATTGGTGGAGTAGGCGGAGCGGATGATGGATTTACCCATCTCTTCGGCAATCGTTGACAGCGCGCTGGCGATGACCGCGACGGTAATGGGATCGCAGGCCCGCTCGGGGTCTGTCTGCTCCGATCTCAAAGCGTAGTCCTCAGACATGATCTAGGCTTCCTCGATGATGATGTTCAGAAACGGATCGATAGCGACCTTTTGACCCGGCAGGATAAGCGTTGTCGAGTCCATTTGCTCGATGATAGCCGGCCCGGTGAGGCGATGGCCGGCCCCCAGGCGCGCGCGATCGTAAACCGGACAGCGCGTAAAGCCGTTGGTCTCAGGCAGCCAGACCTCGCGCTCTCCGCGAACGGCCGAGCTGACCGGCGCGGTGGCCGGCGCGGCGGGCCTGAGCTCGGCTTTCGGTACGCGTCCGATTACCTCCAGGCGCAGGGTCGTCAAATGCACGGGCTCACCCTTGGCGACATAGCCGTATTGCAGTTGGTGCTGTCTGGCGAATTCGCTTTCCAAAGCCGCAATAGCGGCGGCATCAATGGCCCCGTCAGGACAGGGAATGGTGAGCTCATAACCTTGCCCGCCATAGCGCAGATCGACAGCGCGGGCGGTCACCCGGCTGTCCTGCGGGATGCGCTCTTGGTCGAACCAGGCTTCGGCGCGCTGCGCCAGTTCGGAGAAAAAGCCCGCTATAGCCGGCGCGCTTTGCTTCTCAAGCGTTAGCCGCCGGCTGATGGCAAAATGGGTGCGCAGGTCGATGAGCATCAGGCCGATAGCGCACAGGATGCCTGGATGCTGCGGAATGACCACGCGCGGCATGTCGAGGGCGCGGGCCAGGCGGGCGGCGTGGATCGGACCCGCGCCGCCAAACCCGAACAATGTATAATCGCGCGGATCATAGCCGCGCTCGACGGAAATGACGCGGATGGCCTTCGCCATATTGCTGACCACCACGCTAATGATCCCTTGCGCGGCGGTCATGGCATCCATACCCAGCCGGTCGCCAAGGCGTGCAATCGCCGCTTGCGCTTTTTCGCGATCGATGGCGAGACGGCCGTCTAGAAGATGGGTGGGGTTTTGCACCTGTAGCACCACGTTCGCATCGGTGACGGTGGGCTGATCTTCATTCCCCATGCCGTAGCAGATAGGGCCCGGATCGGCCGCTGCGCTTTGCGGTCCCACCTGCAATAGCCCGCCGGCATCGATGGCGGCGATGGAGCCGCCGCCGGCGCCGACCGCGTGAATATCCAACATCGGCAGCTTGAGGGGATAGCCATGGGCCTGTGATTCATTGGCCATCCGCGGCTTACCGTTGGCGATAAGCGAAACGTCCGTGGAGGTACCACCCATATCGAAGGTAATGACATCGCCAATCCCCGCCAGGGTGGCCAGAGTACTGGCGCCCATGACGCCGGCCGCCGGCCCGGACAGCACTGTGCGCGCGGGAAATTGCTGAGCCGTTTCCGAGGAGATAACGCCGCCATTTGACTGCGTGAGATGGGGAAGCGCGGTGATACCGATGGCGTTGAGGCGGGGCTGTAGCTGTTGCAGATAACGCTTCATAATCGGCCCGAGATAGGCGTTCACCACCGTGGTGGAGAAACGCTCATACTCGCGAAACTCTGGATTGACCTCATGGGAGACGCTGATAAACGCGCCGGGGATCTCCTCAGCCACAATCTCGCGGATACGCAGTTCGTGCCGGGGTTCTAAATAGCTAAAGAGGCAACATACTGCGATGGCGGTAATACCGTCGGCGTACAATTTACGCGCCGCCTGGCGCACATCGTCCTCGTTTAAAGGGGTCATGATGCTGCCGTTGAATAACACGCGCTCTCTGACCTCAAGCCGCTGATGGCGGCGCGCCAGCACCCGGGGTTTCTCCGTCTGGACATCGTAGAGCGCATCGCGTTTCTGACGCCGAAGTTCGATGACGTCGCGAAATCCCTGGGTGGTAATGACCCCCGTTTGGGCACCGCGCCCCACGATAAGCGCGTTGGTGGCGACGGTAGTGCCGTGCCCCAGATAGGTGACCTGCAAGGTTTCGTTCTGCGGCAGGCCGAGTGACGCGATGCCCTGAGCAATTCCTTCGGTAATACCGATCGACGGATCGTCCGGCGTGCTGCGCACTTTCCAAACGTTCATCGACCTTTCGGCTTCGTCATACAGACAAATGTCGGTAAAGGTGCCGCCGGAATCGACCCCTATTCTGACGTGGCGTTGCACGTTTGCCTTCGGCTCCATCGTCATTTGCTCCCCTCATTCTCATGCGTGTTGGCCGCCCGTCCTGCCGTGCTGCACAGCGCGGCGGGACGACCGTCATCGTGCGCCCCCCGGCGCGCGGCCGATACGGGCGTTAAAGGATTGAAATGAACCGTCAAAGTGGGGTGACATCCATGCCAAAGGTGGCCTGCGATAGCCTTTTAATGGTCCCGTCGGCGCGGGCGGCTTTGATGGCTTCATCAAACATCTGCTTCAGATCGGTATCGCTTTTACGCAAGCCGATACCGGCGCCTTCACCCACCACGCCGCCCTGAAAGCAAGGGCCGGCCAACGCGATAGCGTCGCTACCCTGTTTTTTGATGACGCCCAACAAGGCATCTTTTGAGCCCACGATGACATCGACCCGCTCGGAAGCGAGATCCAAATCGCGCGCATCTGGGGTTTTATACTGGCGGATTTGCACGGCGTCTTTCAGATAGGTATTGACGAAAGTCACCGACGTCCCGGCGGCCAGCGTTCCCATGGTTTTGCCTTTTAAAGCGGCATTGACCTTCTGTAGGGCGGACGCGGACGCCGCGCTGTCCTCCAGCGAAATAATGCTATCCTCTGGCGGCAACCGTTTGGCGATATCGCTGCCGGGTGTGGTGGCGAAGGTATAGCATAACGACGCGTAGGGGATTGAAAATGCGATGGATTCTTTGCGTTTTGGCGTAATGGCCACGTCATCGAGAATGGCATCGAATTTGCCGGCGTTAAGGGCCGGGATCATACTGTCGAATGCCTGGCTGGTGAGCGTGCATTTTACCCCCATCCGCTTACAGAGATCTTTGGCGAGATCAATTTCAAAGCCGGCCAGCGTGCCGTCTGCCTGGGTATAATTCCACGGGTAAAACCCGCCCTCGGTGACAATTTTGACCTCTGTCCATTTCTTATCGGCAGCCTGAACGGAAAGACAGCCCATGAAGATCAGGACGACAGCGACAGCAAGCCGCGAGGCAACAAGCGTATTCATATGACTTTTCCTGTGTGTAAGTGAACGTAATGGACTGCATTTCGGGTTGCGTTAATGAAAATCGGAACCGGGCGCTTTTAACCTGACATTGACGGTAACAGGGCGCTTATGGGCGCTAAGTTTGTATTCGATGGCCTGTATTAGCCGCGTGAGAATAAAGTTGATGACCAGATAAATAACGCCGGCGGCGATAAACACGGGAAGAGGACGATAGGTTTCTGACGCTATTTCACCCGCAATGCCGGTCACTTCCATCAAAGTCACCAGCGACACCATTGAGGTTGCCTTGATCATAGCGATGACCTCATTACTAAAAGCCGGTAAGGCCTGGCGAATGGCAATGGGGAGAATAATCCTGCGGTATAACACCACGCCGGACATACCGCAGGCACGGGCGGCTTCGATTTCATCAATCGGCACCGATTGCAAACCGCCGCGAATGATTTCGGCAGCGTATCCCGAGCTATTGATAATCAATGCCAGCAGCGCGCAGTAATAGGGCGTGCGTAAAAAGGGCCACAGGATGCTATGCCGCACGGCGGCGAATTGCCCGACGCCGTAATAAATCAGAAATAATAATACCAGCAGCGGCGTGCTGCGAATGACCTGGACATACACCCAGCCAACGGTGGCGGCAAAGGGGTTGCGCGCCAGGCGAATAAGCGCAAACAGCAGTCCCAACAGTGCGCCACATAACAATGACAAGGCGGCCAGCTCCAGCGTTAGCGGAATGCCGGCGGCCATGCGTTTGATGCAGTCGAGCAGAAAGACCCAATCCATTATGCCCTCCTCACGCCGCGCGAGTAATGGCGCTCGGACAAGTGGACCAGAATGCTCGACAGGCACGCCAGCAGGATATACAGCGCGGCGGCGGCCAGATAAAAATTGAAGGGTAAGCGCGTCGAACCCGCCGCCACCTGCGCCTGGCGCATCAGCTCCGCGACGCCGGTGACGGAAAGCAGCGACGACTCTTTTAACAGCCCTAGCCAAACATTACTGATGCCGGGAATGGCATGCCGTAACGTCAGCGGCGCGATGATCCGGCGAAAGCGGAGGAAAAAGTTCATGCCGAACGCCGTTGCCGCTTCCAGTTCGCCTTTGGCGACCGCCAGGAAGGCGCCGCGCAGCACTTCGGCGCTCAATGCGCCCGCGATGACGCCGATAGCCAGGGTGCCGGCGAGAAAGCCCGGCAACGCGAAGAAACCCTGACGGCCGAAATAATCCGCTAATTGGGTCATCACCGCGCTGCTGCCGAAATAAAACAGGTAAATGACCAACAGATCGGGCACGCCGCGCAGCACAGTGGTGTAACCCTCCGCCAGCAGGCGCAGGACCTTGCCGCCGGCGAGCTTGGCCCAGGCGACCACGGTCCCGATAACAAGACCGAGGATAAGCCCACCCAGGGCGGCGGCCAGCGTCACCCGTACGCCTGATAACAGAATGGCTCCCCATCCTTGCTGACCGAAACCGAGTAACGTCACAAAGCTTTCACTGTTCACATTGATATCCGCCCGGAGAACCGTTTGCTGGATCTGCTAGTCAAACCGACAGAGTGCGTTAACGCCGCCCTGCCGGCTGTGAAATACGACCTCGTCCGTGTGAGTAAAGTAAATTAGGTGAATTGAAAAATACAATATTAAAAAGTTATGTATAAAATGATTCTTTTACTTTTTCGTCGGCGGCGCCGCCGACGGAGAAATCAGCAAAACAGATTACAGAACAAGGGCCTCTGGCACCGGAACCGACGCATTGAGCGCGCCTGACGCGATCAGTTCAGCCGCCAGGGTGACATCGGTAGCCATGTAACGATCCACCTCTAACGGGGGGATAACCTCCCTTAACGTCGCGACGGCGGCGGCCAGGATGGCGCTGGTGGTGAGCGGGGCGCGGAACGTTATACCCTGCGCCGCCGCCATGGCTTCGATACCGACGATCCCATAGAGATTTTCCGTCATTGGCAGGAGACGCCGCGCCCCGTGGCAGGCCATGGAAACATGGTCCTCCTGATTGGCTGAGGTTGGCGTGGAGTCCACCGAGGCCGGAAACGCCATCTGTTTGTTTTCCGACATCAGCGCGGCAGAGGTCACTTCGGCAATCATCATGCCGGAATTCAGCCCGGGACGTTTGGCCAAAAACGCAGGCAGGCCATAAGACAGGGCGGGGTCAACCAGCAGCGCGATACGGCGCTGGGTGATGGCGCCTATTTCACAAACCGCGATGGCTATTTGATCGGCGGCGAACGCCACGGGCTCGGCATGGAAATTGCCCCCCGAAATCACCGTATTATCCGATAAAATCAGGGGATTATCGGTGACCGCGTTCGCTTCCGTTTGCAGCGTTTTTGCCGCGGTGCGCAGCAGATCCAGACAGGCGCCGTACACCTGCGGCTGGCAGCGGATACAATAGGGATCCTGTACGCGCTCATCGTTTTCCAGATGGCTTGCCAGAATGGCCGAACCCGCCAGCAGATGGCGTAACATGGCGGCGGCGTCAATTTGCCCCTGGTGACCGCGTAACGCATGGATATCGGGATGAAAGGGCGCCGCCGAGCCCATGGCGGCTTCGGTTGACATTGCCCCGGTAATCAACGCGGACACGGCCGCCCGATGCGCCCGAAAGAGGCCCGCCAGAGCCAGGGCGGTGGAGGTTTGGGTGCCGTTAATCAGCGCCAGCCCTTCTTTGGCGGCCAGCGTCACCGGCGACAGGCCCGCTTTTGCCAGCGCAACGGCGCCGGGCAGGCGCGCCCCTTGGTAATCGGCTTCGCCTTCGCCGATCATCACGGCGCTCATGTGGGCAAGGGGGGCCAGATCCCCAGAGGCGCCCACCGAGCCTTTCTCGGGGATCACGGGTATAACCCCTTGCGCCAGCATCCCCTCGAGCAGGCGTATCAGCTCAAGTCGTACCCCGGAAGCCCCGCGCCCCAGCGAAATGAGTTTCAGCGACATGATAAGCCGGACGACGTTTTCCGGCAAAGGCAGGCCGAAACCGCAGCAGTGGGACAAAATCAAGTTTCGCTGCAAGGTTGCCACATCGCCACTATTGATTTTAATGGAAGCCAGTTTGCCAAATCCCGTATTGATGCCGTAAACGGGTGCCTCTCCTTGGGCAATGACGGCAATACGTTCGGCGCCGCGTATAATGGCAGCGTCCGCGCTGCGGTCGAGTCGCGCTATTTCCCCCTGCCAATAAATGGCTTGCAACATGGCCAGCGTGACTTCGCCCGGCTTCATTATCATGCCCATATCACCCTCATCTCTTCTCTTTACGGCGAGCGCGCGCAGCGCAGACAAAGTCCTATCGCCATTGCGACAGAATCGATGCCAGCCATCATGTATTAAATTGTCGTCAGCTCAGAAAGTTATGTGCCGTTCGCCCTTCAGATACGGGGCAATAGGCAAGCGCCACGGCGCCCCTTATCGGGGAATGTCATTCAGTTCTGTTCACGCTTATTGACGGGGCCGCACGGAGTGCAATTAATGCGGCCCTGCGTCGCTTCATTTATTTAGCGGATAAAGACTTTTCTTTTCCGCGATGAAATATCGACTTGATCCAGCCTTTTTTGAGATTCCGTTTTCATGTGGTTGCACATGGCGTCGAGTAATACCGACACCAACAACACCGGCGAAGAATAAGAATCAAAAACCAGGTCGGTATTGATCGGCGCCTGTAATACCCGGTCCGCCCAGGCCGAATTATCCGCCAGACTGACATCGGTAACGAGTACCACGGTTAAACCAATTTCTTTGGCGAATTCCATCGCCTTGAGCGTTTCTCGGGGATAAAGCGGCATCATAAACGCCAGCAGCGTTTTTCCCCCCGCCGCTTTCACCTGTTCAAGAATATCTTCGATAATCGACCCGCCGCCGCTCAGTAATCGGACATCCGGATGAACTTTGGCGGCGAAATAAGAAAATTGCGCGGCCAACCCCGCGGCGGCTCTGAGTCCAAGAACGGCCAGCGGACGTGACGTCGCCATCGCTTTGCCGAAGCCGTCGATGAGCGCTTCATCGCCGAGGACAGCGTTAAGCATCTCCAGGTTCTGTATTTCGGCCAGCGCGGCCGCCTGATAACGGTTGGTAGTCGGCTCCATTGGCGCGTCGGAGGCCACCAGGTTGGCGCGCAGGTGTTTCCGCATTTCCAGATAGCCGTTAAACCCCAGCGACGTCGCAAAACGGGTGACGGACGGCTGGCTTACGTTCGCGAGTTTGGCCACCTCCAGGCTGGACAGGAAGCCTATCTCGTTTCTGTTCTCTATCAGGCATTGGGCGATTCTGCGCTGTGCCGGCGTGAGCCGCTTACCTTTGGCGCGCCGCTCAAGCTCACCATAAATAGCGCTACGCTCATTCGGCGCCTGACCTGCCTTTTCGGCGGCCGCGTCGACGAAAACCGTATCCTGAGTCAGTTCGCTATCAGCCATCATTATCCCTAGGTTATTTACTTCGCTAACGTCATCACAATCACGCTGTCCCGCCATTCGCCGCCATCATTCCCGCATTTGACAGCGTAATGCAACTTTTCTTTGGCCTGCGCGTACGTCTGTTAACGTGGCTATGCAAGGTTAATAAGGTTTCTCAATCAGCGACAGCAGTTGCGCCATCCCCTGCATTTCAGCGGGTTTACGGTGCGGAAACGCCACGCCCAGGTTCCACGGGAAGATATAATGGATCCAGCGGTGCATGCGAATAACGTACGTCATCATTGCGCCGGTAAGCTTAACATAGTCTTCCTTGGTCTCTAGTTTGTCTAACGCGTCGGAATACATCTGACCGATCTGATGCATATTTGTCAGGCCGAGATCGGTCATGAACTCGAATACATTAAAGGTCGCCGTAAGAAACTCACGGGTAATCCGGTTGAGCGTGGCCAGCGGCAAATCGTCGTATTGCGATATTTTTAGAAAGCGGTACATCACGTCCGCACCCACCAACATCAGATAGGCTTCAAGATGGACCAGGACGGAGAAGGACTGTTCCGCGCTGCCGGCGCCGCTATCGATAATGCCCCAGCGGATCTTCTGGATTTCTTCCGGCTCATGCCGCCATACGCGATCAATTTCCGCTTCGATAAGCGCTTTGGCCTGTTGCCAATCGCCGTCAAATTTGCTGAAAGTTGACATCAGGACGCCCTCTTGACGTTAATTTCAATCACTTTGCGCCGCGGTAACGCGACGGTGTTTTCCCAGACATAGGTGCCCACCTTTTCAAGCTGCGCGAGATCCTCCGCCGGCACCTCGGCGAATTGATTCACGGTGGCGCTCTCGGTAATGCGGCCATAGGTCAGGCAAATTGTCTGCCCAGGGGCGTAAAGATAAACCGCGCCGGGGGATCGCTGGACCATGTTGCTGCGACCGAGATGAACAATGCGCGTAGGCATCCAGATCGCCTCTCCAGACACCACTACATGGCCGAGCACGCTTTTCAGCGGGAGTTGCGCCAGCACCTGCTCAACCACATCGGGGTTTTGTTCACGTAAGAGCCGGGCTCTGAACTGTATATCCAGATCTGGCACGTCAAATTCAAGCATTTCAGCAGCAGACATAACGCATCCCTTAATGAATAAAACGATACAATTATTTATGTATGAAATATTCTATACCAATAAATAATGTATAGATCCATTCTTTTTTATCCCATATTGCCGTTTTGTGACGGGTTGAGCCAATTTCATGCAAACGTCGGTCTTGCCGAACAGGTGGAAAATCGCCACGGGCCGCAGCGGTCAATAGGTGGGGCGATGACAGGATAAAGAGCGCAAAGCGGGCGCCGTGGCGCAGTTTGGGGGAAGCGATGGGGCGGCCACCGTTGGGCGGTATCACCCGCGGGCACGGCTAAGGCGCTGATCATACGTCAGAGTGCCGCTGCCGCCGTTACGCCCTTTCCTGGAGTGAGTATTCAAATTAGCGTGACAAGGCGCTAACCGTACATCAGACTGCCGCTGTCGCTGTCGCTGTCGCTGTCGCTGTCGCTGTCGCTGTCGCTGCCGCTGCCGCTGCCGCTGCCGCTGCCGCTGCCGCCGTTACGCCCTGTCCCGAAGTGATTAACCTAGCCGGCGCTTCCCGGGAAGCTGGCGTGCCCGGGTGCATGCGCGCGGCGGGCCCGGCAACAGGTGCTGTTGGCGCCTGGAACAACGGTTCTCGCCTAGAGAAGAATTGCGGCGGCGTATCAGGCCGCGGGGGAGGTGCCTAGGAAACGGCCAATCGCCGCGCAGCGCAGCTGTAGGGCTTGACGGGCGATAGCCGCGTCCGGCGCGAGTAGCTCGAAGCCGTGGTTGACGCCCGGATAAAGATGGCACTCCACCGGCACGCCGCTTGCGGACAATTTTTGCGCCCAGAGGATGTTTTCCCCACAAAACAGATCCAATTCACCCACATCGAGATAGGTGGGCGCCAGTCGCGCAACATCCTCCAGCCGAGCCGGGCTAATGTAGGGAAGAACCGCGTCGCGGGGGGTCGGCGGAAGTCTGGCGCGCCAGGCGGTTTGAATCTCATCGGCGGTAATGGTCAAAAAAGGGGATATCGCCGCGCTTTGTTCCACCGTGCGATGGTCAAGCATTGGGTAAATCAGCACCTGACCGGCCACGGGAATGCCGCGATCGCGCGCAAGTATTGCCGTCGATGCGGCGATACCGCCGCCGCCGCTATCGCCCATCAGTACAATGCGTGCCGGATCGATGCGCCAGCGCGCGGCATTATTGCGCAACCAGATCAGAGCGCTTAATGCCTGCTCCGTTTGCACATCTCCGGTAACCTCAGGGGCAAGCGTGTAATCCAGCGCCAAAAAGCTGACCCCGCTGTGGGCGACATACTTCGCCACTATCTTATGATATAGCGCAATGTCGGCGGCAACGCCGCCACCGCCGTGGATGAAGAGTACCGCGCCGGCGGAGGCTCTATCGGCGGGATGGTACCAGCGCGCCAAGAGCGTCTCTTCACCAAAGGGAAGGCTCACATCCTGCGTTTTGATGCCCGCTGTTTCGGGCAGTTGGTCGTTGACTAAGGCGTAAAACGCTTCACTGCGGGTGCGCCAGCTCATCACATCGCCCACCTGATAAGCGGGGAACCGATCAAAGCGGGGCTGTAGCCGGGCGAGTTGGGCGGCGAGTTCTGGATCCATCGTATAGGTCATCGCGATTCTCCTGCGGGTATGGGTTGACATCAGCGAGTATATCGCAGCATATTTTGTCTTAAATGACATACTTCGGCTTTTTTCGGACATGACGCAGCGCATCGGTTTTTTGATATTTCCCGGTTTTAATCTGCTCGATCTTAGCGGGCCGCTTAGCGTATTCGAGACCGCCAATCAGCATTTGGCCGGGGAAAATCGCTATCTCTTGCAGGTTTGCGCGGCGACCGCCGGCATGATAAGCAGCTCCAACGGCTTGCGGGTGCAGGCCCGCGCGGTGGATAAACCTTTTACCACCTTCATCGTGGTGGGCGGGAGCGGCGTCAGTCAGGCGAGTCGCGATAGTGCCTTACTGGCGCTGCTGCAAAGCGATAGCGCCCGGCGTTATGTTTCCGTTTGTACCGGGGCGTTCCTTCTGGCGGCGGCGGGGAGGCTGGCGGGAAAACGGGTGACCACCCATTGGCGGCGCGCCGCGGAGCTCCAGCGCCTGGTGCCCGACGCCCGCTTGCAGCCTGACAGCATTGTGGTGCAGGACGGCGATATCTGGACGTCGGCGGGAGCCACCGCCGGCATGGACATCGCGCTGGCGTTGATAGAGGCGCAAAATGGTGCATCCTTGGCCCATCAGGTCGCGCGCGAGCTACTCATCCCCAACCGCCGCACGCAGGGGCAATTACAGTTTATGCGCCTACGGGACATTACGCCGCCGTCCCCGCGCGTTCAGCGCGTGCTGGCGTTTATTGGCGACAACCTTCACGGCAACCTCAACGTCACTACGCTGGCCGAGAAAGCGCATCTCTCCACCCGGCAATTCACGCGCGAGTTTGTTGCCCATACCGGCCTGACCCCCGCGCGGGCGGTAGAGCGATTACGGGTAGAATATGCCCGCAGCCGCCTGGAAGGCAGTAATGAAACGCCCGCGGCCATTGCGGCGCAGGCGGGGTTTAGCGACACCGCCTTAATGCGTAAAGCCTTTTTACGCTGCCTGAATACCACGCCCCAACGGTTGCGCAAAGCACAATGGTAAGCCACGCGGCCGGCCCCGGAATGACGAACGCGAGACGCGGGCTTGCGCGCCGGCGAATGCGACGCCAGCTACTTATCTTCTTCGTCGCTGCTTAATTGCTTATCGGCGGCATTTTCCAAGGCGATTTCACCCAGGATCGCTAAAGCATCCTCGTCCACCAGGCCAAACCTTTCGACAACCGATTCAATAGAGGCACCCCGGCGCAGGCTTTGCCCTGCCGGGCCGTCCACCGCAATCAACTCAAGCTCCCTTCTGGGCCAATAGAACTCAATGCCGTGGGCCTGGGCGACGGTCTCACAGGATTCGCCGTTCTTGACGCGCTCTCCGGCCAGGCCCGATACGGCTATCAATTCAAGCTCTTCATTGGCGAGATACTCAAGCATGCCGAACTCCGCGGCGACGGTCCGGCAGGATTCACCCTGCCTGACGCGCTGACCGGCCGGTCCCTCCACCGCTTTAAGCTCTAGCTCATTCTTCACTTTCCAATGGGTTATGCCGAAGGCGTCAGCGACCTTCTGGCAGTGTTCACCGCGTTTAACGCGTTCGCCCGCCGGACCCTCCATCGAAAGCGTTTCGAGCACGTTAATAGCCGTGTAAGTAGTGATGCCGAAAGTGTCAGAGACCTTGAGGCAAGATTCACCTTGTTTCACCCGCTGCCCCGCCGGGCCTTCTACCGAGACCATCTCTAGCGCTTCTTTAGCCTGCGGGGTCAATGCGCCCAGGATTTGTCCCACGTTATGACAGGATTCGCCCTGTATGACCCGTTCATCGGCGATGACCTTGGCCATACCGACATAGCCCCATAGAGGAATGGTGCGTAACGTTTCACCGGCCACTCGCCTCAACTGACGCCAGCACATCGGTGGCGCTTGTAGGCAAAGTCGTCTGTATTGGCGGAGATCGAAGGGGCGAAACGCCGGCTGTAAATAACGGGCTGCTGCCAGGGTTACCAGTCTGGGTACGCTTGGCGGGGCCTTTGCGGGCGGGGCGGTCGCCGCAATCAACGAGCGGACGAGTCTGGCATCGTCGGGGGAGTTGTCGGGATCGATGCGTTGTAAATGTGCGGCTGAAAGATCTTTCGCGATGGCGGGTACGGGAGACATGGCATTCTTACCTCGATAGTAGGCGCCTGATAGCAACCATCGTCTTGTGCCGCCTAGGCCGAAAGGGGCGGTGTGTTAAGCAATATCGCGCGACACCGCTTTCGGCCTAGGCTGCAAGGGGTCATATCAGGATGCAAAAAGAAAACGGCAAGGGAACCGCGGCCGCCCGTGCGTTAGGGGCGTTAATTGACCGCGTAGGAATCGATGCATGGAGCGCCGCCCTCTGGCGCATCACTATGCAATTCCCGCCGGCAAGGCGCCATCAGGCTTTCACCTTGAATCGTGTCAGTGTGCTTCGGTAAACGGTAGCGAGGGCGGGGTTAATCGTTGCAAACGTGGCAGGCGTCGCGCCACGGGCGGTGGCATAACGGAGCGTTTGATGGAAATTGGCTTGACGAAAGCCCGGCTCGCCACACGCTTGACCCTCATCGTGTCTAAACTACAAGATAGAGGATAGTGGGAGTCGCGATAGCTTACCTTCCCACGTCGGCTCGGCGGCACCCACCAGGAGATGACGATGATTTTCCCTTGCACTTTCCTTATTTTCAATGCACGACCCTCTACTCGGCCGGTGAATGGTACCCTCCGGGGTGAGCGTCGGCCTTTCGACAGCGCTGCGTGGCGCAAAGGCCATGCCGGCGGCGGTGAGAACGCGGAGCCGGGAAGTGAATGGAGCAGGGGATGCCGCTGTATCGCCCGGGCGCGACCGGGCAGGGTAGAGGCGACGTGGCGCGCTTGCCTCGCCCTGGTAAGGGAGGTGAAGCCGTGAAGCTGGACCTCTCCCTTGCGCAAGCGCGCCGTATCGCGCTTACCGCCCAAGGCTTTAATGGCTTGACGCGCAGCGAGCCCGTTAGCGCGGCGCAGTTAGGCCGATCGCTGGCCAAACTCGGGCTGCTGCAAATCGACAGCGTCAATGTGCTGGTTCGCGCTCAGTATCTACCGCTATATTCACGTTTGGGCAATTACGATCGCGTCGCGCTTGATGCGCTGGTCGCGGCCAGGCCCAAACGCTACTTCGAGTATTGGGGGCATGAGGCCTCCTTACTGCCGGTGGCGCTTCACCCGCTGCTGCGCTGGCGTATGGCGCGCGCGCTGCGGGGCCAAGGCGTCTGGCGTCAGCTTGCCCCTTATGCGCATGAAAAACGGCCTGAAGCGGAGGCCTTACTCGCCCGCATTGGCGCTGAGGGGCCGCTGGCGGCTTCCGACGTGGCGGGGGGCAAGGCCGCAAAGGGTATGTGGGTATGGAGCAACGCCAAACATGCGCTCGAATGGCTATTCTGGGCGGGGCTGGTGGCCGCTACCCACCGCCGTGGCAGCTTTGAGCGCGTTTATGACCTGCCGGAGCGGGTATTGCCGCGCGCCGTCTTGCAGTTGCCCACCCCGGATGACACTGACGCCAGGCGCGGGCTCCTCCAGCACGCCGCACGGGCGCTGGGCATCGCGACCGCGGATGATTTGCGCGATTATTACCGTCTCCCCGCCGCCGACGTTCGGCTGCCGCTTGAACAACTGGTGGAAGAGGGCGTCCTCATTCCGACGCGTGTGCGTGGGTGGACGCAGCCGGCTTATTTACACCGTGACGCGCGCGCCGGCCGCAAGATCGCGGGTGCGGCGCTTCTCTCCCCTTTTGATCCCCTGATTTGGCACCGGCCGCGCACCGAAAGGCTGTTCGGGTTCCGCTACCGGCTGGAAATTTACACTCCCGCCCACAAACGCGAGCACGGTTACTATGTCTTGCCCTTCCTGCTTGATGGCGCGCTGGTGGCGCGGGTAGATCTCAAAGCGGATCGCAAAACCGCGACGCTTTGGGTGCAACGCGTCCATGTCGAGCCGGGCGCGCCGCCGTCGACGCTGGCGCGGCTGGCCGACGAGCTTCGCCTCATGGCCGCCTGGCTGGGATTATTGCGGCTTGCCGTGGCTGCCGACGCGTCTGGCGAGCCGTTGTCGACGATGCTCTGCGCGCGCATAAGGCAGGCGATGGCGGACTCGGATGGCTGCGGGCGCCGGGAGCAGGCCTAAAACAAGAGGTGATCGATAACCGTTATCCGGGCCGATATCCGGGCGGTGGCCCGTCGCGGCAAAGCGTTGGCCACCGGCCGACCGGCGAAAGTCCTTATGTTCTGACCCGAAACCTCTCGGTTGGGTAACGCGCTAGCATCGCGCCGGTCAGGACGTTATTACCCTGCGCCCGATGAAGGCCTGGCTGCGCATTAAGCCAGCGCGGTCATCGGGTATGGGAACGCGGGGCGCATTACTGTGTTTACCGCGCCGGTTTTAAATAAGCCTGGGTTGTGCGATGAAATAACCGAATTCATGGCGTTAAGCCTGCGGACAAATAACAATTTTGGCAAAGAAAATGCGCGAAAGAGATAATCGGCATCCAAGTATTAAGCCAAGATAAAATAACCACGACGATATAGACAATTTTCATCTATCTAAGAAGTTAATGTTTCTTTTTAGCGCCCTATGATTCACTTATTATCCCGCCAAGCGCCAGCGCTTCACAGGAATTAACAATAATCACTTTATTGCTTTTATTTTGGTCATAATTTTGTTAGCGGCAAAAGGATCATCCGTTTATGATCGCGCTTTCTCAGGTATCCAAAGTTTTCATGCATCACGCTCAGCCGATCATGGCTGTGGATAATGTCAGTCTAGAAGTTGAGAAGGGCCAGATTTACGGCATTATCGGGTATAGCGGGGCGGGTAAAAGTACCTTAATCCGTTTACTCAACGGCCTTGAAACGCCGACGTCGGGAACGATACATATCGCCGGTCAAGATATCGCCCAGGCCCGCGGCGAGGCGCTGCGACAGGCGAGGCTGAAAATAAGCATGATTTTTCAACATTTTAATCTGCTTTGGTCGCGCACGGTGAGTGAAAACATCGCCTTCTCCATGCAAATCGCCGGCACGCCCAAAGCCGTCATACGTCAGCGCGTGGCCGAATTGATCGCGCTTGTGGGGTTACAGGGAAAAGAGAATAGCTATCCCTCGCGGCTCAGCGGCGGTCAAAAACAGCGGGTCGGTATTGCCCGGGCGTTGGCCAATGCGCCGGCAGTGCTGTTGTGCGACGAGGCCACCTCGGCACTGGATCCGCAAACCACGGATGCCATTCTGGATTTATTGTTGGATATCAACCGCCGGCTGAATCTGACGATTGTACTGATTACTCACGAGATGCACGTGGTGCGCAAGATCTGCCGGCGGGTAGCGGTAATGGAAAACGGGCGCATCGTTGAACAAGGCGACGTCCTGGATGTCTTTACCCGTCCTCAGCAGCCCATCACCCGGCAATTTGTCAACCAGGGCGGCCAGTTTCGTGACCCCGGCGCCGGAACAGACCTGCGATTGCTGCAAACCCTGCCCGGCGTCACTTTAAAACTGACCTTTGTTGGCCTGAGCGTACAGCAGCCGGTAGTGGCGGAGTTGATGCTGCGCTATAACCTGCCACTGACGATTCTGCACGGCGCTATCACTCAGACCGCCAACGGCATTTTTGGCGAATTATGGCTTCATGGGGCGATTAGCGCCGAACAACTTCCGTCGATATTGGCCGATTTACGCCAGCATCCTGTTGCCGTGGAGGTGATAAAACATGGCTGAGCCTCTGTTGCCCCACGTGAATCTGGCCCAGCTCTGGGCCGCCAGCGGCGAAACCCTGTATATGACCGCGTTAGCGGGTGTAGCGACCGGGATAGTGGGGTTGATGCTGGGGATGGCGTTATTTCTCACCGCCCGCGGTGGTCTGTTTCACCGTCCCGTGGTCTATGGGGTGTTGTCGGTCGTGGTCAATGTTTTCCGCTCCATCCCGTTTATTATTTTGATCGTGTTGCTGATCCCGTTCACCAAGGTGGTGATTGGCACCATTCTCGGGGCCAATGCCGCATTGCCGGCCCTTATCGTCGGCGCCGCCCCTTTCTATGCCAGGCTGGTGGAAATCGCCTTACGCGAGGTGGATAGAGGGGTCATCGAAGCGTCACGCGCTATGGGGGCGCGGACCGGCACGTTGATTTTCCGCGTGTTGCTACCGGAGTCTTCGCCGGCCTTGGTTTCCGGTATCACCGTTACATTAATCGCTCTGGTCAGTTACAGCGCTATGGCCGGTGTCATCGGTGCCGGCGGATTGGGAAATTTGGCTTATCTGGAAGGGTTCCAGCGTAACCATAATGACGTCACGCTCGTGGCAACCGCGATGATCTTGATTATCGTTTTTGCCATTCAATTATTAGGTGACATTGTCACTTCATTGCTCGATAAACGTTAAACTCACCTCAGGACAAACGATGAAAAAAACATTAACCTTGCTGACCGCCGCGGCTTTGGTAACGCTTAGCCTTTCCGCTTCCGCCTGGTCCGCTGTACTCCGGGTTGGCGCATCCAATGTACCGCACGCTGAAATACTGGAACAGGCTAAACCCATTCTGGCCAAACAGGGGATTACACTTAAGATCACCCCCTTCCAGGACTATATTTTACCCAATACCGCCTTGGCGAGCCGTGATATCGATGCCAATTATTTTCAACATATTCCCTATCTCAATAGCGTCATTAAGGATCACGCCGGGGATAAAAGCTACGACTTCGTCAGCGCCGGCGCTATTCATATCGAACCCATCGGTATTTATTCAAAACGCTACAAGAGCCTGAAAGCGCTACCGCAAAACGGCAAGATCATCATGCGTGACGCCGTGGCGGAAGAGGGGCGGATATTGTCAATTTTCGAGCGGGAAGGGGTTATCAAGCTTAAACCCGGCGTCAGTAAGATAGATGCGCGTATCACCGATATTATCGATAATCCGAAACATTTACAGTTCTTGCCGAATATCGAAGGGTCGCTGTTGCCGCAAATGTACAATAACGATGAAGGGGATGCGGTGGTCATTAATGCCAATTATGCCATTGATGCCGGTCTCGACCCGGTTAACGATCCTATCGCGGTGGAAAGCGGCGAGAATAACCCTTACGCCAATATTATCACCGTGCATCGCGGGGACGAGAACAAGCCGGACATTAAAGCCTTAGTCGCAGTGCTACATTCCAAAGCGATTCAGGATTTTATTCGTAATAAATATAAAGGGGCCGTGATTCCGGTAAATGGCTGAGCGGTTTTGCGGCGTGGGGGCGAGAATGGCTTATAACGCATAGCCGCCCCGGTCTCGCGGCCGGCCGGAACACATCAGCGCACGGGTTGACGCGCCGTGCGCTATGCCATGCAACGGCCCATTGGCAACCCGGCGGAAACGGCGCACGATCACCGGCCCAGCGGCAGGCTAGCGGGAAAAAAGGCTTGGCCGCCGGCCCGGCAGAATCGGCGCATGGCCGTCGATACAACGGCAGGCCCGACGAAACGGCACACGGCTACCGGTCCAGCGGCAGGGCCAGCGGAAAGGGGGCTTAGCCGCCGGCCTTAACAGGTTAGTCTAGTTTGGCTTTGGCGAAATCGCTGCCGTTCAGGCTGACGCTATAGCCGGTGACATTCTTGCGGGTAACATAGAAGGTTTTGCCGTTGGCCAGCGGTATCCAGGGCGCCTGCTGATGGAACACCGCTTGTGCCTGTTGGTAGAGCGGTGCGCGCAGGGCGGGATCGCTAATGGTCTTGGCCTGTTGCACCAACGCGTCGTAGTGCTTATCACACCACAGTGCCGCATTTGAACCGCTTTTAATGCTGTCACAACCCAATAAAACATTGGCAAAGTTATCCGGATCGCCATTATCCGACACCCAGCCGAACAATGCGGATGAATGCTCGCCCTTGCGAACGCCGGCCAGATATTCACCCCATTCAAAGGTGATGATTTTGGCGGTGACGCCCACTTTAGCCCAGTCACTTTGAATCATCTCGGCAATACGGCGCGAATTGGGATTATAAGGGCGCTGTACCGGCATCGACCATAGATCGGTGGTGAAGCCCTGCTCGAAGCCCGCCTGTTTCAGCAATGCCCGCGCCTTGGCCGGATCGTATGGGTAATCGGCAAGCGCTGCGTCAAAGCCGAGCATATTGGGCGGGATAGGGGATTTCGCTACCGCGCCGGAGCCCAGAAATACGGCATCGATAATGGCTTTTTTATCTACCGCGTAATTTAGCGCCTGGCGTACCAGAACATTGTTAAAGGGTTTTTTCTCGGTATTAAACGCCAGATAGCCAACATTCATACCGTCCACGCTGTGGAGGGTCAGATTGGGATCGTTGCGGATCTCATCGAAGTTCACCGGGTTGGGGGCCGGCATAATTTGGCATTCATTCTTCTCAATCTTGGCAAGCCGGGTGGTGACATTAGGCGTAATAGCGAAAACCAGGCGCTTGGTGGGTACCTCACCTTGCCAGTAATGCGGGTTGGCTTCATAGCGAATAATAGAATCGACTTTATATTCCTTCAGATTATACGGGCCCGTGCCGATAGGATCGGTATCCACCCGTTCCGGCGTTCCTTGTTTTAGCATGGCGTCGGCGTATTCCGCCGAGAGGATCGACGCGAAGTCCATGCCCCAGTCGGCCAGAAAGGTGGCGTCGGGATGGCTAAGGGTAAACTGCACATGGTAATCGTCCAGTTTTTTGACGTCCTGGATCATTGCGCCCAGACCAATGTCGTTAAAATATTCATAGGCCGCGTGGGAAAAATTGTGATAGGGATGTTGGGCATCTTTCTGCCGCATAAGGGAGAAAATGACATCATCGGCGTTGAAATCACGGGTGGGCGTAAAATAGTAATTGCTATTGAACTTCACCCCCTGACGTAGGGTGAAGGTATAGGTTTTGCCGTCCGGGCTGATTTTCCAAGCGGTGGCGAGCGAGGGGACCGGCACATTGTCGCTTTCACGGAAGGCCACCAGCCGATTATACAGCACTTGGGAACTGGCGACGAAAGACGGACCGGAACTGGCGATTTGCGGATTGAAGGATTCCGGCGAGGCTTCCGAGCAATAGACCAACGTCCGGTTGGCAGCGGCGAGCGCCGCGCTGGTCGGTAATAAGGAGCCGATAAACAGTGCGAGAAACGTTTTCCTGAAGTCCATTTTTCCTTGCCTTAATGATGTGAATTATGAAGTATTATTGACCGCGACAGTATAAACGGCGAGGGGGTTAACATTAAAAATCATATCCTTCTTAAGGATTGCAATTTGGCTATAAGCGCGGGCGGCAAGATGAAAGGGTTGCTTGCCGAAGCAAAAGCGTCCAACGTCGGTACGGCACAGCACAGCACAGCACAGCACAGCACAGCACAGCACAGCACAGCACGGCACGGCACTACACGGCCCTTGCCCGCACCGCAGCGCGCACTGGCTGGCGGGACGGATACTATCTTCCCGCCAGCTATTAGGTTAAATGCCATGCAAAAACCTCCGCAGGGTTAACGGTTTATCCCTGACAGCGGGTCGTCAGTTTCTGTCTATCGTATGCTGAAAATGTTATTTAGCGAACGGCGTAGGCCATGGTCTACTTTTTCCACGGTTATCTCATTCCGGTTTGCATACGATCTTGCGCCGTAGCGGCCCCCGTTCTGGCCGGGATCCTTAATGCGTTCTTCCCAGGAAAAATCATGAAATCAAGTTCTACATTCTCTCTCGCCGGGGTGGTCAGCACCGTTGTCTTACTTGGCGCGGTATTGGCTCTGCCGGCCTCGGCACAAAGCTTGCTTGATAAAGCCAAAAGCCAGGAACCTTTGGTTGCGGGTATCGCCAATGAGCAGCCCTATGGCTATATCGGGCCCGACGGTAAAGCCACCGGCGCCAATATCGAAGTATTACGCGCGGTACTCAAGCCTTTGGGAATGACGAAAATTGACACCCCTATCGTGGATTTTGGCGCATTGGTGCCGGGCCTGGCGGCCAAACGCTTTGACGTCATCGGCGCCGGGCTGTTTATCAATCATGCCCGCTGCCAAGTGATCGGCTTTTCCAATCCGGTCACCCGTTCCGGCGGCGCCTTCATTGTCAGAAAAGGCAATCCGCTTAATTTGCATAGTTTAAAGGATGTGGCCGCTAACCCGCAGGCGCGTCTGGGTACGCAAAACGGAACGAATCAAATCCAGGAAGCGAAAGACAGCGGCATCGCCACCGCCAATGTGGTGCTGTTTGACAAAGATACGGAGGCATTGGCGGCGTTAAAGGCCAAGCGTATCGATGCGGTCTATTTCCCAGATGCGGAAATAATCAGCCTACTGAAAAAAGAAGCCGATCCCACCGTGGAGCGCGCGTTACCCTTCCAGCAGATACCCGATGCGCACGGACAGCCGGGTTATAACTATCATGCCTTTGGTTTGCCGCGAAACGATCGGGCCTTTATTGACGCGTTTAACGCGCAGCTTAAAGCGTTGCGCGCCTCCGGCGAGCTGTTGAAAATATTACAAAAGTATGGCTATACCGCCAACGAGCTGCCGCCGGAAGATATTCAGGCCAGTCAGCTTTGCGCGACCCCCGGTAAATGATTTGGTGCAGGTACGCCTATGATTAAACACACTTTAGGGCAGCAGGGTCGCTTGCGGTGGGGGAATCTTTCTTTTCATCCGCCGCTGGTGGCCGCTCTGCAATTGCCCTGGTTTGAGATTACCGCCGCCGAACCCGGACCTGAGCTTGCCATTATCGCCGGTATGCATCCCAACGAAGTGGCGGCAATGGAGGCCGCTCTGCGGCTAACGAGCTATTTCGCCGACCATCTGCGGCGGGGCAGTGTGGCTATTTTGCCGATAGTGAATATGCCGGGCTTGTACAGTCATGCCGAGTTCGTTTGTCCGGTGGACAATAAGAATATGAATTTTCTCTCGCTGGGGGATCCGCAGGGCAGCTTCAGTGAAGTGCTGCTTGATCAGATAGTGAATGTCTGGGCAAAAGACGCCGCGGTGCTGGTGGACCTGCACGGCGGCGATTTGCGCGAGGAAGTGGCTAAATTTGTAATGTGCCAACTGACGGGCCAGCCGGAATTTGATGCCCGTACCCGCGAACTGGCGCATCAGTTTGATGCCGATGCCATTGTTGAATTCGCCGCCGATCAGACCAATAACCGCGGCCGGGCCACCAATGAATTACCCTGGCTCGGCCGCCATGCGGTCATGTCCGAGGGTGGCGCCAACGGCATTCTGGATGAAGAAAACACCCTATTCCATTTTCATGGGGTGGCGAATATCGCTCGTTATCTCGGGCTGACCGATCAAAGTTTGACGCCGCGCCGCCGTCGCAACCGTGTGGTAAGCAATTTCTTCAAAGTGCAAGCGCCGCGCAGCGGCCGGCTGTATCTCGACGTGGCGGCGGGTGACATTGTCAGTCAGGGACAGCGGCTAGGCAGAGTCGACGATATTTTCGGCGCCCCGCAGGGGGAGATTGTCGCCCCGTTTGCCGGATTGGTATTGATGATCGTTAATCACAATATCACCTCCGAGGGTGAGTGGTTGATAAGTCTGGCGCCGCTTGAGGCTTGAGCGCCAGACATGGGTCGGAGATGCGTTGAGGTTAATGGATAGCGAAAATTTGGCGTTTATTGCGCATCAGTTGGCGAAAGGTGTCGGCGTCACGGTGCAAATTACTTTCCTGGCCGCGCTATTGGCGCTGGCGCTGGCGTTTATCGTTGCGCTGTTGCGGCTGTCGCCCTGGCGTCCGGTGCGGATTGCCGCGCTCGGCTATATTGAATTCTTCAGGGGCACATCGGCGCTGGTGCAGCTGTTTTATCTGTTTTTTATTTTGCCGCTATTGGGTATTTCACTGGCGCCGATGACCACTGCGGTCATCGGGCTGGGGCTGAATTTTTCTTCCTTCGGCGCGGAAATTGTCCGCAGCGCGCTGATTAACGTTAGCCAGGGGCAGCGGGACGCCTTGTACGCTCTCGACTTCCCTCCCTTTGCCGCGCTGCGGCGTATTATCTTGCCGCAGGCTCTACCGTTTATGCTCCCCCCGCTGGGCAATCTGCTGGTGGAACTGCTCAAATCCACCTCGTTGGTGTCAATGATCACCCTCAGCGATCTGACATTTTCCGGTGCGACGGTTATCACCACGCTTGGGCATCAAACGTTGATTTGGAGTGTGGTGCTGGGTTGCTATTTTCTGCTGTCGTGGCCGCTGGCGCTGCTGGTGCGACGTTACGAACGTCACCTTGCCCGCCACCGCCGCACCGGAGGACAGTATGGAATTTGATGTGGAATTTGCCTGGTCAATTTTGCCGGCATTACTGGCCGGATTGTGGGTTACGCTTAACGTCGTGCTGGCGGGATTTTGCTGCGCGGTACTAGTAGGGGGCGTCATGGCCGTCGCGCGCGGCAGCGCGCTACGGGGTCTCCGTGTGATAAGCACGGCCTATACCACGTTTTTTCGTCTCACGCCGCTGTTGGTGCAGCTGTACTTTCTCTTTTTCGCCCTGCCGCTAAGCGGCCTGAGTCTGCCGGCGATGGCGACCGGGGTATTGGGTCTCGGCCTCTATTACGGCGCCTATATCGCTGAGGCGTTTCGCGGCGCTATCAACGATGTACCGGCCGGTCAATGGGAAGCGGCGCAGGCGCTGGATTTCGCGCCCGCCGTGCTGTGGCGGCGGATTATCTTACCTCAGGCCTTAAAACCGATGCTGCCGATATTGGGCAACTACCTGATTGGCATGTTTAAAGAAACGCCGTTGCTGGCGGTCATTACCATTCCTGAATTGTTTCAGGCCGCCAAGCAAATCGCCGGTATGACCTATCGCTATGACGAACCCTATACCCTGATGGCCGTGCTGTTCCTGGCGATCAGTCTGCCGACCTCGTTGCTATTTCGCTATTGGGAAAAAAAACGCGCTCATGCCTAATCCTGCTTCCTCTCTCCAGACGACACCGCTCATTTCTTTTGCCCAGGTAGTCAAAGATTACGCTGAGACCCGCGTGCTGGACCACCTCAATCTGGCCATTCCCGCTGGACAAAAGGTGGCGCTGATTGGCCCTAGCGGGTCCGGTAAATCGACCATTTTGCGGCTAATCAAGGGTCTGGAGGCGGTCTCCAGCGGTACGGTGATGATTGAGGGGGAAACGGTAGCGGCGGACCGTGGGCGCCGTCGCTGGTTTAGCCGGCGGCCGGTGCGCCATCAAGTCGGTATGGTGTTTCAGCATTTCAACCTGTTTCCCCATTTGACCGTGGAACAGAACATCATGGAGGCACCGCGTCAGGTGTTACGGTTGAGCGTCGATGAGGCGCGGGCGCGGGCGCACGATTACCTGCAAATAGTGGGGTTGGCCCATAAAGCCCAAGCCTGGCCCGCCACGCTGTCCGGCGGCCAGCAGCAACGGGTGGCGATAGCGCGGGCGCTGGCGATGCAGCCGCGGATCATGTTATTTGATGAGGTGACGTCGGCGCTGGACCCGGAATTGGTGGGGGAAGTGCTTAACGTTATCCGCAACATTGCTCATGAGCGCAATATGACCTTGTGTCTCGTCACTCATGAGATGTCTTTTGCCCGCGATGTCGCCGATCGCGTCCTGTTTATGGAAAAAGGGAAAATCGTTGATGACGGCTCCCCGGACACCGTGTTGATATCGCCGCGTCATCCGCGGACCCGCCAATTTCTTAATATTTTGACGGAACGTTAAGCGCCGAAAATAGGGTCTGCCACGTCGGTATCATCCTATCTCATTCAGTGTATGTCCTTATGAGGATAATGTTGTTTGTTTCCTAATGGTTATCGATATGATGCCAAACGGAGGAAACAATATGAATAGTACCATTAACTATGTCGGCTGGCGGGTCCTTCAAGTTATACCCACATTAATTATCATTATCTTGCTGGCTTTTGGTTTGATGAAACTCGCCCCTGGCGATATGGCGGATGTTATTGCCTCGCAATCGGGCGGCGCTTCCGCAGAATACATGAATGAAATGCGCCACTTATACG
The DNA here is from genome assembly GCF_000517425.1 of Sodalis praecaptivus. Lineage (NCBI taxonomy): Bacteria > Pseudomonadati > Pseudomonadota > Gammaproteobacteria > Enterobacterales > Bruguierivoracaceae > Sodalis > Sodalis praecaptivus. Next base: position 180,846 of record NZ_CP006570.1, read on the forward strand.
GGCTGGATGTTCCGATTTGGCAGCAGTTTTGGCACTATTTGCAGTCACTTTTCACTCTAAAGATGGGCTATTCATTTTTATATAATGCTCAAGTTTCCGAATTAATTTTCAGCCGCCTGCCGGCGACATTATTGTTGGCGTTAACGGCCATATTATTTGCCTTGGTATTGGGTGTATTGCTGGGCATTGTGGCGGCGCGCTATCGGGGCTCTTTTGTTGATGGTTTCATTTCCGTCTTTTCCACCATCGGTTTCGCCACGCCGCTGTTCTGGATAGGCTTACTGTTTATCGTGGTTTTTGCACTCTGGTTACGCTGGTTGCCGGTCGGCGGGTTCGCCACCGTGGGGGCCGATTTTCCCAACCGCTGGGCGTATCTGTTGGACGTGCTGCATCACCTTATCTTGCCCGCTTTTTCGCTAAGCCTGTTTTTTTTATCGGTATACGTTCGTTTGACCCGTTCCGCTCTGCTGGATGTTTATCACCAGGATTATGTCCGCACCGCGCGGGCCAAAGGTCTGACGGAGTGGCGCGTCATTTTTCGCCATATGCTGCGCAATGCGGCTTTACCCATCGTCACGCTAACCGGGCTGGAAATTGGCGGTTTGCTTAGCGGATCGGTCGTGATTGAAACGGTGTTCGGCTGGCCAGGGATCGGACGCCTGGCCTATGACGCGGTATTGCAACGGGATATTAATCTGCTGCTGGGTATTTTTTTACTGAGTTCGCTACTGGTGGTGGCAATGAACCTGCTGATTGATTTGCTGTATGTGGTGCTCGATCCGCGTATCGGGAGGCGCCGCGCATGACCACGATGACCCTTCGCCCCGCGCGTAGCCTGTTTGCCGGCCTGGGGCGCGCCAAACGTTCGCCCTCCTTACTGATAGGTCTCGCGCTATTGGTTGCCATCATTGTCTGTGCGCTGCTGGCACCCTGGCTGTTTCCCGATGATCCGCGGGAAATGGTCGGGGCGCCCAATCAATGGCCCGGTAGCGCGGCCGGCTTTCCCTTGGGGACCGATATGATGGGCCGCGACGTCATGGCGCAATTGTTCTACGGCGCGCGTGCCTCATTGGCGATAGGCCTCATCGCCACCGCCCTGGCGCTGATCGCGGGGGTGGTGATCGGGGTTATCGCCGGCTATTACGCCCCCAGCTGGATTGACGATGTACTGATGCGCTTCACCGAAGTGTTTCTCACCATGCCGCGGCTGCTGTTCGCTATCGCCATCATTCTGGTCATGGGGCCGACGCTGTTTAGTCTGTCGTTGGCGCTCGGGGCGACGTCGTGGCCGCAAATCGCCCGACTGGTGCGCGCGGAAGCCATGAAGATTCGTGAACAGGACTTTATTCGCGCCGCCGCGACTATCGGCATTGGCGATAGGCGCATTATCTTCCGCCACGTTCTGCCTAACAGCGTGACGCCGGTGATGGTGGCATCGTCGGTATTGATTGCGCAAATTATCTTATCCGAAGCCTCGCTCTCCTTTTTGGGCCTGGGCGATCCCAGTCTGGTCTCGTGGGGCGCGATGGTGGGCGCGGGCCGGGAGGTGTTACGTACGGCCTGGTATATGGCAGCGCTCCCCGGTCTGGCCATTTTTTTCACCGTGATGAGTTTCATGCTGATAGGGAATGGCTTAAACGATCTATTCAATCCACGCTTAACGGAGTCCTGACCCATGGCCAGAGCTGATTTTCCCTCAATGGATGTCGCTACCCTTAACGCGCGTTTGCGTAAGCCGCATGAAATTGCGCTGATTGATATTCGCGAAGCCGGTGAGTACGGTAGCGGGCATGCCCTGCTGGCGGTCAATTTACCCTGGAGCGTGTTGGAAGTGAACGTCACGCGGCTGATTCCGCGCCGCGGCACTACCGTGGTAGTGCAGGATGAGGAGGGCGGGGATCGAGCAGGGCAGGCGGTATTGCGCCTACAGCAGCTGGGCTATCGCGAGGTTTATCTGGCGCTGGGCGGGGTCATTGCCTGGCGGCAGGCGGGTTATGCTTTATTTCCCGGCGTTAACGTCCTTAGTAAGGCGTTCTCTGAGTGGCTGGAACATAAGGCGCAAACCCCTTCCCTGACGGCGGAGACGGTGTATCAATGGCAATTGAGCGGCAAGCCGCTGTTGTTGCTCGACGGCCGCACGCCGGAAGAGTTTCGCCAACACCACATACCCGGCGCCATTAACTGCCCGAACGCGGAGTTGCTACCCTGGCTGAAAAAGCAGTCTTTCCCCGCGGATCTGCCGGTGGTGATTACCTGCGCAGGGCGCACCCGGGGTATTATCGGCGCGCAATCACTGATTGATGCGGGCGTGCCGCAGCCGGTAGCGGCGTTGGCGGGGGGCACCCAGGCGTGGCGTATCGCGGGGCAGCCGCTGTTGAGCGGTGGCGAGACGCCGCTGCCGCCCCGGTTGCCGCCGCAGGGAAACCGGCCGTCGGCGCTGGACGCCCCGGCGATCCCTGACATCAGTCGGGGGACTTTGACGCAATGGCAGGCGGATGAAAGTGTCACCACCTATGTGTTCGACGTGCGCAGCCGCGAAGAGTATCTCGCAGGAACCCTGCCGGGCGCGTTATGGGTGCCCGGCGGCCAATTGGTGCAGACCCTTGATGAGTATGCCGCGACGCGGGGCGCGCGGCTGGTGGTGTTTGATCCTGCCGGAGAGCGGGCGCAATTTGCCGCCTGGTGGCTCTATCAGCTCGGCTGGTCGGTCAGCCGGTGTCTGGACGATGGCGACTTGGTCATTCCGACGCCCCGGGAGCCCGATCTTAGCGCGCTTTTCCCTGACATCGGCACGCTGGACGCCCGTAAGGCGCGCGCGCAGCTGACGCCCGAGGTGCAGTTGCTAAGCGCCGATCGCAGTAAGCCGTATTTGCAACGGCACATCGCGGGCGCCCGCTGGGTCAATCGCGCCCGGTTAGCGCAGGCGGTCGAGCGCCTGTCTGCCGATAAGCCAGTGTGGGTATGTGCTGAACAGACCGAGCTGGCCCACGCCGTGGCGTGGGATCTGCGCACCCGCTTCCGCATTGCCGCGCAGGTGGTGACGGGGGATGCGGCTGCCTGGCAGGCGGCCGGCTGGCCGCTTGTTGAAGATGACGCTTCGCTGGCGGAGAGCGAGCGTAGCGATTTTCTTTTCTGGCTGCACGATCGACACAGCGGCAATTTGCAGGCATCGCGCGATTACCTCGCCTGGGAAGCCAGCCTGCCGGCCGCGGTGGCGCGCGAAGGGGGACATGGTTTTCGACGGCTCGGCCCCGGTGGCCGCACCAACGAGGAGAGCGGCGATTGAAGCACAGCGAAAACGGGAGCCGCCCCGGTGGCGATTGCATCACAGACAACGGAGGCCGCGACTATGACGGTTGAAGCTACACACCTGCCGCCGCCGCAGAGGGGGATCATTCGTCAGGTGGAAATTTGGCCGCTGCGCATTCCGTTACGCGGGGCGTTGCAAATTGCCGTGGGCGAGAAGCGGCCATCCCTTGATGTGGTTATCGTACGGCTTGTCACCGAGGAGGGCGTCTACGGGTTAGGTGAGACGCAGGCCTGGCGGCGGCAGGGAAGCAGTGAAACCCTGGTCGGCCTGATTGACGCCATGCAAACGTTGCTGATACCGCAAATGATCGGCCAGTCGGTCTTCGACCTGGCGGCGATAGCCGCTCGGTTTGATGAGGTACTGTATGGAAGGCTGGCGGCCAAAGCGGCGTTGCTGGATGCGCTTTACGATGCCCAGGGGCACCTGCTGGGGGTGCCGGTGTGGCAGTTGCTCGGCGGACGGGCGCGCGAGTCCATAGAAACCGGCGCGGTTCTGACGCTAAGAGCCCAGCTTGAAGACACGCTCGACGAAGCGTTGGCCTTTTATCAGCAGGGCTATCGGCACTTCAGCATCAAGGCGGGCCTGGATATTCGCCGCGATATAAAGGCGGTTTCAGCTCTGCGCCATGCATTGGGGGATGAGGCGCGCCTGCTGGTGGATGCCAACGCGGCACTGGCATTTGACGACGCGCGCCGCCTGTTGCACGGCATTGCACCTTTCGCAGTAGACGCCGCGGAGCAGCCGCTTGCCCTCCACGATCGACACGGGTTAGCGGCGCTGGCGGCAACAAGTCCCGTTGCGCTAATCCTCGATGAGAGCATAACGACCCAGGCCGATCTGTTGCAGTGGATCCCCGAGCGGGCCGCGCATGCGTTACATACCAAAACGGCAAAGAATGGCGGCATCTGGCATAGCCGGCCGTTGTGGCAGCTCGCCCACGCGGCGGGTTGGCAGGTGAGAGCGGGCAATCATCCCGCGACCTCGCTGGCGACGTTGGCGGTCGCGCACCTTGCGACGGCCTGGCCGCATACGCTGATACCGTCGCCGTTTAGCCAAAGCGTCACTCACGATCTGGTCGCCGATGTGGTGACCGAGCCGGTGCGGGTGGACAACGCCAGGCTGAGGCTCGGTACGGCGCCGGGCTGGGGCGTTGAGCTGGATATGGCGCAAATCGCCCGTTGGCAGCGTCGCTGAAACCACACCAGGAGGAAATCATGAGTCTTTTAGAGGTCCGCGATTTGCGTATCGGTTTCTCAGGAAAAACGCGGGTGCAGGGCGTCTCATTCCAGCTTGAAGCCCATGAAAAAGTGGCGCTGGTGGGGGAGTCCGGCTCGGGGAAAAGCATTACGGCCATGAGCCTGCTGCATTTGATGCCGGGCGCGCAGGTTGCGGGGGAAGCCCGCTTTGCGGGAGAAAATCTATTGACGTTGAAACCGGCGCAGATCCGCGCCATCAGCGGCCGGGATATCGCCATGATTTTCCAAGAGCCGATGACGGCGCTCAATCCTTTGAAAACCGTCGGTGAACAGATTGCGGAAAGCTATCGTTTACACGGCGGCATCACCGGCCGGGACGCCTGGCAACGCGCCGTTGAGGGTTTGCGGGAAACCGGCATCGCCGAACCTGAGCAACGGGCCTACGCCTATCCGCATCAGCTCTCCGGCGGGCAGCGCCAGCGGGTCATGATAGCGATGGCGCTGGCCGGCGAACCCCAGCTGTTATTGGCGGACGAGCCCACCACCGCGCTGGACGTCACGCTACGCCAGCAGATCCTCGCGCTGTTGACCCAACTGCAACAGCGTAACGGTATGGCAATATTATTGATAACCCATGATTTGCATTTGGTCAGGCGGTTCGCCGATCGGGTGCTGGTAATGGAAAACGGCGTCTTGGTAGAAGATGCGCCAACGGAACGACTGTTTCGTTCACCCGCGCATCCTTACACCCGCAAGCTGCTGTCCAGCCAACCGACGCGTCGGGTTGAACCGGTTGCGGCGAGCGTAAACCAGGCCCCGCCCCAGCTGCTTGCCAAAGGGGTGCGGATACGCTATCCCCGCATTAACCGGGGAATGGCTCATTGGCTGCGTCCTGGATGGCATCAGGCGGTAAATAATGCCACGCTTGAGTTGAGAAAAGGTCAAACCGTCGGCATTATCGGCGAATCCGGTTCAGGTAAAACATCGCTGGCCAACGCCGTACTGGGTCTGATTGGCCATCAGGGAACGCTGCTGGTGGATGGGGTTTCATGGGCGCAGGCCCGGCAAGGTGGAGCGACGACCCGCAAGGTGCAACGCCGCAAAATCCAGGCGGTGTTTCAAGATCCTTACTCCTCGTTGTCGCCCCGCCTGACGATAGAGCAAATCATCGGCGAGGGGCTGCAATATCATTTTCCCCATCTTTCCGCGGCTGAACGGCGAGGACGCATTTTGGCGCGGCTGGACGAGGTCAGCCTACACCCCGCGCAGTTTCCCGGGTTGTTACAACGTCACCCACACGAATTTTCCGGCGGCCAGCGGCAGCGTATCGCGATCGCCCGGGCGCTTATCGTCGAGCCGGATATTCTGGTGCTGGACGAGCCCACCAGCGCGCTGGACGTCACCGTGCAAAAACAGGTGGTGGAATTGTTACAGCAACTCCAGCGTGACCGCGGTCTGAGTTATTTGATTATCACGCACGATGTGGCGGTGGTAGCCGCTATGGCGCACCATGTGTTGGTGATGAAGGCAGGCGATGTAGTGGAAGAGGGCGAGGCTTTGCGCTTATTGTCCGCACCCCGCCACCCCTACACCCGGACGCTGGTCGAAGCCGCGCAGGCATTGCCGCGCCTGGCCCTGCCCGCTGCGTAAGCCGCGCGGGCAATGGCGTTTAAAGGATCGGCTTTTGTCCGCCGTCAACGCTCAGCACCGCGCCGGTAATGTAGCTGGCGCGTCGACTGGCGAGGAATAACGCGGCGTCGGCGATGTCCTCAGGCTCGCCAAAACGTCCTAACGGCAGCTCCGCTTCCATTTTCGCCAGCGCCTGCTCCGGGGTAAGCTGCAAACGTTTGGCCTCATGCTCAATGGAGCGATGAATACGATCCGTGAGGGTAAACCCGGGATTGATGGCGTTTAGCCGTACGCCCAAGCGTGCATAATGTTGTGCCAGCGCTAAGGTTGAGAGTAACAGTGCGGCATTCGCAGCCCCGCCCGCCGCATGGGAGGGATTAGGTACCCGCCCGCCGGTGCCGACGATATTGATGATGGCTCCGCGCTGCCCGCGGCTGTCCGGCGTCCGCTGTCGCCAGCGGGCAAGCACCGCGTCCTGGGCGTGAATATAGGTGAAGTATTTGGCGTCCATGGCGGCGTGCCAGGCGTCGCTGTCAAGCTCTTCCGGCGCGCGCCGCTGCGCATCCCCCGCGCTGTTGACCAGCACGTCAATTTCACCAAGCCAGGCCGCGGCACGATCCACCGCTCCACGCGCCTGCTGCGCATCCCGTAAGTCGGCCGACAGGGTCATCAGCCGATCTTCACCCTGCGCCAAGCTCGCCCGCGCCGCGCGCAGATGTTCTTCGCTGCGGGAAACGATTGCCACGCGCGCCCCTTCCTCCAGAAAGCGCCGCGCGACGGCGAGGCCAATGCCTTTACTGCCGCCGGTCACAACGACCCCGTTATTGTTGAGTTCAAGATCCATGTTCACGCGCCTCAAATTTTGGTGTTAATCGGCGGCAGATTGCCGTTGAGATAAAAGTCCCCCACCGCGCGGGCCTTATAGGCAACCGGATCGTGCGTGGTGTGGGTACGGGCATTGCGCCAGTGGCGATCCAGATTCAGCGTTTGGCGGGTGGCTGAGGCGCCCCCCAGGCGGAACAGCATTTCACTCACCCGCAAGGACGCCTCGGTGGTGGCAAATTTGGCTTCGGCGATGGCAATCGAGGCCTCTGCCAGCCGGCGGTCGGCGTCCGGGGCGGTGTGATAACTGGCCTCAAGCGCGTCATCCAGCAGACGCGCTCCGCGCTCAAGCAAGGCCTCCGCGCCGTGCGTCATGATGGCCATCTCCCCAACGGTCTGTAGCACATAGGGATCTTCGGTGGCGGCGTTGACGCCGCTGTCCCGTAGCACCCGCGCCTGCTCACGACCGTACCGGCAGGCGTCTTCCAACGCGGCCTGGGTAATACCGGCGTCCACCGCGCTGTGAATTAATTGGGCAAAAGCGCCTTCGTGGGTTCGGCGATGGCCAAAGGCGGGTACGGGCAGAATTTCGTCCTCGTTGATGACGACGTTATGATACTCCGTGGTGCCGCTGGCGGTAGTGCGTTGGCCCATGCCGTCCCAGTCGTCGAACATATGCACCCCAGCACGGTCCACCGGCACAAACACCGCCGCTCTCCCCCCGTCGGGATGGCGGGCGGTGACCAGGATAAGCGTCGAAAACAGACTGCCGGTACTGTACGCTTTGCGCCCGTTCAAGCGCCAGCCTGCCCCTTCGCGCCGTAAAGTCGTGGCGATGTCGCCAATGAAATTGCCCCCTTTCTCCGCCGCCGCATTGCTCATTAACCCGCCGGCGAGGGTGTGGGCGAAATAGCGCGCTTGCTGCTCGGCGCTGCCGTAGAGGCGCAATTTTTCCAGATTGGTGAATTGCGGCGCAATGGCCTGGGCAATGTTGGGATCCCCTGCCGCCAATAAGCGTAGCACCCGGCTGAAGGTGACCATATCAATTTCAGCGCCGCCAAAGGCGCGCGGCACCCGCAGGGCCAACAAGCCGCTCTGTTTAAGCTCAGTCATCTCTTCTCGGGGCAGCCGTCGCTCACGGTCACGCTGGCTGCTGCCGGCGGCAAACCGCTGGCGAAACGCGTCAGCGCGGGCCAACGCCTGTTGCGGACTGAGCACGGCAATAGTGGTGTTCACGGTCTGATCAATCCTTATGGCTGGTGGCGGCATAACGGCTCGAGGGGCGGGGCAGCGCCAAACGTTCCCGCAGCGTTTTTCCCCGATAGGCGGTGTGGAACAGGCCGCGGCGCTGTAGTTCCGGCACGACCAGATCGACGAAATCGATCAGGCCCCCCGGAAGCCACCCCGGCATGATGTTAAATCCATCTGCCCCTTCTTCGTGAAACCAACTGGCCATAAAGTCGGCAACGTCGGTCGGTGTGCCGACAAGTAAGGGATGCCCTCGCGCTACGCCGACCTGTTGGTAAAGCTGCCGCAGGGTGAGGTTGTCGCGGCGCGCCACGTTTATCAGCAGCTCAGCCCGGCTGGTATATTCCTTACCCGGCGGCAGATCAGGCAGGGGGCCATCAATGTCGAACCCGGCCAGGCTGACGCCGCCGAGATGATGTTCCAACTGCGCTAGGCCCACCTCCGGGTGAAGCAACGACTGCAATTGCTCGAATTTTTCCTGCGCCTCGCTGCGGCTGGGCGCGACGACGGGGAACAGGCCCGGCAGTATCCGCAAATCGTCAGGGTGCCGTCCGGCCTGTTGGGCCTGGGCTTTGATGTGCCGGTAAAAACGCTGGGCATCGTGCAGCGTGGTTTGCGCCGTATAAATGATCTCACCGTAACGCGCCCCCAACTGGATGCCCTGCGGCGAAGAGCCCGCCTGGACCAGCAGCGGGTAACCTTGCGGGGGTCGGGACACCGTCAGCGGGCCGCGGATGGAAAAGAATTCCCCTTGGTGGTCTAGAGTATGCAGGCGATGCGGTGAGAAATAACGCCCCTGCTGCTGGTCGGCCAGAATGGCATCATCATCCCAACTGTCCCACAGCCCCCGTACCACCTCGACAAACTCTTCGGCGCGGCGATAGCGCGTTTCAGGCCCCGGGATCGCCGCCATGGAAAAGTTATCCGCCTCCGCCTGGCTGGAGGAGGTGACAATATTCCACCCCGCGCGCCCGTCGCTTAGATGGTCCAGGGAGGCAAATTTGCGCGCCAAATGCCAGGGCTCGTTGAAGGTCGTCGATGCCGTCGCAATCAGACCGATATGCTGTGTCAACGGTGCCAACGCGGCCAGAAGCGTCAGCGGCTCCAGATGCGCTTTGGGGGTGCGTCCCAACTGTTCCGCCGCGCGATCCCTGACGGCCAATCCATCGGCGAGAAAAAACAGGTCGAATAATCCGCGCTCGGCGATAGTCACCAACTGGCGATAATGTGCCAAGCGCATCGGCGCATGGGGATCCACATCGGGATGACGCCACCCTGCAAGATGGCGCCCGGTGGTTTCCACAAACACCCCTAAATGCAGCGTACGGGCCATCTAGCGCGCCTCCCTGTTGGCATAGCGGCTGCGCGGCGGCGCCAGCCCTAAATGATCGCGTAAGGTTGTCCCCTGATAATCGGTCCTGAATAGCCCCCGGCGCTGAAGGACGGGAACGACCTCATCGATGAATTCATCCAGTCCGCCGGGCAGCCATGGCGCCATGATATTAAATCCATCGGCGGCGCCTTGGGTGAACCAGCTTTCCAGCACATCGGCAATCTCGGACGCCGTGCCAAACACGCACCAATGCCCGCGCGTGCCGGTGACATGCCAATACAGCTCGCGTATCGTCAGATTTTCGCGGCGGGCAAACGCCAACAGCAGCGCCTGTCGGCTTTGGTTGCCCTGCGTCAGCGGCAGATCAGGGACGGGATCGTCCGGGGAATAGCGGGATAAATCGACTCCGCCCAGATGACGTGCCAGCACCGCCCAACCAATTTCGGGGTTCACCAGCGCCTGTAACTGTTCAAATTTCTCCCGCGCGTGTGCGGCGCTTTCACCGACGACCGGGAACACGCCCGGCATAATTTTCAGGCTCTCCGGCGTGCGGCCAGCGCTGACCAATTGCTCCTTCACCGTGCGGTAGAAGCTCTGCGCTTCAGCCAGGTGGCGCTGGGCGGTGAAGATCACCTCGGCATGCCGCGCAGCTAAAGTCTGGCCATCGGCAGATGAGCCCGCCTGCACCATCACCGGATGTCCCTGCGGCGATCGGGAGATGGTCAAGGGGCCACGAACCTGAAAAAACTCGCCCTGATGATCGAGCACATGCAGGCGCGCCGGATCGAAAAAATAGCCCTGCTGGCGATCGTCAAGCAAGGCGTCGCTGTCCCAGCTGTCCCAGAGTCCCTTCACCACCTCGACAAACTCTTGCGCACGGCGGTAACGCAGACCATGTTCCATCACCTCGCTGCGGTTAAAATTGCGCGCTTCCCCTCCGGTCCAACTGGTCACCACATTCCAACCGGCGCGCCCGTGGCTGATATGGTCGAGGGAAGCGTATTTGCGCGCCACGTTAAACGGCTCGTTGTAGCTGGTGGAAGCGGTGGCGATTAAACCAATGCGCGAAGTGGATCCCGCCAGCGCTGAGAGCAGGGTCAACGGCTCAAAATTAACGGTACGGGACGTGCGGCCCAGCGTTTCGTCTTCTTCGTACTGAAAAGTCATTTGATCGCCAAGAAAGATCATATCGAATTTCGCGGCCTCGGCGCGCTGGGCCAGATAGCGGAAATGGTCGAAATTCATGCCGGCGCCCGCCGGTGCGTCGGGATGGCGCCAGGCGGCGATATGATGTCCGGCATCCTGCAAAAACGCCCCGAGGTGCATCTGGGCGGGTTGGGTGCTGCGCATAATAGAGTCCCTGATTAATCGTACATGGTAATGGGCGGGGGGGTCTGGTCCAGATAGTAACGCCCGACGACGCGATAGCGATGATGGATAGGATCGTGGGTGGTATGCGTTCGTGCGTTACGCCAGTGGCGATCAAAATTGTTCGCTTTTAGCGTCGCGGAAGAGCCCCCTACGTCATAAATCCGTTCCGCCGCGCGCAGCGCCGCGCCATTACAAATAATTTTCGCCTCGGCGGTCGCGATGGAGGCCGCTATCAGCCGGTTTTCCCGTGTTTTCTCGTCAAGATCGCCGTACCATCCCGACACGGCTTCGTCCACCAACGCGGCGGCGCGCAGCAGCGTGGCCTGAGCCGCATGGGCGTGGGCGGCAATGTTGCCGATGATATGCTGCACATACCAATCGTCCACCGAGCGCTCGACGCCGGATTCCGGCCGGGGACGCGCGCCGCGGTGGGCCCACTCCACGGCCTCATCCAGCACGGCAAAGGCGATACCGACTTCAATGGTGGAGTGCAGCATCTGCGTCGCCGCAGGCTGATAATTGCGACGTTTGTTCTCCGCGCTGCTATAGAACATGACCTCGCCAGGCAGTACCTGCACATTATTAAAGTCGGTGCTGCCGCTCGCCGTCAGGCGCTGTCCCATGCCGTCCCAGTCGTCATGTTGCACCACCCCTTCGCGATCGCGCGGGATAAGGGCGGAGACCGTTTCGCCGCGGTCGTTTTTGGCCGTCACGCGCAGCAAATCGGCCATCAACCCGCCGGTGCTGTAGAATTTTTTCCCCCGCAGCCGCAACCCGTCGGATGTACTGACCAGTTGGGTCGTCATGTCGGTAACAAACTTGCCGCCGCGTTCGCCGGTCGCGCCGCTGATGACATCGCCGTGGCGCAGTCCGGCAAAATAACGCGTATGCTGCGCTGAATGACCGTTCAGACGCAGGCGCTCAACCGAGGTAAAGTGAGGAATGAGCACTTGGGCGACATTAGGATCCCCTTTGGCTAGCGCGATCATGATATGCGCCAGCTCCTGATACCCCAGCTCGGGCCCGTCCCATTCCCGCGGCACCCGCGCCGCCGTAATGCCGGCCTTACGCACCCATTCGAGCGCGTCATGGGGCAGGAGGCGTTGTCTATCGCGCAAGGACGCCTCGGCGGCCAGCGCGGGCGTTAATTGCTCCGCTGCCTGGATCAGCGTCGATGCTGGGGTGTCCCGGTTAACTACCGGAAAAGCAAAATGGCCAGTGGCATGGGCTTGCTCATCCGGATAAATGTGTTGGGTCATGTTTATCTCCTACCTATCGCCAGTTAATCCCGGTAAACCACGCCATCTCGGTCCAGCAATCGTTTCAGCGCGTTGAAATGAAGAACATGACCCGGCTGATACGCGCCGGTGCGGCCATCATGCAGCGGCGTCCGGGTTATCTGATGGCGGACTTTCTCACGCAATGCCGGGGTCAATTCACGCAGCGGCTCTCCCGTCCAACGCGCATAAAGCTGGACCTGGCAGGCATATTCGAGGGCGTACAGGCGGTCCCAGGCTTCCGCCGCCGTCGCGCCGGTAACCACCACGCCATGGTTTGCCATAAAGAGGATGGATTTTAATTGTAACAACTCGGCCAGGCGCTCGCCTTCCGCAGGCTCGCGCGCTAGGGCCTGATAATCATTGTCGTAAGCGATGTCATCGCTAAGAAGCGCTTCGGCCTGACCCGTTATCAGAAGCCGCTGGTCTGCCAGACGGGCGATGGCGCTGGCGTAGGGCATATGGGTGTGAAAGACCGCCGCATGCTGTGTGGCGAAAGCATGTATCGGCGCATGAATACAATAGGCCGAGCGCTGGATCTGGCCGCCGCCTGCCAGCAGCCGACCGTCGTAGCCCACTTTGAGAAAAACGCCGGCGGTCGCTTCCGACCAATGCAACCCGAAAGGCAGCAGCAAAAAGGCCGGTTCATCGGGGACCGCCAGCGTCAGATGGTTGTAGATCCCCTGGCTGAACCCATTGCGATCGGCAAAATGATGCGAAGCGGCAAGGTCGATACGCGCCTCCCATTCCGCCGCGCTAACCTCATGTCGTGATACGGGATTAAGAGTTAACTCGGTCATCACAGTCTCCTGAAGGTAAGTCGTCATCGCCGACGGATCAGCGGGCGAGCCAGGCGTTACGGAAACCGCTATGCGCCCCGGCGGGCGAAAGATCCACCCCGTGCAATTGACGATTCCACGCGGTGAAGAACGGTGCCTGCATGACCGGGATCAACGGCAGGTCGGTCATCGCGAGACGTTGAAACGCATGGAAATCCTCAACGCGCTTTTGCGGATCCACTTCGCGTTCATAGCGGTGGATAATGGCGTCCATCGCCGGATTACTGTAGGCAAAGGCATTGGCATAAGGCACCCCCGGCGTCTGTGCTTTAGAGTCATAGACGCGGGTCAGACCCATCTGCGGATCCAGCATGATCCCCCAGCCCTGGAATACCACATCAAAGTCATAATCGGTATAGATGCGGCGGGTGAAGGTGGCATTATCCAGCGGCGTATACTTAAGCGTCACACCGATTTTGCTAAATGATTGACGCAGAAATTCCCCCACCAATAACGCCTGGCTTGAGGCCGGGTCGGTGTAGAGACGCAGCGTGATCCTGGAACCGTCCGCCTTACGCGGAAACCCGGCCTCATCCAGCAGTTGATTCGCTTTATCGAGGTTGTAGTCGTAATGGGGGATATCATCGGTAACGTAACGGGTTAACGATGAGGGTATGACGCTGTATTCCGGTTTACTCTGCCCATACCAGACGGTGTTAATCAAACGCTGGCGATCAATGGCGTGCGCGAATGCCTGACGCACTTTTTGCTGCGCCAGAAAAGGATTACGCAGATTAAAAGCGAGAAAGTAGGTTTGTGCGGCATAGGAATAGCCGCGCGAATCAAAAACCAATGCCGGATTTTGTTTTAAACGCGCGATATCGGCGAACGGCACCCCGGCAAACGGGACATAGGACACATCGCCGGATTCCAGCGCGGCGCTGCGGGCTGACGCATCGGGAATAAAACGATAAATAATTCTGTCCAGATAGGGTTTACCTTTATCCCAATAATCAGGATTACGTTCGAGTTCTACGTATTGTCCCCGTTCCCATTTTTTGAATTTGAATGGGCCCGTGCCAATAGGCTGAGCGCCCGCCGGATTGGTGCGAATGTCTTTACCCGCAAAAATATGCGCCGGCAGAACCTGTGATTCCGCGCCATCAAAAGCATTTAGAATGACCTGCGAGGGCGCACTTAAGCGGAAAATGGCCGTCCAGGGATCCGGGGTTTCCACATCTATAAGCGTGGCAAAGGTGGAACGACCGCGGGAGTGCACCTTCTTCCAGACTTCCAGGGCGGAGTAGCGTACATCGGTCGAGGTAAAGGGTTGACCGTCATGCCATTTAACATCATGGCGCAGCCTAAAAGTGATACTTTTCCCGTCTGGCGACACCGTCCATGATTGAGCCAAATTGGGCTGAGGCTGATAATTATTATCGTAAGTCAACAGCCCATCAAATAGGTTCGCCGAGATAGTCCGGTTTGAGTATTGATTATTAAAGGTGGCAGTGAGTGAACTGGGTTCAGGATCAATGGCGACAATTAACGTCCCGCCTTTAACGGGCTGGGTCGCATTGTCATCTGCATTGGCTGAAAAGATCGGTTGCCCTAGAAAAAAAGAAAAAGTGAGAATGCGCAAAAAGAACCGCAACATAGTGAACTTGCTCCTTTGGCAGGCCGTAGATGAGTAAATCATATTTATTGATAATGAATTAATGGAGTAACCAGATAGTAGCGTTAATAAAAGGTAATCCTTAAGTAATATGTTTGGGATAGCATAGTGTGATTTTTGCTAAACTCTGGCCGCTCCCGCGACGTTGATGATCTCGCTATGTAAGGCAGGAATCGCTGCGCTGTTATCCTTTTTTGCGCGGCCAGTGCGGGGAGTGCTATCGGCGATAGTGATATGACCTGCTGCTCTCGCGCAAGACGGGGCAAGTTACGCGGCGATGGCGGGGCCGCGGTGATGAAGAAGGCTCACCTGTGGCAAAGGAAGCTATTCGGCGCTGACCGCCAGCGTTGGCAATGCGTTAAGAGGTTCATCCTTTTCACCCTAGACAGAAAATGCATCGTTGGCTTACCCATCCATGTCCACTGTTAGCAGCGCTATTGCTCCGGCGCTTTGCTGGCCGGTTAGGTCTACGGCAGTTTGTTTATCTCATCGCACCGGCTATCTGCGCGTCTTTATCTAAGGGGTAATGCCCTCAAAAAAATGTCCAAGGGTATAGGGAGGCCGATAAACACCCGAATAAATGTGAAAACTATCACAAATCAAACATCGGCCGATGCGCTGATCCTCGCGTCAGGGACAAAAGTCAGCGGAAGGAATTAATAATATATAAAACAGCATATTACAAAATCATGGCGTTGTTTGGCCTCTTTAAATAGTGATGCATATCACAATATTTAGCCTAAAAAAACGGTGTCAATACTTTCAATCCGCTAAATACGTTACATAAATGTGATCAACTTCAAAAAAATTAATTAACGTATCATTACCATCATTCTTACATTAGAGCGGTACAGACTAACCTGAGGCCAACCATGAAAATAGGATTAGTGATAAGTGGTGGTGATGTCAGCGGGATGAACAACTTTCTGTTTCAGGTTAACAGGATGATGGAGTCTGAAATAGTGATCTTTGACGGCGGCATTAACGGCCTGATTGAAAATAAGTTCAAGGACATCCCGCGCCGCGATCTGGTGGATTACTCTATCTCGTCGGTACCGTTAATTTCTTCAGGCCGAAAAGAAGACAAATGTAAAAAATCTGACTATGAGAAAATCGTCAAGAACATCCGTCATAAAAAGCTTGATTGCCTGATAATGGCCGGCGGGGATGGCTCCTTTCAATTCCTCAAAGCGCTCAGCGGTTATGGCGTAAATTGTTATGGCGTGGGGATGACCATCGATAATGATATTACCGGTAACAGCTATACTATTGGTTTTTCTACCGCCTGCGAGCAAGTTATCGGTGAAGTGGGGAAATTGCGCAACACCGGCAGAGGATTGCCCGGCCGAATCTTTATGATTGAACTATTGGGCGGCTATTGCGGTGAACTCACATTACAAGCCGCGCTGAAAAGTAATGCCGACATCGCGCTTATACCAGAAGCGCCCTGGCCTATTGATGTGTTGGCCGAAAAGATAAAGCAAAAAATTGAAGTTCAAAACAGCGTAATCATTTTATGCTCTGAGGGGTACACCAAAGAGTATACCCCCGGTTTCCAGGGTGCTATCGATACGATGATCGGCAAAATCGAGCATAAAATAGGTATCCGAATCCGGAAAACGATACTGGGATACGGTTTGAGAAATGGAACACCAACGGGTGAGGAAATTATACAAGGCGCGATTCTGGCTGAAGAAGTCGTAAGATGTATCAATAGCGGACTCACAAATAAGATCATTGTGATCAATAACAATAATAAAGCCATACCGATTGACCTTGAAGATTCTGGCAAACGTTTAGTGGATGAAGATAGTAATCTTTACAAACTGGCTAAAGTAAATAACCTTATCTGAGGTAATAATATGCTTAAAGTACTCTGCGTATGTGGCTGCGGCCTGGGCTCCAGCTTTGCTATTGAAATGAGCGCCAAAGCCGTACTCCAAAAACTCTGCATCGATGCCTCGATAGATCATACAACGGTGTCAGAGGCGTCTTCTTATAAATATGACATTATTCTCACGCAGAAAATGTTTGCCGATATTTTGACCTCGGACGCCAGCGAGGAGGATAAGAAAAAAGTCATCATTTTGAATAAGCTCACCGACAAAAAAGAAATCGAAGAAAAAATCCTCGCCTACATGAATGCGAACTGACAAAAGAGGTGGTAAGTGGACGCAATTATTCATTTTATCGTTAAAGATTTTTTGGGGCAGGCGGCTATATTGATAGCGCTTATCGCTATGCTTGGCCTGATACTGCAAAAAAAATCTCTTGGTAAGACCGTTGAAGGCACGTTTAAAACCCTGCTGGGATTTCTGATAATGATGGCAGGCATCAATATCATTGTGGCTGCCTTAACCTTTCTCAATGACATCTTTACCAGCGGTTTTGGTATGCAGGGCTACATAACGGATGTCGCGGCGATAGCCGGCGTGGCAAACCGCGAGCTCGGTTCCGAGGTGGCGCTCACGCTATTGGTGATATTTGCCGTAAACATCATTATCGCCCGGCTTACGCCTTTCAAATATATCTTTCTCACGGGACAGGCGCTGCTATGGATGGCGACCATTGGCACCGTCATCGGTTATAAGGCGGGGCTAACGGGCGCCACATTGATACTCACCGGCGGCATTTTTGGCGGTTTCATGGCGGTATTGATGCCGGCTATAGCCCAGCCGATTGTACGGAAAATCACTGATTCTGATGATGTGGCGTTAGGGCATTTCTGTACTATCGGCTACCTGGTGCAGGCCGCCGTAGCCCGTGCCATAGGGAAAAACTCGCGATCCACAGAGGATTTGGAACTACCCGATAACTTTAAGTTTCTGCAAGACACCTATCTATCCATGGCGGTGATCATGGTGCCGATGTATATCATCCCGGCCATATTCGCCGGACCGGAATTCATCGGGCAATTTTCAGGCGAAACCAATTACCTGATGTATGCCTTCATGCAATCGATGCAGTTTGTCGCGGGCGTGTTTGTACTCTACAGCGGGGTGCGCTTACTCTTGAATGAACTGGTGCCGGCGTTCCGCGGCATTGCGATGCGGCTGGTCCCCAATGCCAAACCGGCACTGGATTGCCCGGTCTTATTTCCCTATGCCCCTAATGCGGTCATTGTAGGCTTCTTGGCTACTACCGTCGGCTCGATTATCGGAATGATCGTCTTCCCGATGTTCGGACTTGCCATGATTTTGCCGGGTTTATTGACCAACTTCTTTGCCGGCGGCGCTGCTGGGGTTTTCGGTAACGCGATGGGAGGAAGAAGAGGGGCGATAATCGGCGGGGTAATACATGGGTTATTTATCACCTTATTGCCTGCCATTTTGGTGCCTTTACTCGAAACGTTTGGCTTCAAAGGCGTCACCTTCAGTGATTCAGATGTTATCAGTACCGGTTTGGTCTTGGGTCATGCATTCCAAAGCGACTGGCCATTCGTGATTGGTTTTATTGTTTTTGTCGTCGTCGTTGTCTGGTTTGCTAATAGAAAGCTGAGTAAATAAGCGCCATCGCGGCTCACTGAGTTTAAAGGTAGTCATCACATTCTCAACAGATGTGAGGAGGCATTATGTTTGCTAAGTTAAAACAACTGTTAAATTCTGAACGTCCTAAGGAAGAGCTGCAAAATAGCGAGGCGGCAGAAAATATTGAAGCTGAAATTATCCAGCTTGAAATCGGATTGCAACAGAACCCGGCTGATAATGCTATCCAGAAGCAGCTAATGGTGAAATATAACCAGGCTGTCAAGGTGTATTCAGGCGATAAACATTACCGTTCTCGCGTTGACGGTATCTTCGTAAAGATGGATGAGCTAAGAAATACCATTCGTAGAAATATATGAGGTGATATGAGCATAAAAGCGTTCCTTTCACAGAGTCAGTATATTCAGGTTCGGATGGAGGTGAGCTCATGGCAAGAAATCATCGAGCAAGCCGCCAAACCGCTTATTGAGGGAGGGTTTGTCACGGCTGAATATCCAAAAGCCGTAATAAGCAATACGATGGAATATGGTGCTTACTATGTTTTTGATGAAGGCATCGCTATTCCCCATGCGAGACCCGAATGCGGCGTGATAAACAATTGTTTTAGCATGGTGACCCTAGCGGCACCGATGTCAATAAACGGTAGCGAACCGGTGGACATTATCGTCATGTTTGGCGGCGTCGATAAAGACTCCCATATCACTGACGGTATCGCATCAATTGTGGGTCTGCTGGAACAAGAGGATACGTTGTCTCAAATCAGGCGGGCCACAACCATTGATGAGATTCTCGAGTTGCTATGAAAAAACTTATTTTAGTGAACGGGGTGCCGGCATCTGGGAAAAGCGCCGTTGCTCGAACGATTGCAGATTATTTCAATTTCCCAGTCTTAAGTATAGACGAGATCAAAGAACCCTTTATGGTTCAGTTCTCAGACATTATCGACAGGCCTCTCAATCGTAAGCTGGGTTATGCGGCCTATGAGGCAATGTTCAATATCGTCAAGAGCGCACCCGATAATACGGTATTTGTGATGGATGCCTGGTTTGGCTTCAGGGAAAAATCGGTATTGCAAGATTATCTCGCCATTAGCCATTGCCAAGCCGTTTTTGAAATATGGAATAAAGTTTCATCCACGCTGGTGGCGCAAAGGTACAAACAACGTTGCAGCTGCCGGGTTAAAGGTCATCCCGGTGAGGAATATATCCCGGAATTAATCGCTTTGGCGGAAAAGGCTCAGCCCATGGGCGTCGGTGATGTTTATACCCTTGACCATGACCGAGGCGCAGAGAACGACGACCTGATTATGTGGATCAAAAACCGTCTGCATCACAGTTAACCCAATCTCTTTTTTTTGTATGAGGAATAAATCAATGAATAAGATGACAACCGCAGAGCGTCGTGGATATCAAATGATCTGCGATACAACAGGTTCAATGATGGTGGTGGCCTGCGATCAGCGTGGCGGCATGAGAACGCTGCTCGCCGCCAGCCCGGAAGAGCAGGCCAAAATAAGCAATGAAACCTTGGGGAAAACCAAATACGATATTACCCGTTATCTGGCTGCGGAAGCGGGATGCGTGTTGGTCGATCCCATTTGCGCCGTACCCGGCATCGTGGATGAGGGCGTTGTGCCGCGGGATACCGGCCTGCTGGTCGGGCTCGACGCCTCCGGCTGGGATACTTCGCCGCAAGGCTATCGCATCTCGAAAATGGTTGACGGCATCAATGCCCGTAAGGTGCGAGAACTGGGTGCGACCGGCGGCAAAATCATGATTTACCTGCGCATGGACACACCGGAGGCTAATACCGAAAACCTGGCGACCTTGCGTAGTGTTATTGCTGATTTTGCCCGCGAGGATGTATTTCTGGTGGTTGAATTTCTTACTTACCCGCTGGAAAATGAGAGTAAAGAGGACTATCAAAATAAAATTCCGCAGCTTATCCAAGATGGCTGTCAGGCCTGTATCGACTGTGGTTCCAAAGTGCTCAAAATCCCGTATCCGGGTACGGAAGCGGCCTGCGCCAAGGTGACGGAAATCTGCGGGGATATCCCCTGGGCGGTGCTGTCGGCCGGGGTAGATCACCCCACCTTCTTGCAACAGGTCGATATTTCGTTGCGCAACGGCGCCTCGGGGGTCATCGCAGGCCGTTCACTGTGGAAAGATTGCATCTCCCTGGACCGCAATGTGTCTAAAGAAAAGCTCTCCTCCATTGCGGTGTCGCGGCTGCGGGACATTCAAAAGCTGCTGGTGAAATATAAAAAACAAGCCGTAAGCGCATAACGCGGGCTTTGAATTACTGGCCGGCGGATTTATTCTGTACGGCCAGTAATATTTTCCGGGGGAGCCAATGAACAACAGAGTGGATCTGATTATATTTGATTGCGACGGGGTGCTGGTTGACTCTGAGATCATCGGCATACAGCTGACGATCGCCTTGCTACAGGAGTATGGGGTGGACATCGGGTTTGATGAATTTACCCGTGAATTTAGCGGGCTGGCCTGGGATGATTTGCTCACCAAGGTGCAAATTGAAAAAGGCGTCGATATCCCAGCCAGTATCAGCCAGCGGTTTTACCCTTTACTGATGGCGACTTTTTCCGAGAAGTTAACCCGAATTGCCGGCACTTATGAGGTGATTAGCACCATTTTAACCCCCAAGTGCGTCTGCTCCAATTCCAGCTCAGAGCAGTTGGAATTCATGCTGTCGCGAGTGGGTTTGAAATCGCTGTTTTCTCCGCACATCTTTTCAGCGGTGGACTTAGGACCGGGGCGGGCCAAACCGCAGCCGGATATTTTTCTCCATGCTGCGAACGTACTGAATGTCTTACCTGAAAATACTCTGGTCGTGGAAGATTCTGTCCACGGCGTCACGGCGGCGAAAAAAGCGGGCATGTATGTCATAGGGTTTACCGGCGGAGCGCATACCACCCCCCATCATCAGGCGCGGCTCACCTCTGCGGGCGCTGATGTGGTGATAAACGCCATGTCGTTATTAACGGAGGAAATCGAACGCTATCGTTTGGGCGCGGGCAAAGCGATTTCCTGAACGCTGTTACCCTGGGCAGGGTAGCGGTTTTTGCGTTTGTCGCCGGCGGCGCCTGTGCGGCGTCTTTTTAAGCAAAAAGCAAAAACGTAAGCC
The DNA here is from genome assembly GCF_000517425.1 of Sodalis praecaptivus. NCBI lineage: Bacteria > Pseudomonadati > Pseudomonadota > Gammaproteobacteria > Enterobacterales > Bruguierivoracaceae > Sodalis > Sodalis praecaptivus. The sequence continues at coordinate 202,115 of NZ_CP006570.1, forward strand.
GCGTGACAGGCGTGTGCCTAGCCTAGGGCTATTTCGGCGACCCGATAGTGTTTCACTTGTCCCGCCTCCCGCCGATGGTCGCGTTATCATTGCCCGCAGCAAGAGTCAGCGCGCGCCTCTTGCCGCATAAAATCGACAAAGGCCCGCATCGCCGGCGTCATAAAGGCATTGCGCGGATAGTATAGATGGAAACCGGATACCGGCTTGCGCCACTCGGGCAGAACGCGCACCAGTCTGCCCGCCTTGAGAGCCGCCGCCACGCTTTGTTCCTCCAGCAGCGCCAGCCCCGCGCCTTCCTCGGCCGCGGTCAGCAGTATGTCTATATCGTTAACCGTTAGCGCGGGGGCAAGGGTGACCTCAACCGTCTTCCCCTCGCCGCTGAGCAACCAGCGATATTGCGCGCCGCTGCCGTCCCACCGGTAATTGATGCAGCGGTGCTGTGCCAGCTCATCCACAGAGAGCGGCGGTGGACGGTCGGCGAAACAGCGGGGGGAGGCCACGATGATCATAGCCAAATCCGGCGTCAGTCTGACGGCAATCATATCCTTTGGCACCCGGTCGCCGGCGCGAATTCCGGCGTCGAAGCCCGCTGCGACCACATCGTCCAGATTGTCGTCGATGACCAACTCCAGGCGTATATCCACGAAGCGATTCATAAATCGTTCGAGCGCGGGCAGCATGACCCGGCGACCGGCCAACCGAGGCATATTAATCCGAAGGCTACCGCGCGGGGTAAGCTGCGTTTCCCCCACATTCAGCACCGCACTCTCTAACGCCGCGACCGCCGGAATCAATTGCGCCATGAATACCCGGCCCGCTTCGGTCGGCGACACGCTGCGCGTGGTACGGTTAAATAATCTGACGCGCAGCCGGCTTTCGAGCGCGCGAATGCTGTGGCTCACCGCCGAGGGCGAAAGGCCCAGCCGCTGCGCCGCACGACGGAAGTTATTCTCTTCGGCCACCGCCAAAAAGGCCATTAACTCAGCATAATCGGTTTTATTCATATTATTGCTACTCATTCATTAGTTCATGCAGATTGTAATGTATTTTTCTTCATTACCGGCGGGTGCAGAATGCGTTCTTTGATAGGACAGTGAGGAATTTAAAACCGATGCATACCATGAAACGCTGGGAAATGAATGATATCGGGCGCGCGGCGCTGTCGCTAAACGCCGCTGTCCCGATACCCGAGCCAGGCCCGGACGAAGTCCTGGTAAAAGTGATGGCGGTTGCCCTTAATCATCGCGACAAAATGGTCATTGAAAGCGGACGGGGCCTCCCGCTGGCGTTTCCCTTTACGCCAGGCTCCGATCTCTCTGGCTGTATTGTGAAGTCCGGGATCAACGTGACTCACTTAGCTGCGGGCGATGACGTTATCTCGCTATTTACCCCCGATTGGCATGACGGTTTGCGGCCCGGCAATGCCCGCGAGCTGGCATATCGGACGCTGGGCGGCTTTTATCCCGGCGTACTGGCGCAATATGTCGTCATGAACCCGGCGTGGTTACTCCCTAAACCCGCCTCGCTCAGTCATCACGCCGCCAGCACCTTACCTTGTGCCGCGCTTACCGCCTGGTTCGCACTCGTTGAACGCGGGCATCTGCAACCCGGTGAGACGGTATTGCTCGAAGGCACGGGGGGCGTGGCGATGTTTGGCCTGCGAATAGCGCAACTGCGCGGAGCGAGGGTCATCGTGGTCACCCGTACGGGCAAAGTGCAGGCGGTAAAACAATTGGGCGCTGATACGGTCATCGATCGCACTACCCAGGACGTGGTTGAAACCGTACTGCGGCTGACGGCGGACAAGGGCGTTGACCATGTGCTGGAGATCGCAGGAGGGGAGCATTTGGGGCAAGCGGCGGCCATGGCGGCCGTTGGCGGCAAAATCTATCTCATTGGCGCGCTGGAGGGATTTGCGGTCTCATCGCCCCTCGAACCGCTATTATTTAAAGATTTGACTATTCACGGCATCGGCACCGGCCATCGTCGTGCGTTAGAGGAGATGTGCGCGGCGTTCGACGCCAACGGAGTGGCGCCGGTGATCGATACTGTCTACCCGCTAGAGGCGTTGCCGGCTGCGTTGGACCATTTAGCGAAAGGCCCCTTTGGCAAAATTGTCATCAGCGTCGGTGAGGAGGTGGTTTCAACCTGACCGCCGCGCGGTTGAACCGTACAGACCGGTAATCCGGCCGTAGGTGTCGCATCGCCATCAGCGCGTCGAAACAAGGAGGAACGGGCGGGGAGCGGCCCGTCCGTCCGCCATTGCCGCTTTAGTCTTTGGCGCGATAGGCTGCGGGAATACTGAATGTTTGATCGGCGCGATAATAGCCACCGTCTTTAACTTCTTCGATCAGTACCATGGTATGCGCCCTGGCCGCTTCACTAAAATATTCCACCAGAAGATCCGTTATCCGGTGCCCAATTTCAGCCTTTTGCGTCGAGCTCAGTGCGGCTTCGGGGGTTTTGATATTCACGAATGGCATAGTCGTTTCCTCTTATTAAGCTGGGTTAACAGGCGGGCTTCAGTAAATCGGCGAGCCCGATTCGTTCCAATAATTGCTCGCGTACCCGGTCAGCCATGGCATTGACAATTTCAGCGCCATCGCGGGAGGGATCGATATGGCTTCTGAAGGGGCGTTGCCCTTTGGGAAGCGCGACGACGCGGGCAATTTCGCGGGCTACCTCTTGCGGATCGGCATTCTGCGGCTCCAGGCGCGCCAATCCTTCCAGCACCAGGCTGTCGGTCGCGTGATAGGGGCCTTGCCACCATGCTTGCGCGCGCTCGACGTCTGCGGGTTGGCCGGCATGGGCAAAGTGATTTGTCCCGCCGGTAAACGCGCCAGGCACAATGATGGTCGTTTCGATGCCGAAGCGGGCAATCTCTAGTGCATAGCTTTGTGCCAGCGCATCCATGGCCGCTTTCGCCGCAAAATAGGGGGCGAGGAAAGGGGGCGTGCCGCCGCGGCTGGAGCTTGAACCTACCCAGATAAGCAGTCCATTCCCCCTGCGCCGCATTGAGGGGAGGATGGCGCGATTTAATCGCTGGGTACCCAGCACATTGACATCGTAAATCGCGGCGAATTGCTCCGCGGTGAAGGCTTCGGCGGGGCCAAAAGCCATATGGCCGGCGTTATGGATAACGACATCAATGCCGCCGGAAGCGGTGAGAGCGTGTTCAACCGCTGCCATCACCGACGCCTCGTCCGTAACATCAAGCTGGATGGCCTCTATAGCACAACCTGCTGCGGCAAGCTCGGTGACTTTTCGCGCCGCCGCACCGTCATTGGCCTTGGGATCGCGCATCGTGGCAAAGATCTGATGCCCCGCTCTGGCAAGGGCTTCTGCCGTCATTGCCCCGAAGCCGCTGGAAGCGCCGGTAATGAGTATCCGGGCCATCAGATGACTCCCCCGTTGGCGCGAATAATTTGACCGTTGATCCAACCACTCTCGTCGCTGGCTAGGAAGCGCACGATCGGGGCAATATCCTCAGGCTCCCCGAGTCGGCCAAAAGGGTTCATCCCTTTGATTCTTGCGATGAGCTCCTCACTTTTCCCGGCCATAAAAAGCGCGGTGGCCACCGGCCCCGGCGCGATTGCGTTGACGGTAATGCGTTTCGGCCCCAGCTCTTTGGCCAGAACTTTCGTCATCGCTTCGATACCGGCTTTGGTGGCGGCATAACTGCCATAGGCCGGTTGATACAGGCCCACGACGCTTGAGGAAAAATTGATAATTCTCCCTCCCTCTGTTAAACGTTTGGTCGCCTCGCGCATGGTACGGAATGAACCGCTAAGGTTAAGGTTCAACATCTGTTCAAAGGCGTCGTCAGCGGTGTCGGCGACGGGAGAGAGATGCATGATACCCGCGTTATTAATAAGAATATCGACAGGGCCAAATGCCTGTTCCGCGCCGTCGAACAGCGCCACCGCGCCGCCGCGCTCGGAGAGATCCGCCTGCAGGGCAATCGCGTGTCCCCCCGCGGAGTTAATACGATCGACAACCTCATCGGCTTTTGCGGCATGCTGGGCATAATTCACCACCACGCGTACACCGTCCTCTGCCAATGATTTTGCCAACTGCGCGCCGATGCCGCGCGAAGCGCCGGTGACGATAGCGACTTTTGAGTGATTGGTTTTCATAGTGCCCTCCATAAGTGGTGATGAAAATACTATACAAACGCTTTCTGAAAACAATACAGTGTCATCTGACATCATTATTCTCCTGTAGAGAACAATCAAAATGGATCGCATCACACGCATGCAGCTTTTTGTCCGCATCGTTGAGAGTCATAGTTTCGTCAAGGCGGCGCAGGAAATGGGAATCGGACGGTCCACCGCGACGTCGACTATCCAGCGGCTGGAAAAAGAGCTGTCGGTCAGACTACTAACTCGAACAACGCGACATGTGACAACGACGCCCGAGGGAAAGGCGTTTTATCAGCGCATACGGACAATTTTAGCGGAGCTTGACGAAGCCTGCGGCGCCTTCAAAGAACACGACCCGAAAGGCCATTTACGCATCGAAGCCCCCGGCTTATTGACCAGGACCTTTATCGTTCCGCATTTACCCGCCTTTATGATGAAGTACCCCGGCCTGACACTCCAATTCGGCCAAACCGATCGCCTGGTCGATTTGGTACGGGACGGCATTGATTGTGCGATTCGTGCCGGCGAACTCAACGACAGCGGCCTGTTTTACCGCAGGCTTGGCGCATTGCAGGAAGTTACCTGCGCCAGCCCGGCCTACTTCCAGAAATATGGTTTGCCGGCCAGCATTGATGACCTGAAAGGGCATTATATGGTGGGTTTTGTTTCGTCACGCACCGGGCAAATAATGCCGCTGGAATTTATGCACAAGGGAAAACGTGAAATCAGAACGATCCCCGCTTTAGTCACGGCGGACAACTCCGATACCGTGGCCGACCTCGCCCGTATGGGTTTTGGTTTAATTCAGGCACCGCGTTACCGTTTTGAAAAAGAATTAGCGCACGGCGAGCTGATTGAAGTCTTCGCCGATAAGTTACCGCAACCGATGCCGCTCAATGTGGTGTATCCCCATAAAAACCAGATGTCGCGCCGGCTATCGGTGTTCTTGGACTGGCTACAAGAGATTGGTTTCTCGGCGCAGGTCGCTTTATCCCGTCAGTAACCGGCTGACGCGCGCGGCAAACGCACCTAGCCTGATGGATCGTTGCCGCCGCTGGGCTCGCACCAGTAGAAGAGGACGGCGGCGTTAAAGCGGGGGATTGCCGCAGTCGATAGCGATCGCCGCGTTGCCGACGGTCCTGGCAAGTGATCGGGTTATGCCGTGTCGCCATGGTGACATCTGACCGCGCGCGATGGGTTGCCTTGCGGCTACGGTGACATGAAGCGTTATTGATTTAAAGTCAAGCAAAGTGACCGAAAGCTGCACTCTACGACAGCGCCTCGGGCATCTTGTTGGCGTGACGTGTAGCGGCCCTGGCACCAGACTGGCGTTAAGTCGCCGTCAACAGGCAGGTAGCGGCGGTGCAAAGCCATTTAGGCGCTGCGCCGGCTGGAAGTAACGCCTGCGGCTGAGGCTGTGTCATCCTGCCATTGACAAGGTAGAATGATCGTTCTACATTCGGCAATATGAAAAAGACAACGTCCGACACACGTGAAAAAATCCTCAACACGGCTGAACAGCTTATTGCGCAATTGGGCATTCAGGCTACCAGCATGGATCTATTGGTGAAAACCTCGGGTGTCGCCAGAAAAAGCATTTACCGCTATTTTCCCACCAAGGATGACGTAGCTGCCGCAGCGCTGACCGCGAGAGACGCACGCTGGTTAGCCTGGTTTCGTGCCGCAACGGAAACCGCGAATACGCCTCAATTGCGCCTCTTGGCGATGTTTGATGCGTTATCCCTCTGGTTCCAGTCGGTCGACTTTCGCGGTTGCGTCTTTATCAATACCGCGGGGGAAATAGGGGATGCCGACGCGCCGCTCCGCGTGATCAGCAAGCGGCATAAGCAGAAATTACTCGCGTATATCCACCATCTCTGCGAGCAGACCCCATGCCCGCAGCCGGCGCGGCTGGCCCGACAACTGTTGCTCCTGATCGAGGGCGCGATAACGCTTGCCCGGGTAATGGGCGCGCTTGATGCGGCGAATATCGCCAAGGACACGGCCCGTACGCTGCTAGCACAAGCATGCCCGCCGCCGGCAGACTGAAATTGCGTTATTCCATCCTTCATCATCTCACTGAGGTCTCATATGTCGCACGATACGTTAATACGCCCACCGCTACCGCCGTTTACGCATGCCTCTGCGGTGCAGAAAGTTCGGTTGGCGGAAGATGGCTGGAACAGCCGCGATCCGGAAAAGGTGTCCCTTGCCTACAGCGATGACACTCAGTGGCGCAACCGCGCCGAGTTCATCAACAACCGGGAACAGGCCCGGGCGTTTCTTGACCGCAAATGGAAAAAAGAGTTGGATTATCGGCTTATCAAGGAACTGTGGGCCTTCACCGATTCCCGTATTGCCGTACGTTACGCTTACGAATGGCATGACGACTCGGGAAACTGGTTCCGCTCATACGGTAATGAAAATTGGGAATTTGGCGCAGACGGTTTAATGACCCGGCGGTTTGCCTGTATCAACGACCTCCCTATCAAAGAGCATGAGCGTAAATACCATTGGCCGCTGGGGCGCCGCCCTGATGACCATCCCGGCTTGACCGAACTGGGGCTTTGAGCGGCGGCCATTTTCCTGCGACTTTTTTTTGTCGCCGGCGGGGCGCGCCTTATCCGCGCGGGCAATGCTGCTTTGCCGATGATGCACCCTGGCGCCGTCGGGGCGTCACGGCGCGTTAGGCCGGCATAGTGAGGGGAAGGGCGGAAGCGTCGTAGCGGAGCGATAGCTTCAGCAATCCAGGCGCCCGCTGGCGTCAGCGCTCCACGAACGCAGCGGCCTATTTTCATTCTGCGGCACGATGGTCCGTTGACCGGCGGCGAAGAGCAAACTATTGCCACAGAGTCAGAAACATACTTTGACCAATGATGACATTGATGTGCGGTTAAATGATGTCATGTTTGATAGTCAATGTTAATTAATTATCATATTTGTTGTAATGTTCAAACCCTGTTTATCTCGCCCCTTTTGCCTTATCCCCTCTTCCTGCCGCTAATGTTTGTACTTCGTCACGAAATACCGTATTGGCATATCTGATAGATTTGCATGCCAGTAGCGTACCCCCGCTTTTATCGCCATACTGGCACCACGTTGATGATGAGATGCGTTGAAAATTAAACGATAAAGCGATGTTAACAATCGATAATTTTTTAAAGAAAAGCGTCATTAAAAAATTTCTGGCAGGGAACAATGCGGAAAATATCGGCGCGCGCTCTAACACACCTACGCCTTATTGCTAATGATCAACGCGGTCGTCCGAACATTTTTTGTTTTTAAAAAAAGGGGGGTGAGGTGATGGATGTTCAGGAACACTTAGTCCGGTATTTGCGCGGCGCAGGTATAGATAACCCCATACATATCCATTATAACCCGAGTCATGACGCATTATACCAACATGAAACCGCGCCCGAACTGGTCGGGCTTGAACGCGCTACATTAACTCATCTGGGGGCCGTCGCTGTAGATACAGGTATTTTTACCGGGCGCTCGCCGGCTGATAAATATTTTGTCAAGGATGATAACACCAAAAATACGCTGTGGTGGCATGAGGGTGAAACAAATAAAAATGATAATAACCCCATCACTAGCGAAGTTTGGCGATATTTGAAGCAATGTGTCACCCATCAGCTTTCGGGTAAGACATTATACGTCGTGGATGCCTGGTGTGGCGCCAGTAAAAATTCCCGGCTTGCGGTCCGCTTTGTCACGGAAGTCGCTTGGCAGGCGCATTTCGTCACGAATATGTTCATTCGCCCCACAGCGGAAGAGCTTGATCAATTCCAACCCGAATTTTTGGTGCTGAACGGCGCCAAATGTACCAATCCCGCATGGAAGGAACAAGGTCTAAACTCCGAAAATTTTATTGCGTTCAATCTGAGTGAAAATATCCAGCTGATTGGCGGTACCTGGTACGGCGGTGAAATGAAAAAAGGGCTGTTTACGGTAATGAATTACCTAATGCCCCGTCAAGGTATTGCTTCCATGCATTGCTCAGCCAATGTCGGACAGGCAGGTGACGTCGCGCTGTTCTTCGGTCTTTCCGGCACCGGGAAAACCACGCTCTCAACCGATCCTGAGCGCTTTTTAATCGGTGATGATGAACATGGCTGGGACGAAAGCGGCGTGTTTAACTATGAAGGTGGCTGTTACGCGAAGGTGATTAAGCTCAGCGCGGACAATGAGCCCGAGATTTATCAGGCTATCCGTCGTGATGCTCTTTTGGAAAATGTCGTCATTGGCGAAAAGGGAAATATTGATTTTGAGGATACGTCTAAAACCGAAAACACGCGCGTTTCTTATCCTCTTCACCATATCCGAAATATTGTCCGTCCCTCTTCTCAAGCCGGCCACGCCAAAAAAATCATCTTTCTCACGGCTGACGCCTTCGGCGTTCTTCCCGCCGCGTGTTGTTTAACAGAGCAGCAAATGCAATACCATTTTCTTTCAGGCTTTACCGCCAAACTAGCCGGTACCGAGCGCGGCGTGACTGAGCCCCGGCCCGTATTTTCCTCCTGTTTCGGTGCGGCCTTCCTTTCGCTGCATCCCACGCAGTATGCCGACATATTGCTTGAACGAGTTCGAGAAGCGAAAGCTGAGGCCTGGTTGGTGAACACGGGGTGGAACGGCAGGCATCAGCGTATTTCATTATCCGACACGCGCAAAATCATTCGTGCCATTTTAACTGATGAGTTAAAAAATACGTCGTTCATTACCCTGCCCATTTTTAATCTGGCTATGCCGCAAAATATTGCCGGCGTTGCCAGCGAGAAGCTCGACCCGCGTAACGCCTGGAACAGTGAGGAAGAGTGGCGAGTAAAAGCGTTAGCGCTGGCAGGAAAATTTATCCAGAATTTTGAACAGTTCACCGATACGCCAACGGGCAAAGCCTTGCAGGCGGCCGGGCCAATGTTAACGGAATCGCGCAACGGTAAAGCAGGCAAATAAAGTTGGCGTTTGTGCTGCACATTTAGAATGAACAAAAGGAGATCGCAATGAAGTTCACTAAGACCCCGGGTTGGTTAGATTTTCATCCCGCGCCATCAACGCCGCGTTTTGTTGTGCCGGAAGGCGCAGTGGACGCGCATTGCCATGTTTTTGGCCCGGGGGAAACATTTCCCTATGCTCCGCAACGGAAATATACGCCTTGTGATGCGCCAAAAGAGCAGCTTTTTGCACTGCGTGACAAGCTGGGTTTTCGTCGCAACGTGATTGTCCAAGCCACCTGCCACGGCGATGACAATAGCGCGTTAATTGATGCCCTGCGGGCGGCGGACGGCACGGCCCGGGGTGTAGCAACGGTGAAACGCACTATTCGCGATGAAGAACTTCTTGCGTTACATCAAGCCGGGGTGCGCGGGGTTCGCTTTAATTTTGTCAAACGCCTGGTGGATTTTACACCGAAAGATGAATTGCTTGAAATCGCGCATCGTATCGCGCCCTTGGGATGGCACATCGTGGTGTATTTTGAAGCGGCTGATTTGGCCGAATTATGGGACTTTTTTACCTCGATACCGACCCAGGTCGTCGTCGATCATATGGGACGCCCGGATGTGTCATTGCCGGTGGAAGGGGTGGAATTCCAGCGTTTTGTCGCACTGATGCGCGAACACGAGAATATCTGGTGCAAAGTGAGTTGTCCCGAACGTTTATCCCATACGGGACCGGCTGCGGTAGAAGGGCAGCAGCGCCCCTATCAAGACGTCGTCCCCTTTGCCCGATATTTAGTGGCGCACTTTCCCGACCGGGTATTGTGGGGTACCGACTGGCCTCATCCTAATTTGAAAGGACATATGCCGGATGACGGATTGTTAGTTAACTACATCCCCTTCATCGCGCCATCAGCAGAACTGCAACATAAACTCCTGGTTGATAATCCAATGCGTCTTTATTGGCCAGAATGAGTGTGCTTTTCCAGCAGAGGAAATCCGTTATTGGTAAGGATACGTCATCGGCGATAAAAAAGATAAACGCCGGCTTGACAGCAAGAATGAAAGTATTTGGTTGATAGACAACCCTACAACTGAGGTCATCATGAACAAAACAAAAAAACCTTTTTATAAAACCATTTATTTTGAGGTTCTTATCGGTGTAGTACTGGGCATTTTATTAGGGCATTTTTGGCCATCATTAGCGGTGAAAATGGCTCCATTGGGGGAAGGTTTCATCAAGCTCATCAAAATGATGATTGGCGTCATTGTATTCTGCACTATCGTAACCGGTGTCGCGGGGATGCGTGATATGAAAAAGGTGGGGCGTGTTGGGGGTAAAGCGCTCATCTATTTTGAGGTGATCTCCACCTTTTCATTACTGATCGGGTTGATTGGTGGGCATATCCTTAATCCCGGTAAAGGCTTTAACGTCAGACCAGAAAGTCTGGATGCTTCTTTAGTACAAGGCTATATTGAAAAAGCCCAACACCTTGACTTTGTTAGCTTTCTAATGCATATCATTCCCGATAGCGTCGTCAGCGCATTCGTCCAGGGTAATATTCTCAGTATTCTTTTGATAGCGGTTTTATTTGGCTGGGCGTTAACCACGTTAGGCGAAGCGGGCCGTCAGGTCTTTAATGTTATCGACGGTTTCTCGCAAGTTTTCTTCAAAATTGTCAATATGATTATCCGTTTATCGTCTATTGGGGCCTTTGGCGCGATTGCCTTTACCGTTGGGCAATATGGCGCCGGATCGCTGGGGCCATTGATGAAATTGGTAGGCGGTTTCTATGTCCTGTGCATCTTCTTTGTTATCGTCGTGCTGGGTTTCGTGTGCCATCTTTGCCATATCAGTATCTTCAAATTCGTCAACTACATCAAAGATGAACTATTAATCGTGCTGGGGACCAGCTCCTCTGAAGTCGTCATGCCGCAGATCATGGCTAAAATGGAAAAACTGGGCTGTTCCAAATCGGCAGTCGGCCTGATCATTCCTACCGGTTACTCTTTCAATCTCGACGGCACAAATCTTTACCTCACGATGGCGGTCGTCTTTATTTCGCAGGCAATGAATATTGACTTAAGTTTAACCGATCAACTCATCATTATCGGTGTTGGCATGCTTACCTCTAAAGGCGCAAGCGGCATTGCCGGCGCGGCATTCGTTATGTTGACCAGTACGCTATTAATTGTGCCTATTGTCCCTGTTCAGGGCATGGTGCTTATTCTCGGCGTGCATCGATTCCTTGGGACAGGCTTAGCCATGACTAACCTGGTCGGTAATGGCGTTGCTTGCCTTGTCGTCTCGGCTTGGGAAAAAGAACTTGATTTCAAAAAACTTGACCATGAAATCAGAAATCCCGGGCAAGAAATAGCTTAAAAATAATATTAAATTTTTAAGGTAATAACCATGAAAAAATTTATTTGCCAATCCGGTACGCTGTTGATTTTGGCCTCTGTGATCGCTGCCCCCTCCTTTGCTGAGGATCAATGGTTTTCACCGACAGGGAAACATCTCACCGGGGACTGGGGGGGACTTCGTAGCGACCTGGCGCAACAAGGTTACGTGTTTTCTCTGGATTATTCGTCAATGGTTGCCTCTAATGTGGCGGGTGGTTATGATCGTAATAAAACATTACGTTACAGCGATCAATACACCTTCGGCACCAAACTTGATCTGGAGAAAATTGCGGGCATTCCTCACGCTGAGTTTGTTTTTTCGCTTAATGATCGCAACGGGCGCGATCTGACGGCGGACAGAATTCAGGATCCCCGTGTTCCCGTGATTGGATCCGGCGTGCAAAGCAACTATGGCCGCGGTCAGACCTGGCATATTGGTCAATTATGGTACCGTCAACAGTGGTTAGACAATAAGCTAGACGTGAAACTGGGACGTATGCCGATTGGTGAAGATTTCGATAATAGCGGCTGTTTTTTTCAAAATTTGTCCCTGTGCGGATCTCTCGCGGGTCACGGTTCAGGAGTTTGGTATAATGCGCCGGTGAGTCAGTGGGGCGCACGCATCAGGCTTAATATAGATAAGTCTTACTATGCGCAGGTTGGCGCATTCTTGCACAATCCTTCCTATTTGACCAGGAGGGGGAGTTTCAAAATGAACCTCAGCGGCCGGACGGGAAATATGTATGTCGGCGAACTGGGATATTTGAGCCAATTAGGCGTCAATAAATTGCCAGGCAGTTATAAGATCGGCGGATGGTACAATACAGTTGATGCGGCGGATGTGCTCAAAGACGATGACGGTAATGATTATGTGACCTCACATAAATCCGCCCGCATGCATGATGGACGCTATGGCGGCTATCTCTATTTGTTACAACAAGTAACCATGGTGGGGGATAATAAAAATCGAGGTCTGTCTCTATTTGTGCATCTGGCTGCGAACGATAAAGACACATCAACCATGGATTACCAAACACAAGTGGGCGCTATTTTCAAAGGACCTTTTGCTTCACGGCCCAATGATTTTGTTGGGCTGGGCGCCAGTAAAATGCACGTCAACAGCCGGCTAGCCCATCGCGCTGAACTGGTCAACAGCAGTAAAGGCATTAGTGATTATGATGATCCCGCGTATCAACCCGTGAGGGGCGCTGAATACGCTGCGGAATTGCATTATAGCGCGGCGATCACACCCTGGTTTACCGTTCGTCCCAATATACAGTGGCTTGCTCATCCTGGCGGCGTCCGCGAAGTGAAAGATGCCTGGGTATTAGGCGCGCAAACCACCCTTTCATTCTGAACACAAACGTAGATTATGCGCAACCGATACAGGGTAGGGGAATCTTTAGCCGGTTAAATAGAGTTCATGCAAAATAAAAGCAGTTCCGATAGCCACCCTTTCACATCGCGGTGGGAGATACGTCCAGCGGCGAGGGCTCAGCATAAGGCTTAATACTGTTGCCGCGCCTGGGTTAACGCAACCACAAAGGGAATAGAACAAATATTTTCTTGACGCTATAGATCAAAGGGCGCCCGCGGAGCGAGCGCCCGGCGTGATAACAGATGTCCTGGATGTAGGCTGAACAATGAACAATCAACTTTATTGAAAAGGTGATGACGGCATATCTATCCGTCATGGTAGAAACGACAATGAAAATACTCAATTTTATCAATCCCAATACGGGAAAGAAAACCTGGGGCGCCATTGAGGGCGAACGGATTTATGACTTAGGTAAACGGTATTCGCATTATTTTCCTGATATAAAATCAGCGCTGGCGGGAAACGCCATCACCGATTTAACCGGGGTTAATCTTGGAGTGCCCGACTTTGCTGCCGCCGAGATTCACTATTTGCCGGTAATTGATAATCCGGGAAAAATCTTTTGTGTTGGTATGAATTACAGGAAAAAGCGCATTGAATTCGGACAAACTATCGACGCGCCGACGCTGTTCGTACGGTTCCCGGATTCACTTACCGCGCACGGTGAAAATGTCTGTAAGCCCGACAGCAGCAATGAATTTGATTATGAAGGTGAGTTAGCCGTTATTATTGGCAAACATACCGATAATGTTAGTCGCGAGAATGCCCTGCAATATATTGCCGGCTACAGCTGTTTCATGGATGGTTCAGTTCGCGACATGCAGTTTACCTGGTTCACGTCCGGCAAAAACTGGCGTAAAACTGGCGCATTCGGCCCGTGGATGGTGACCTGTGATGAAATTGCCGATCCGCAGGAATTGTGGATAAGCACCTTCCTCAATGGGCAAAGAGTGCAGCATGATTCTACTCGCAATATGGTTCATTCTATTGCCACGCTGATAGAATATATCTCCCGCTTCAGCCCTCTAGAGCCAGGGGATGTCATTATTACTGGTTCGCCGGGCGGTGTAGGTAAAAAACGCTCACCGCCGCTGTTTATGACGCAAGGGGATGTAATTGAGGTCGAAATTAGCGGTATAGGTCGGTTGATCAATAAGGTGGCGACGCTTTCTAGCGCGTTGGCGCCGAGCCAATAACGCCTTCGGTGAGGGAGTAACACGTGTCAACTGTTTATCCGCATTCTCGCAACCCGGCTGGATACCGCGAAGGCGCCCCTATCAGGAGGGGGTGGTCATGAGTTCCTTGATTAATTGAATCGTGGCTTTTTGTAACATGGTATGGGGCCTTCGGGTGCTTGTTGCAAGAGAGAGACGCGCAAATAGTCCTTCCGGCCCTATGCGTCTTAGCTGCAGCTCATTGGCCTGTGCGAAATTCGAGATAGCGTTTTTCGGCAAAATGGCGCTCCCCAAGCCATGGGTCACCAGTTCGAGAATGGTACTTACGCCGTCGACATCGACGGCATAGCGTGGCATTAAATGGCTTGCGCTCATGGCCTCTTCTAGAAGAATTCTGAAAGCATGCTGACGGCTGGGCATGACTAGCGGGATCGCCGCGAGCTCTTCGAGAGTGACCACCGGTTGGTAAGACACATCGGTGCATTCTATTAAAAAAAGCTCCTCTTCGTGAAACATTACCGCTTCAATATCCGGTGACGGCTGGCTGTGATAAAGCAGCGCGATATCAAGTCTGGCTTTTATCAGGAGTTCCTGAATCTGATTACTCAATCCTTCCGCGACTGAGATAGTGGCGTCCGGCATACGTGAATGGAAAGCCGTGACCAGCGGAAGCGTCAGAAATCGAGCAAGCGTCGGCGGTAAACCAACGGCAATGCTTTCGTGGCGAATCCCCCGGAGCCTCTCTAATTCGCCACGGGCGCGGGCGAGCTGATGCATGATACCCCGCGCATGCTCCAGAAGTATTGTTCCCCCCTCGGTACAATAAACGCCGCGGCCATTACGTACCAGTAAGCTTTGACATAATTCGACCTCAAGCTGGCGTATTTGCCGACTCAGGGCCGGTTGCGCTACGCCTAAGGTAATCGAGGCACGAGTAAAACTCCCCAACTCAGCCACACAGATAAAGTACTCCAATTGCTTAATGTCCATCTTCAGGCCCAAAATGAGGTTAATGGCATCGATTTGCTATCGTAATGATCGGCAGGCCGCGGGTAAAAGTCAGATGGTATAAATGTGGTTGAGTGCAAAATTTGTGTCATCAACTTCATCCAATGGCCTGAACATTTTCCTGCTCGTGCAGGTGATTGTGAATAAATTGAAGCAATGCTTCGGTGGCGGGTGAAGGCAAATTCCCCTTACGAAAGGAAAGGCCGATGCGCCTTCCAGTGCCGGGAAGTGTCACCGGTAATACGGTTAGCACTCCTTGTTCAATTTCAAAGCTCATCTGACTGGCCGACACCGCGGCAAGGCGGTCTGAACTCAGCAGTAACCCTCTCACCAGCGCCGCATCCCCTGTCTCAACCACCGGTTTGGGTAACACTACGCCCATCGACAGAAAGGCTTTGTCCAAGAGATAACGCGAAGGCGTATTGGAGCGGGGAAGTATCCATTCGGCGCTTCCCAATTGCGCCACTGGTACAACATGGCTAAGTAACGGATGCTGGTTTCTCACCAGTATTAACATGTCTTCCTCAAACAACGCTTCGGTAGTCAAATCTTTGAGATCCACATCCTGTCGTAGGGCACCGATAATGAAATCAATATTGCCTGCGCGCAAATCTGAAACCAGCGATTCGTACGGGCTTTCGTTTGTCATGATCGTGATGCCAGGATGCTGCGCCAAAAAGGCGCCGATAGCCTGGGGCAGCAATTGAGCGCGGCTGAGGGGGAGGGCGCCAATGCGCACGCTGCCCGTTAAAATACCGCGGCGGGCGGCCAAATCGCTCCAAATATGTTCGAGTTCATTAAGCGCCCGGCTGATATTGGGGTAAATTAAATCCGCCGCCGTCGTCGGCCTTACCCCTTCCGCGGTACGGCGGAAAAGCGTTATTCCTGCCCCTTTCTCCAGTATTTTCAGCGCGGCGCTAATGGCCGGTTGCGACACCCCCAAATGCGCGGCCACGATTTGGCTATGGTTGACATGATAAAGATGCAAAAAAACCCGTAGCCGTCGGGTATTGAAAAGCCAGCCTGGATCGGGCTGCTCTTTTTGTCCTCCGGCACGATCATTGGATCGTCTTAACAGTGCGGGGATCGTTTGAAGCTCGTTAATGGCGCGTAAAGCGCGCGGCAGAATGCACTTGCCATAGTCGGTGAGCGTCATGCCGCTGTAGTGGCGCTCGAACAAGGTAGCGTCAAGCGTCGTTTCCAGGTCGCGGATGGCGCGAGTGATGGCGGACTGAGTACGGAATAACTCATTGGCTGCGCGGGATAGACTTCCGCATCTGACAACCTGGCAAAAACACCTTAATTGCATGATATTGATGAATTTAATGTCATGCTCCGGCATTGAGGCCACCTTATGGTGTAAAGGGACGAGAAATTAACAACATAAATAAAAATCATACCCAATGCAAGTTAATGAATTACCCGCCTTTCTCAGTCCATGCCATGCTGGCAAAAACAACAACTGAGGTAGTAAATATGTCTTCTTCGATTACCCCGAAAAGTGCCCTCGTCGTCAGCGCTCACTCGGCCGATTTTGTCTGGCGTTCCGGCGGTGCCATAGCGTTGCATGCCCAGCAGGGTTATCAGGTTCACATCGTTTGCTTGTCTTTCGGTGAGCGCGGTGAATCGGCCAAACTGTGGCGTAAAGGAAATATGACCGAGGATAAAGTTAAAGCGCATCGTCAAAAAGAGGCGCAAGCCGCAGCGGATATTCTTGGCGCGACGGTAGAGTTTTTCGACATTGGCGATTATCCCCTGCGGGCGGACAAAGAGACATTATTCCGCCTGGCGGATGTGTACCGACGCATCCAACCCCATTTTGTGCTGACGCATTCTATGCATGACCCTTACAACTATGACCATCCCCTGGCGTCAAATCTGGCGCAGGAAGCACGCATTATCGCTCAGGCAGAGGGGTATCTTCCGGGTGAAAAAGTCGTCGAGGCGCCGCCGGTGTACTGTTTTGAACCGCATCAGCCTGAACAATGCAGCTGGAAACCGGATGTGTTGTTGGATATCTCCGGCGTTTGGCAACAAAAATATCAGGCCATACAGTGCATGCAGGGCCAGGAGCATCTGTGGGAATACTACACCCGCGTGGCGCTGCAGCGCGGCGTGCAGGCAAAACGTAACGTAGGAATTACCGCGACGCGTGCCATTACACACGCAGAAGGGTTCCAAAGTATATTCCCTCGCGTGACGGAGAATTTAGCATGAGCCTACTCAATAAGAAGGGTATCGCCATTCGTCACATCCCGCGCGCGGAACACGGAATGATAGAAAAACTCGCAACGGCAGGGGTGGCGACCATTCATGAGGCACAGAATCGCGAAGGTCTGTTGCACCACGGGATCCGCCCGATTCAGCAAGGGCTGACCCGCGCGGGGAATGCCGTCACGGTATTGGTTACACCCGGTGATAACTGGATGTTCCACGTCGCCGTGGAGCTATGCCAGGCGGGAGATATCCTGGTGGTAGCTCCAACCTCGCCCTGCGGCGACGGTTTTTTTGGTGATCTGCTGGCGACCTCGTTGCAGGCCCGCGGCGTCGTAGGTCTGGTCGGGGATATCGGCATTCGTGATTCGCAAACGTTGCGCGACATGGGGTTTGCGGTTTGGTCGCGGCATGTCCATGCCCAAGGGACCGTAAAGGAGTCCCTTGGATCGGTGAATATTCCCATCATTTGCGGCGGCCAACTGGTCAATCCCGGCGATGTGGTCGTTGCCGATGATGACGGTGTGGTCGTTGTCCGCCATGCTGAGGTTGGCACGGTACTGACGCGTGCCGAGAGTCGTATGGCCAACGAAACGGCGAAACGTGAGCGGCTGCACAATGGCGAACTTGGCCTGGATATTTATGCCATGCGTCCACGCCTGGCGGAAAAAGGGCTACGTTATTTCGATTCGGCAGACGAAGCGGAGAGCTAATATGGCACAGCGTGCAATTCGTTGCCTTCTGATGCGCGGGGGCACGTCTAAAGCGGCGTGTTTCCTGGCGGACGATCTGCCCGAAGATCGGGCACAGCGTGATGCGGTACTGCTGGCGGTGATGGGGTCGCCTGACATCCGTCAGATAGACGGCATCGGCGGCGCTGATCCGTTAACCAGCAAAGTGGCGATTATCCGTGCGTCTGCACGCCCGGAGGCGGATGTCGATTACCTCTTTGCCCAGGTCAATGTGGATAAGGCCAGCGTCGATTACGGTCAGAACTGCGGCAATATTTTAGCCGCGGTAGGGCCGTTTGCTTTAGAAAGAGGCATGGTGCGTGGCGCATCGCCGATTTCTCAGGTTCGCATCTATATGGAAAATACGGGGCAGATCGCCATCGCTGACGTGCCCTGCGATAACCAGGGCGTTGTGTATGACGGCGAAACGCGCATTGATGGCGTGCCGGGTACCGCAAGCAAGATTTTGCTCAATTTTCTCGATGTAGCCGGTTCGAGCTGCGGTGCCCTGTTGCCCACCGGGCATGCCGCCGATCGATTTGATGGTATCAGTGTGACCTGTATCGATAATGGCATGCCGGTTATTCTGCTCCGGGCGCGCGATGTCGACCGTACCGGCTATGAAACGCGCGAAGAACTGGACGGCGATGAAGAACTTAAGCGACGGCTGGAATCGATACGCCTTCAGGCGGGGCCACAGATGAATTTGGGCGATGTCGCGCAGCGTACGGTGCCGAAAATGACGCTGATTGCCGAACCGCGTCACGGCGGCGCCATCAGTAGCAGAACCTTTATTCCTCACCGCTGTCATGCTTCCATCGGCGTATTTGGCGCCGTCAGTGTGGCAAGCGCCTGCCTGATTCCAGGATCGGTGACGGAAGGCCTCGCCCGTGTCGATACTCCCAACAGCGACGGGCAACAAACGCTCAGCGTAGAACATCCCACGGGTGAATTCAGCGTTGTCTTGCGCCATGACGCCGAGGGCGAACTGGCCGGCTGTGGGCTGGTTCGCACCGCCAGATTGCTTTTTTCCGGTGAGGTCTATATCCCCAGCAAGATCTGGCCGAACGAGAGGCCGCTATGACGGAAAAGATAACCTTTATCGGCTATGGTGAAGCGGGGGGGATCCTCGCCGCCGATCTGGCGAAGAACCATCCGGTCATAGTGTGGGATTGCAAATTGGACGGCGCTGAGCGTGAAACAATGCTGGATAAGGCACGCCGCGCTGGCGTACGCGCGGCCGCGTCGCTCGCGGAGGCGATAGAAAATGCGACGCTCATTTTCTCCACCGTTACGGCGGATTCGGCATTGGACGTGGCACAGCAAAGCGGGGCGCGTTTGCGGGAAGGGCAATTCTTTCTTGACCTTAACTCGGTGGCACCCGAGACCAAACGACAGGCGGCGGCGTTTTTTCTTCCTGGCATATTTGTAGAAGTGGCCGTAATGGCGCCGGTTCCGCCGGCGCGTTTGCGTACCCCGTTGCTGATAGGGGGACCACAGGCGCAGCACTTGACGTCCCGTCTGCAGGGTCTGGGATTGAAGGCTCAATTTGGTGACGCTACGCTAGGCAAAGTCTCCGCCGTCAAAATGTGTCGTAGCGTCATCATTAAGGGCCTAGAAGCGCTGACGACCGAGTGCCTGTTCGCTGCGCGGCAGTATGGCGTGGAGAAAGACGTCCTGGCGGCCCTGCACGCCAGCTTTCCCAGTCTTGGCTGGAACGGTGCGTTTCCCGGCTATCTGATTAGCCGTGTGGCACAACACGGGATCCGACGCAGCCAGGAAATGGAGGAGGTGGTTAAAACATTGCGAGAGGTGGGAACCGGCGCTGTTATGAGCCAAGCGACCGCGACCAGCCAACGGCAACTGCCGCAAAAAATGGCGACGAAAGGCCTTGTATATTGCCACCAGGAGCCGTTTGATTGGCAAACGCTGGCTGACGAATTGCAATGAGGAACTAAACGCCACCCTGCGCGCGGGTGGCCGCTATGCCGCTGGCATCAATATCAAGCAGTAGCCGTCTCGTCGCTCGCCCCAATGCCGAACAGCATTTTGCCGAGTCGCTGGCATCCATGCCGAACACTAGCCCGTCTCGTCGCTCGTCCCAGTGCCGAACAGGCTCCCGCCAAAAGCCGCACCTCGATTTTTGCCGCCAGTGGGCCCCATGGTGCCTTTTTGACGCGCGCGACAAAGCATCACGAAGTAGATAGCCACCAAACCCTCGAGTTTTCTTTGCATGACGGCTTAAATCACAGCGGCTGATGGTAACGCCGTTTACGGTTGTGCCGGCGCGGGACTCACTGAGTGGTGCTAAATCATGGTGAGGTCGTTGGAAGATCATTGCTTAAGACAGAAATAGTTGTCGCTCCCTTTCCCGGCGAGACAATAGCGCGTCATTAGCGTTGCCTGCCCATTTCCACATCAGGAAGGCGTCTGCCGCGCCTTTATAATCGTGGGCGTTCAGTTTACGCTTTACCGATGAACCGGCAAAAGCGCCTGCGCCAATATTGAAGATCAAACTACAAAGTGCATCGTATTGATTTTGCGAGAGTGGCGCGGTTACATTTTTTTCAATCGCCTGTTCAACGGTCTCTAAATCTTTCTTCAATAGCTCCATCGATTTTTCTGTCGAAATAAGCGTATTTTTAGCAATTGGCATACCATTAACATATCCGGTATGGCCGACGCCGATAGTTGGAATCCCCGCAATATCCAGGTAGGCGTTTAATCTTTCACCCTCTTCTTTCCGAATAAATATCACTCCATCATGGCTTATTTTCATCAGATTTTACCCCCAAGCGTTTATACAATTTTCCTTCAATCAAAATTCTTAATTTTTCAACGCCGACAAAACCAATAATCCCACCGAGCAAATTGACCGCATTGTCAGGGAGTCCGAGTTGTTCCAGTGAGCCGGAAATCGACAAGGTAAAGATGCCGCATATAAATGCTTCCGCCATGGTTTTCCAGACCGCTTTTCCATCGTAAATCCCCATAAAAAAAGCAATTAGCAGAGAGGAAATAGATGAAAATACCGTCGGTAAATAATCAACAACCCATGCAGAGCAATGAGCAATAATAATGGGAATGACAGTTGACATTGTTTACCTTAGATAACTTAAGCGAAACTGAATACTGGCCAGAAACCTCTGGCCAGGGATTATCAGTTTTAAGTCAGATTCAGATCAACTCGTACCACAACGAAAGTGCCAGGCCCGGTGCCCAGTCAGGCGAGTGAGCGACGTGGGTCACATAACTTACCCAGTTTTTACCGTTATGGCTGACAATGTCTCCGGCATGGTAGGTCTCACCCAGGATCCAATGTGGATACGTGCCGCCGCCGCTATCATCCTCATCTTTATCAGTTGAGACGGAAAGCACATTGCTCGTCCCAGACAGCTGGCCCTGAATATCCTCGGCCACAACGAAATAGCGGTAAGCGGTTGCGGGTCGCAATCCGGTATCGGTGTAGCTCAGTTGAGCAACATTGACACGGGCTATTTCATTTCCGTCACGGTAAACCAAGTACCCGTTCAGCTTAACGCTGCTGCTTGATGCGCCCCACATCAGGCTGACGCTGTTCGTCGTAATGCCCATACTGTGGAGATGGGTCGGTGCTGTAGGCGGCGTGTCCGGATTGACATCGCTACTGGTGGAAGCAGTAATTGGCTGACTGAAAGCAGATTCAACCTCGGCCTCGTTGACCGAGCTGACAGCATAACTATAGGTTGTATTTTCCGGCAAGCCGTTGTCGGTAAAACTCAATTGGTCGCCAGAATAGATCAGCGTGTTATTGCGATAGAGGCGATATTCGGCTGCAGAGGCTGCGGCGTTCCATTTCAGCGTAATACTGCTGGTGGTGCTGGCTGACGCACGTAATCCGCCGGGCGCGACAGGCGTGGTTGGGCTGACGTCTCCGATAAAGTCCAGATCAATCACCTGATAGAACGCATTGCCGGTATTGGCTACTTCCCATACGGCCAATAGCACATGATAGCCGGAACGCTGAGGTAACATCACCAAATGTTCGGTCGGATTCGGTGGATTCAACGCAGCGGCATGGCTCCAGAAAGGCTGCTCTTCCAGTTCAACCTTATAGAAAGGCTTATCCTCAAACTGTGCACGACTTAGCGGCATGTTCGGGTTCCAACCTTCACGGGTAATGAAATAATTCCAGCGGCGAGTAGCGTGCGGCGCAGAGTAATACCAGGTCACTTTCAACAGCTCGGCGGATTCCACGCTGTGCTTTTTCCAGTGTGTGCCCGGTTCGTCGAGGAATTCACCATCGCCTTGATTGGCGCTAGCGATTTTGCCATCCGGAGGCGGAAGCATATTTGTCGAATCCGTTGGAGCAACGCTATCGGTCAGGCCACTGGCGGTGGCAGGGAAGAACTTACCGGCTTCCCGTTGATTGAGTTGCCCGGAATTGAGTCGACCTTCTTGCCAGGCAAAATACGCACGGGACTCTGGAGTGGAAACATGTCCGTGGCGTAAACCCGGTCCGTTCTTTTTGGTGCTGATAATGGTGGTTGTCATTGCATTTACTCCTGTTGTGGTTAATTAATTGCGGCCTGCTGTCAGCAGGTCGTGGCTAAATCCGGTGACCAGTAAATATTGGAGAAATGTTCCATCACGCAGGCATGGCCTTCTGACTGCCAATAAATGTGATCGCCCTCGCTATAGCGGACACTTGTCGCTCACTGCGCATATTCCGGCTCAGGTCCCGGGACCGTGCCATCGCCAGCGAGATAGCCATAGCGATTGAGGAAC
The DNA here is from genome assembly GCF_000517425.1 of Sodalis praecaptivus. Taxonomy (NCBI): domain Bacteria; kingdom Pseudomonadati; phylum Pseudomonadota; class Gammaproteobacteria; order Enterobacterales; family Bruguierivoracaceae; genus Sodalis; species Sodalis praecaptivus. Next base: position 224,867 of record NZ_CP006570.1, read on the forward strand.
TCCCAGGCAGGGAATTTGCCATCTTTGGTAAATCTGGCGTCTTAGTTTTCGGACCAGCTCATCAAGCTAAGAATGCCCATGCCTGCCTTTTCGGGTCGCCTCAGTGTGTTACGGATATTTTGGCGGTTAACGACATAAGTAGTAGTCGCGGCAATCTTGTTCGCTGGCGGGTAGACAAAAAATTTGTCATAAGGAATTTTGCCAAAACTATCGGGACTGGAGACCAGATTCCCTCTCGGGAAGTACATAAAATTTTCTCTCTGGCTGTCATTATTCTGCACAAGCCAGCCCACACCATCGACGTCAATACCGTCGCTGCCCTGATTATAAAATTGTGGAGCAATGTAATCGTAATTATCGTCAAGTATGCTGATATCGAGACTATATTTCCGCCCCGGAATAAAAAATAGGGGGATCCTGGCGCTATAATGTAGATGAAATTTGTGCTCTGAGATGGGAAATAATTTTTCTTCCTCTTCAACTCTCTGGAGATAACGGCCTGATTATCTTTAGCAGTGATCGCGGCCTGTGCCAAATCATTATCCAAATCGTCAATAATGTATTGCTTGGGCAGTATTATGATGCGATTTCCCAGCGTCACATCAGACTGGCTAAGTAGAGTAATTGGTGCATCAGAAGCGTCGAGAAAAATAAGCACTTTACGGCACTGTGCATAAATCAGAGCGATGAGATGAAAAAGTATGTCTGCTGTGCCTTTATACTGCTTGGAATCAAGGTTACGACCAGCTTGGTGAGAAAAATTCATAAAGGCTACAGCAGGTGCATGGTATCGCACAGGTATATTCGACAGAGTCATCTCGTTTGATCTGCCAAGTTTATAGCCCTGCTCTGATTCTGAAGACCCGTTCTGACAAAATCCCATGGCAAGTTTATTCTCATTACTCCGTAATGATTTTATTGTATTGGGCATCATCACACCTTTTGTACGATCAGAGTTATTACGTAACCTTGCTTTTCACGGCGCAAGAGCTCAGTGAAGTAAAGCCATTTTCTGCAGCGGATTGCTTTGCATGACTTAGTTTTACTTGTACAGGTGTTATAATCAATTTCAATTATTGCATTCTCAGATAACGTAATTGGTAACTGATTGAATGAATCTGAAGTTTTCGTCCTTAAAATTAAAACCCTAAAACGAGAACTGAGAAACAACAGACATAGCCAAGGGGGGCTATTCACTATCACTAGCATGCTGCTACCACGGAGTGTTCTAATTCTTGGATTTCAATGAACAGTGAATAAACCTCTTGAAGAGGCGTTCCGCTTCGCGAACTTTCAAGTATGAGTTATCGAAAGTACTTCCATGGGAAATTTCTAATCCTGCGTTGTGTTGAATGAAATCGCAACAATAAATTTTAAAACCACGTTTCAAAAATTAGCATCATATTGATTAACTTGAGAAATATTATAAAATTTTGCTTTCTTTATTATTAATAATGATATTTGTGTGGTATGTTAATATTTCAACTCACGAAACTGACGCGAACTTCCCATAAGGAGGATGTATGTTTTTTTCTTCTAATCTAAAGTGTTTCATAGTACTGGCTAGAGAAAAGTCCCTCAAGAAAGCATCTGAAACTCTCTTCGTTACTTCCTCCCCTATATCAAGAAGGATAAAGATTTTCGAGGAGCAGTTGGGGTACAAGCTATTCCACCGTACTGAGCATAATTTTACGCTAACCAAAAAAGGACGGGAGCTTTACGAAAAAATCATCCCTTATTATGCAAAAATATCTGAATTAGAAGAAATATTTTCTCAGAAAAACAACCGATTGATTATAAAAAAAAGTATTATGATAGGGGTGGAGAATATCAACCCTTTTATGTTTGACTTATTGATTAACAATAGAAAAAATATCGAGAGCATATCATATTGCTCTAGCGACGCTTGTAATTCATTTGAATCATTGTGTTCAGGAGAAATTCAGGCGGTAATCTCACATAGAGAAATGAGCGAAAGTAACATCATTTCAACGGAGTTTTACAGTGAACCTATTTGTTATCTTATGGCTAAAGGTATTGCGTATACCCAACTCGGCGATATGAAAAGCCTTCCAATTATTATTCCTAAAAATGGCTTCCACGATAGCTATATCAAAATCGCACACAGGAAAATCATTACCCTCTCTTCGACTATTCAGGTCATCATTGTCGATGATGTTGAAAATTATCTTTTCTTAATTGAAAATGGCGATGCGGTTGGTCTGATGAGTGAATCCATGGCCTCGTTTTATAAAAAAAAGCACTCTCTTTGTGGAGAGGTTGATTACAACATAGATCCCTCTTTTCCAAAGCTAAAAGCATATATTTATTGTTTGAAGGAACAAGAAGAGATTCTTAAGAACCTTCGAGATGAATTTACTATCCAGCAGAATGTGGGGATGGCATCATAAATGAAATTTTAGTGTTTTAACACAAAGTTAAATTCCTAAATGATAATATTTGAAATCTCGATAATGTTAGGCATTTTACTCTTGACATGACTCGTCTGATATCTCTCGTTCTATAAAATGTTTCGGACTATACTAATTAGCTTATTTAGTTCTGTTCAAGGCGATCAATTTCATAGCTTCTGGGCGCGAAATGTTACTTATTCTGTCTACCTTTTGGCAGTGACAGCATCGGCGTGCTGATGGTCTGCAACACTGCGGTAATTCAGGTCAGTTTGACTGCGCCCGCTTTTTTTCTTGAGGATCCGTTGCTTAAAGCATCGTAATAGAACATGCGGTTAATTGGAATGTTGCCTGATCCTGCCACTGACCTCAATCTTTAATTCGTGTGCGTTGCCCCATAGAGGTTATCGCATAGTAACCTCTTCCTCTATCCTCACCTCGATTTGTTTAGAGATTTTCCGCTTTGGATGAGATCGTGAAAATTATGCCCAAGTTACGTCATTGAGTGAAGAATTTGCCCTGTCATCGTTATATTCCTCCCGCCAGCACTCCGGTGTTTCCTGAGCATTATCCATTGACAAGAAACAATGAGTGCTTAAAAAATTCATCGCTTAAGTTGCCATTAGCCGGCTCGCCAAGCGGATGATCTATGGCGATCCCGAGCGTGTAAAGTCTATCGTGAGCTTATTTTCATTCGGTCATTTCAAACGCTTTGAAAATAAATGCATTACAACTAGCTGCCTCGGTATCGGAGGGATGCCGTCGAGTGTGTCGTAGCGTTATCATTAAAGCGCTGCAAAATGTGTTGTCACCAAACCCTCGAGTATTCACGCATGCGGCTTAAATGACAGCGGCCGCTGGTAACGCCGTTTACGGTTGTGCCGGCGCGGGACTCACTGAGTGGAGCTAAATCATGTTGAGGTAGTTGGAAGATCATTCCTTGTCTGTAAAACGAGCATGGGATAAAGACAAGGGTACTTTTGGACAAGGGGACCGGCAAAAACGCCTCCCTCTTGTTCCTTGAGCCGTAAGGGAATTTGGGCGGGGTTAGTTGCACCAGTATAGTTTTCACGGATCGCGGGCGCTATGATGCGGCGGAATTTTGCCAGGGAGGCGCTATATTACAGGTTAATTGCCAGCACGACGCGTTGTTTAAACGGTTCCTCGGGGATATCGCCGTGGCGCGGGATTTTTTGGCTATCCATTTGCCGGCGACAATTTGCCGTCAATGCGATCTGCGAACGCTGGCGATAGCGCCGGCCAGTTTCGTCGAGGAGAACTTACGCAGCCAGCTTTCCGATATGCTGTACTCGGTGAAAACCGCGAGCGGGGAAGGGTATATCTACTGCCTGATAGAGCATCAGTCGCGCCCTGAGAAGCTGATGCCGCAGCGTATGCTTCGCTACAGCCTGGCGGCGATGCAGCAGCACCTTGATCAGGGGCACGAACAATTGCCGGTGGTGGTGCCGCTGCTGTTTTACCATGGGCGTTCGTCGCCCTATCCGTACACCACGCGTTGGCTGGATTGCTTTGCCGACCCTGAGCTGGCAGAATCGGTGTATATGCAGGCGTTCCCGCTGGTGGATATCACGGCGATGCCGGATGATGAAATCCTGACCCACCGACGCATGGCGCTGCTGGAGTTGGTGCAAAAGCATATCCGAACGCGGGATGTGCTGGAGATGGTAAATGACATCGCCAGGTTGTCTAAACGTTGGCCGCTATCGGCGGCCCAGTTTCGCAGTCTGGTCTATTATATTGTCATGCAGGGAGAGACGTCGGCCGCGGAAGAGTTTCTGCGGGCGATGGCCGAGAAAGCAACGGATTATCAGGAGGACATTATGACGATTGCACAACAGCTTGAAGCGAAGGGATTGCAAAAAGGGATACAAGAGGGGTTGCAAAAAGGCCTTGAGCTTGGCGAGCAGAAGGGGCTCCTTCTCGGCCGTCAAGAAATGCGCCTTGACATAGCTCGCCAGCTTATCAACAGCGGCATAGAACGAGAAGTGACAAAACGTTCTACCGGTCTGTCTGATAATGAGTTGGACGCGGCATGGCTAAAGCCGTAAGCTGCAGTTTTAAGTTACACAGTAATGAGCAAGAGAAGGCCATATTATGAGCTGAAAGTAGGTTTATTGTATCATTAGAGTGATTTTCTCTTTATTTCGCCCCAGATAGGCCAATGCCGTATAGCTATCCCACTAAGCGGGTCTTTACACTAAGGGGTGTATGTCAACGCTCATCATCTACTACATTCCGATTCAATTAATTAACTAAGAAGACTTAAGGATTGCGACTATTTAAAGGAGGGAATTCTATGACCGACAATCAATATAATAAAGATTCGACCAAAGAAGAAATAGGCTTGGCGCGCTATTTTTCGGGACGTATGACGGTAGTCGAATATACAGAAAGAGAATCGTCTGCGGCGTTAAATATTGCAGCCAAATTACAACCGGTTATACGGTCTGGTATTAAGTATAGTACCTATCTTGGTATGCTCGAAGCCATTAAATCTGCCGCGAATAAGACAGATAGGAGCGTCGATGCCATCATGAAAATTTATGAAGATATGCAGCTGCGAGAATTTGACAATATCCATAGTCTGGAAGTTAAGTTTAACCACTTCTATCATAATATATTAATGTATTCCAGTTTTGCCAACTATTTGACCAGCATACTTGAAGAGGCGAAGCGGGCTATGCACACCGCGGTTGGGCAGGGGGATAATTTCGGGGTGAGTTTAGAGAAGTTTATCCAACGAAAAATGACTGGCATGATAAAGGATTTTGTAAAAATCGAACCTAGTGAAGCGCAACTCACGGTAATTAACCAATTAGCGCATTTGGCCAGAATCACGGCTGAGAAAGAAAATGATACTATTAATGATTACATTTCAGACGGACAACAACAAGGACTTAGCAAAAATGCAGAGAAAGATGTCATGCCGTCATCAGGGATCGTGGCCTTCGTCATCACCACCACGGCATTGGCAGTAGCAGCCTCTTGTTTAGGCGCTGCGGCGATTGAATCCGGTGGAAGACCGAATGAAGCTGTTACCAATGGTCTTCTCAAAGGCGCTGCCGACCTATCGGAAACGCTGAGATCAAGGGTATTTTCGTCGTTTGACAGTGAGGGGACGCTACAGGGCATTGCCTCTATTGACCATTCTTCGATAGAAAACGTCGCTAGCGTGAATGAAATGACGCGTGGCGGGACAGAAATAATGTCGATTAATGCGGACCACGCAGTGCAAGTGCCTGCCGCGTCAGACATCACTGAGATGGATGAAACAGACCCGACGACGGCTGAAACGACAGAGGGTCTGGATAAAGTTACCCTTCTACAACAATTGTCGCAGCGTTTGGAACAAATGAGAGAAAACGTGCGCGCGGCCCGAGAACTCGCAGCATCAAGTGTCCGAGATGCCGATGCCGCTCTCGATGAGATGAAAACAGTATTGGGTCGAGGAGTAGTGCGCGCTGAAAACGGCAATAACACTTTGCGCATAAAAGAAAGTTTTATAGATTATGCGACAAAAACGGCCAAAATGGAAAGAGATGTCTCAATGTATAAGGCGGAATTAAAAATGCAAAAAGATTTATTACTAAAGATCAACCGACTCAAAGGTGGAATATTATCAGAATTGGAGGAGCCTGATGCTGTTTTATCCATGAGTTCCTCGCTTTAATAGATTGTTGATCATAAATTGAACCGGTACAATGCCGATAATTGCGCAACTGATATATTCAGACTATCCATTTCTCATTTGACCACGCTGGTAATTTTACCCCAGTCCGGCGGATGTTTAACGTCAAGTATGGCGTTTAGTGCAGGTTATCAATGCAGCTGATGCGTCTTCCGCCCGGCAACGTGCGCCGGTATAGTTTTCAATGATGCCCCTGATGTTATAGGCGCAGAACGCATCTCCATTTTGTCTGAGGGTTAATCTATGCTAACAACTGAAACACCCAAAACTGTGTTGTTGGTTGGCGCTTCGCGCGGGCTTGGTTACGCAATGGCCGTTGAGTTTCTCAAACATGGATGGAACATTGTAGGCACGGTTCGTGACAAGCACGCGAAAACGCTGCTGCATGAGCTGGCGGGGCAATATGGTGACCGGGTTAGGATTGAAGAGCTTGATATCTGCGACGCCGTACAACTTAACGCACTGCAGAATCAGTTGACAGGTGCAGTTTTTGAGATGTTATTTGTCAACGCAGGTACCACCAATAAGGATCCGACACAAACAATTGGCGACGTGTCCACCGAGGAATTCATTGAGGTTATGCTGACCAATTCTCTGGCGCCGATGCGTGTAATCGAAAGCTTAGAAAATTATGTCTCTGCTTCGGGCCTAATCGGTGTGATGTCTTCGGGGCAGGGCAGCATCAGTAATAACGAAACCGGTCAACGCGAACTGTATCGAGGCAGTAAAGCCGCATTGAATATGTTTATGCGAAGTTTCGCAGCACGTCAGTCTGGTAACGGACGTGCGCTGGCGGTGATGGCCCCTGGATGGATCCGCACCGCATTAGGGGGACCTGAAGCCCCGTTGACAATAGAGGACGCTATTCCCAGCTTGGTGAGTGTCTTATTGGAGAAACAAGGAAAGCCAGGTCTGGAGTACCTTGATTATCGCGGTCGTACGGTGCCTTGGTAAGACAAGGGTGAAGACGTTAATTAGAATTGAAGAGTATGGATAATACGTGACGCCGTCACAGCAGGGCGCGAAGCTGAACCTTTGGCGGCGGGCGCGGGCGGTTGCGCACCGCTCGATTTCTGGCTATAAACAAGCGAGCCGGGTTAGCAGAAGAGGCGGGTCGGTGTGGTGATGATTTTCATAATAAATCCATCAATTCTCAATTTGGAATCAATTTTGCATACTTGCAATACTTCCGCAGGAGGAACCTATGCGCCATCTCGACACCGATACCTTAGCCGCTTTCCTTGCCATCTACCACTACGGCAGTTTCACTCAGGCGGCTAACCAATTGGGCAAAACGCAGGCGGCGGTGAGTTTAATGTTGCGCAGGCTTGAAAAACAGCTCGGCCAGCGGTTATTGGAACGCTCCCGTCATGGCATCACCCTCTCCGAAGCGGGTGAAAAATTAATAGGTTATGCCCAGCGACTACTGGCCTTGGAAGAAGAAACGCTGGCCGCGTTGGGTTGTCTGGACGCGAAGACACGCATCCGCATCGGCATGCCGGATGACTACCTTGGCACTATTGGCGCCGCTTTGATTGAAAACTTTTCGCAGAAATATCCCCAGTTCCAAATAGAGATAGTCAGCGACCTTTCGTTGAAATTGGAGAAAATGCTGGATGCGGGGCTATTGGAAATGGCCATTTTGACGCGCCTGCCGGGGGATATCAGCGGCGAATTCTTGCGCCAGGAAGCACAACTATGGTGCACCGCGCCCGGGTGCGCGCCAGAATCTCGTAACGTGCTGCCCCTGGTGTTATTCCCAGAAGGCTGCCGCTCTCGGCCAATGGTGTTGGCGGCGTTGGCGCAGGCGCGGCTTCGTTGGCGTGTTGTGTGTAGCTCATCGCATCTCTCCGGTGTGCAAACCGCAGTACGCGTTAGTCAAGCGGTGACCGTCCTACCTGCCTCGGTGATCCCGAATGATTGGCGGATCCTAGGTCCGAATGAACAACTACCGGCGCTGCCGGCATTGGATCTCGCGCTTAAAGTACCGGCTGATGCGCATATCGGTACGCGCCGGCTGGCCCAGTTTATTCGGGAACTAGCGGCGCGTCCGCTCGCTGAGACACCCCCGTCGCTTATGCCTGCCCTGCGTTGATGGATTCGATACAGGCGGTTGCTAAGCGATCAACGGTGCCCTCATCATGGCTAAAGGAAAGATAAAAGCGCCCAAACGCCGGCGGCATCATCAGCACCTGACGCGTGCGTAATTGGAAATGCAGTTGGCGTGTCCACAGGCGATCCACTTTCGCTAATGCGTCATCGTAGCCGTGCGGCGCGCTGGCGTGCGGCCAGAAAGTGAACACGGTACCGTATCCGCTGCTGCTGAGTGGCCCAGTGACCTGCTGGCAAACCTGCGCGCGCAGTCGGTCACCGCGCTCTAATAACGCCGTATAATCAGCTGATTGCAGCGCCGTAAGCGTGGAGATGACCGCGGCGCAAACCGGCGGGTTGCCATTGTAAGTGCCTGCATGACTTGCCTTACCCTGTTCAAACACCGCCATCGCCTCCGGTTTCCCGATGAGGGCCGCCACCACGCTACCGTTACCGATTGCTTTGCCAACGGTCGCGTAATCGGCGTCGATGCCGAATAAGTGGCCGGTTAAGCCGCAATGCAATCGGAAGCCCATGAGCACTTCATCCAGGATTACTTTTGCACCATAGCGGTGCGCCTGTTCCACGAGATATGCGAGATAACCCTCGGCAGGCTCGATACAGCCTGCATTTGCCATCACTGGTTCGATCACCACCGCGGCAATATCTTGCTGCTGGGCAAACAAGGCATCCACATCGGCGATGTCGTTATATTTCAATAGCAGGGTGCCGTCACGTTCCGGCCGTTGGCCGTTCATCTGTGCATCCAGCGAACCGGCATTGCCAAACGCCACCGGCTCAAACCAGCCATCATAACCCGCCGCAAATTTGACGATTTTCCGTTTCCCTGTACAGGCTCGCGCCGCTCGGCAGGCCAGGTGTACCGCCTCACTGCCGGAGTTGACGAAAATGACTTTCTGCAATTCCCCAGTAAACTGGGTCAGCGTCCGTGCCGCTTCTTCTTCCAGAGTATGGGAGAACGCGGGCATCATCATTTTCCCCAGCGTTTGCGACACCGCATCAACCACCGCAGCAGGATTGTGGCCTAGCAAGGTTGCGCCGAACCCCAGCGCCGTATCCAGCCAAGCATTGCCCTGGACATCCCATAAATAGGCCCCTTGCGCACGGGCAATCATTAACGGCTGACCGTTAAATTCAGGCAAAGCACGGCCCGCGCTGGATATTCCACCAACTAAATGTTTCATCATATTGTCCCGACACACTGTCAATCAGTAGCCTAAAAGAGAAGGGAGCCACCCGGTCAGCGAAGGAAACATCACCACTAATAAAATGGCGAAAGCCGTCGCGAACCAAAAAGGAATTAAACGTCTTGATACCGGCCCAATATCGATTTTGGCCACGTTGCAAACCACGAAGATATTTGTGCCTATGGGCGGTGTGAATAATCCCCAGCCGAGCGTTAGCGTGAAAATCAGCCCAATTTGTAGCGTGTCGAATCCCGCATGTTTGGCAATCGGCACCAGAATAGGCGCTAGGATAATCATCGCCGGACCAAGATCGAGCCAGAACCCAACCACTTTTAACACCACAATAATCAACAACATCGTCATCAGCGGCCCAGCATGCAAATCGGCGATCCACTGTGCGGCAAGATGGGGTACTTGCGTGACGGTTAATAACCAGCCAAAGGGTACCGCCACCGCCATGATAATCATGACCGAACCGGTAATGGCAACCGACTCGATGATGGCAGGGAAAATGTCGCGCCAGCGTAATTCCCGGTAATAGCCGCCGCCGACCACTAGGGCATAAACCACGGACAGCCCCGCCGCTTCGGTAGCCGTCACAAAGCCGGTAATGATTGCCCCTAACACGAAAACCGGCATGAACATCGCCGGTAGCGCCGCCAGGAAATCGCGCCAGAATACCCGAAATTGAAAGCGGCCCTCCAGACGAGGGAACCGTTCGCGAACGCCGATAGCATACGCGGTGATCATAAACACCAACGCCAATAAGCATCCCGGCACAATGCCGGCGACAAATAAACCGCCGATTGAGGTATTGGTCAGCACGCCATACAACAATAAGATCACGCTCGGTGGCACAATAATGCCCAGCGTTCCCGATGCCGCCGTCACCGCCGCAGAGAAGTCGCGCGGGTAGCCTTTGCTTTCCATTACCGGGATCATGACTTTGGCCACCGTACTGGTATCGGCGGTGGCCGATCCGGTTAGGCCGCCGTAAACGAAGGCGGTTGCCACGTTCACCAAACCTAATCCACCGCGGAAATGGCCGAATAAATGCTCAGCGACCTGCATGATGCGATGGGTCAATCCGCCCCGGTTCATCAATTCCCCTGCGAACAGAAACAACGGTATGGCAATTAATGATGAGGTATCCGCGCCGCGGATCGTCTGTTGCGCCAGCCAGGCGATGGGCATGGGAAAATCGCCCAGCATGAGCGCCGCAATGCTGCCGCCGGCGATCGCCCACGCGATAGGCACGCCGATCAACAGCAATATCAGAAACGCCAAAATGAGGATAATGACCGTCATTTTCCCGCTCCCGCACGTGAAAAGAAAAAGAAGCCAATACGCCACAGGGAGAGAAAGCTTAATAAAACGGCAAAACTTAGGAGTGAGAGCGTAATGATGCCGTTTGGCAACCGCAATACCGGTGTCGGTACCCAAGCGGAAGAACGCCAAACGGCGATACCGCTCGTCAGCAACCACAGGCAAATAGCGAGCAGAACCAACATCGTGACCAACTGTAACCAATGTCGCGCTTTGGCCGGCAGCAGGGCGACAGCGCTGGTGAAGCGCACATTTTCGCCGCGCATCTCCGCCAGCACCGCACCGATGAACGTGACCCAGATAAAGGCGATTTCGGCGGTTTCAAAGGTCCATTCCAACCCGGTCCAACCGAAATAGCGTGCCACGATGCCCAACAGCGTGGACCCGAGCGTGATAAGAAACAGCACCAAACCCATCACTTTCAGCGCCGCCAGCACAATTCGCGGGCCGCTTACCGCCAGGTTGTTGACCTCAGACATGATGCCCCTTACTCGCTGGCCGCGTCATGGCGCAACTGCTTGACGAAATCCGCGCCCCATTCTTTACTGAACTGGTCATAAACCGGACTCACTTTAGACAGAAACTGCGCGCGATCCACATCACTGAATACGACGTTTTTAGCTTTTAGTTGTTGTGTTACGTTGGCATAAACCTGGTCGAGTTGGGCTCGGTACCAAAGGGTGATATCCGCCACGGCGCTTTCCAGCACCTGTTTATTCTCTGCGCTCAACCCATCGAAAGCTGCTTTATTCATGAACCAAAAATTGGCAGACCAGATATAATTCGCCATCGAGACATGTTTCACAACTTCATACCAGCGCTGATCGTTAAAATCACGTAATTCCGGCTCCACGCCGTCAACCACCCCCGATTGCAGCGAGGTATAGACTTCACCAAAGGGAATAGACTGGGGCAGCCCTCCCAATTGTTTGATGGTGGCCAGAATGACAGGGTTGGGTGGGGTGCGGAGTTTCAGCCCGGCGAGATCCGCAGGTGTGGTAATAGCGCGTTGCGTGGCGAACTGGCGAAAGCCGGAATCCAGCGCTGACAGCATCACATAGCCGCGCGCTTCACCCATGGCGAGAAATTTCTTGCCTTCAGCGCTGTCGAGGAAATGATGCACCGCATCGGCATCCTTGAACAAAAAAGGCAGCGATACCGCATTCAATCGAGGATCAATGGCGTCCACTACCCCGCCCAGTCCCATGGTAATGGCGCCAGAACCGGTGGCGTCAGCGATAGCCCCTTCATCGCCCAATTGTCCATCAGGGAATAGCTGTATTTCTAATTGGTCATGGGACTGTTTCTTGACCTCGGCGGCGAAACGGACCATCGCCTGGTTTATCAGACTGTCGCTGCTTGACGCGTGGGCCAGCCGCAGGGTTTCCGCGGCATGTGCCATAAATCCCGCACTGCAAAGCGCTAACGCCAGCGCGCCATGACGGAGTGAAGAACGCAGGGATGCAGCCATTATGAGTCCTCTTACATTTGTGCCTAGGTTATGAATGTTGCCAGCATAAAGTGGACAGGTCGGAATGAGAAATAAAGAGTTTTAATGGCGCATGCTAAAAATTTATGCAGCCTTTGCTATGTCTTCTCAAGCGCCCCTATCGACCTAGATGATTTCCCCAGCACGCGATAAAAGCCGCGGCAGTCTGGGTAGCGAGACAAATTTTATCCGGCGTGGAGGATATACGGCGAAAGGGTCAACCGACGTCACGCTGTGCGCGGCATCTGGGCTAAAACTAACGTTATGTCACAACATCATTGTCTAATTTCCCGTGCAGCTGATAAAAGCAACATGGCCGTAAGTTGTTGGGTGCGATACCTCGATCGACCGGGCTGCCGCGCACTATTGCGCCTGTTCATAAGTGTGTATGACTTTTCACCGTCCGTATCTGTAGTCCAGGGGAAGATGTTATGTCTCAGGCAGTGTGTGCATGCGGCAACGGGGAAGTAGAAGGGAGGGGCGTTGGGCGAGCGCGAATACCTAGACGGGTCATCGCGCGAGTGAATCGTTTTTTTATATATGCCGTTCAACCCATTCTCTATATTGCCTCTTGTCGGCAACCCTCGAAACGGATAAGGGATAGCGCTCAAACAGCGTCACTTTTTTTACGGTTATTGACCTTACAGATGACCCAATCATTGATTTTTTTTTGCCACCAGCGCAGATAAATTTAACATAATAGGATGAATTACATGAGATTAGATATTGCGAGAAATGTTGTGTCCTTGTTGCACAGACTGCCAGTTCCGACAACAGCGAAAAAAAGCTCTGGAGGTGTCTTAAGATTAGTGGGGCGAATTGATAATACTTCTGCTGCGCCACCCAAGCCTGTGAGCTCAGCGAAGTCAGAAAATAGTGGCGTAAAGAGTCAATTGCCGTCCAAACTTAAGCAAAGTATTGCCAATGTATTCACCACCCAAAACGGATCCAATGCCGCTTCACTGGCGAAAACCAACCGGGAAGGCAACGGAGCATCGGTAGGCAAATTAAATATGGCCAAGTTTGCCCATATAGAGAAATGCATAGGGAATAAATCAGCCAGTGAGGTGCTGTCCTTAATAAAGGAAAATAAAGCTCATTCGGCCGAGGCAATAAACAAACCTAATACTGCGAATGTAGAGCGCACCCTAGGGGCACAACCCCAATTATCAAAGGCCGTTTCTCCAGCGCCGCTGAAAATGGACGGCCAAGGTGTGCCCGTTCCGCCGCCCTGGATGGATAGTTTGCCGGTCGTGAAACATACCTCAATATTGGAGACAAAAGACGCCGATGTGAATACCGGATCAACAGCCAAGTTTCACTCCAAGCCGACGCAATCCTCTGAGGGTACCCTTTGGAGTAAGAATCTGCTTGATGATCTTCAAAAAGCGTTCAATTCATTAAGACAAAAACGGTGAAATCACTCGTGAAGTGAGGACGCCTAAAGCATGGAAAAGGACCGCTAATCTTCGGGTTAGGAGATCCTCGCGGGCGGGCGTAAACCCGTGCTCTTAAGCTGGAAGCCGCCCACGCTAAAGCCTGCCTTCGCGTCGCGGTTATTGCCGTCCTAATCTCACCTATAGGCATCAGAAATTATGGCCTACAAGGACTAAGGGGCTTCACGTCAGCTTGCGCTGAGCGGCTAATCGTAATGAAGGTTATTTCGCCTATCATGGGCCCCTGCGATAAGCACTTGGCGTCATCCCGGTCTGACGTCGGTACATACTTGAGAAGGCCCCCGGGCTGTCGTAGCCCAGATCCAGCGCCACGCTGGTGACGGATTCACCTAATGACAGGCGTGTTACGGCGGCCATAATACAAGCCTGCTGACGCCATTTCCCGAAGGACATTCCTGTCTGTTGGCGAAACAGTCGAGAGAAAGTCCGAGGACTGCAATGTAAATTGTCAGCCCATGCGTCGGCTGGCAGAGTAATACGGGGGGATTTTAGAAACTCCCTGCATAATAAAGACAACCGCTCATCTTGCGGCAGGGGGGCAAACAGCGGTAAGGCTGAAGCAGCGCGTAATTCATAGAGGGCGAGACGAAGGATATCTCCTTCCCGGCCGTATTCATCGTATAATGCCGGAATGTCCTCGCTTGCCAGCAGGAGCTGATGGAGCAGCGGCGACACTGTCAAAGCTTCACATTGATGAGTATCACGCACCTCGAGCGTTTTCTCGATATACAAACTGCGAGTACTGACGCCCCGCATCAGTACCTGATGTCGTCTTCCTGCTGGGATCCATACGCCAGAAAAAGGAGGCACGACCCAAGCGCCATCATCCGTTTCCACTTCCATCAGCCCACTAATCCCGTACAGAAACTGGGCCCGTCGGTGGCTATGCCGGGCGAGTAAGGTATTGGGTAAATAATCCGTGCCGATAGCCAGCACCGATCGTTCCACAGCATCCACTTCCGAAAGCGGGATATTACGCATTATTAATCCGTTTGGCTGAAACTCACCTATTATTGTCTAATTTGCGAATGTCAGCCAGTGATGAAACCCTTACATTACCCCTATTTCATCATTTAAGGGCAACTCATGTTCTGGCTTCTGCTCATTGTATTTGGCATTCTCTCTGGGATGACTACGGTGTTATTTGGTTTCGGTGGTGGTTTTGTTGCGGTGCCGCTTTTGTTTGCACTCACCACGCTGTCATATCCATCAGGATCTCTCATCGGGCAATCGGCGATGCACATAGCTGTAGCGACATCGACTGCCACCATGATTTTTGGGGCCGGTTTAGCCACATTGCGGCGCCATCAGGAGGGACAATTGCGATGGAAATATGTACGGCCATTATTAATACCCCTGGCTGTCGGCGCAACAGGCGGGGCGGTAACGGCGGCGGCAGTCAGCGGCCCATGGATCAAAGGGTGCTTTATGGTCTATATCGGCCTTACCGTCTTTGATGCAGTATTGCGTCCAGGGTTTATTCACGAATCACACGCCCGGTTCCGGCCATTAAGCGCTCGGGCAAACCTCTTCGCGGGACTAACAATGGGGGGGGTAGCGGCTTTTCTCGGCGTAGGCGGTAGTGTAATGAGTGTCCCGATGATGCGCCGACGCGGTGCGTCCATGTCTGAAGCAAGTGCTCTTGCCAATCCGGTGTCGTTACCCATGGCAGTGGCGGGAACGTTGGTTTATGTTTTTTTAGCGTGGCGCGGCCAGTCCTTAGGAAATGGGTTCGTGGGTTACATAAATTTACCGGCACTAGCAGTCCTTGTCGCGGGGTCGTGGTGCGGGATTTATCTGGGAGCCCCGCTTCTAAGCAAAATACCAGATGGTGCGCATGCGCGATTATATCTCGCTTTATTGATTCTGATGTTTGTCGTGCTGTTAACGACATAGACAAATGACGGGGCAGGGTGCAAAAGGAAACGACGAGACCCTCTTGTTCACTTCCCTCATGTTTTCATCCGCTGCGCACAGAAGACATGGCGTGAGGGAAGTGTCGACCGAAAATGAGAGTCAACTCAAGTATCACCTAAAGACGCTATTATAACTCTTTCCAGGGCCCGGGATAGATGATATCAGTTTTCACGGGTTCGACTCCCTGGTTCCACCATTTTGCTTCCCAGTTCTTAGTTTTCCAACTCACTTTGTCATGAGCGACATAAATTTCTTTGGGGTCCCAGATTGGATAGGTTGCTGAATGATCGGGAGTAACGAGGAGATTATGAGTGACGCTAGCTTGATTACCCAGTGAGTCAGAGACGGTAAGCTTCATAGTGAAGTCCTGTGATTGTGTGACGGCGGGTGCGCTAAAATGTAATATTGACTGATTAAGTGTCTCTGCCTCGAAACATTCCGGTATGTCCCAATCATAGGTGGTTATATCAGCAACATTTGAGGTTGATTTCGCAGCCGATAAGACTATTTTTTCATTTTCAATTGCCGCGGTTGGTCCGTCGATTACGGCCTTAATGATTGGGTTCTTTTCCTTTAAGTAACGAATTGCGGCACTCACATTTGGCCTATGCCCAATATGGTAGGATGCCCCTTCCGCATAGCCTGTGTCTTTGATCAGTTGCCTGATTTCCTGTGAGCTAAGATAAATGCCCAGATGACCTATCGCATAAGATTGGATTAAGGCTAACGCTCCCGAGCTTAATGGCGTCGCGCTTGAGGTGCCCGAAAAATCCTTTGAATAATTACGATCATTGCCTGGTAATTTTTGTAGCGAGCCGTAGCCTGTCGTGACTACGCTCCAATCACCCCATGAGTTGATGAGTGAGCTTGAATGATTATAGTTTGAAAAACTGCATCGACTCCCATCATGATGGGCAGATGCGCCGATAAGCGTACTTCCATTGTCTCCATACTGATTCATATTACCTAAAGCCATACTGAGATCTAAACCACCATTGCCCGCAGCCAAGATGACGACAACCCCATTGTGGGTTAATGAATTAATTCTATCCCACCATGCTCTGCTATCCGTCACCGGAACCAATTTATCTCCTACCTGCAATTGAATATCTAAACTCACAATATCCCCTGGAATGGCGTCACGAACGATAAGATCTAAGTCACCTGTGTCATAGAAATAGTAGTCGGACCCATAAGCAATACCCGTAACGCCAAACTCCTTTTTAGCTGCGGCAATACAACCAGTGGAAGCAGTGCCATGATTACAGTCTTCTGTTTCACTCCGGCTATGAACCACGGTGATGTTCCCTTTCAGGTTTTCATGGTTGGCATAGACGCCGAAATCAAGATGTCTCACCGTGGCGGCTTGACCATTTTCACCTTCATCCCAAACTGTACGAACATTCATACCTTTAATGTTTGCAGACGTTGGGTCTAAATATGTTTGTAAGTGATTAAAACAAGGCGTTTTATAATAATCTGTTTCTGATTTCTCATTAACGCCACCTTCGTCTAGGGTAACGAGTGTCGGGGCTAAATTAATGGGAGTGATATTTTGGATGTCTGGGACAACACTGCAATAAGTGACGTAATCGAGTAACTCTAGTTCTTGAGCAATGAGGACAAGCGTATCATATTCACGGTAAGGCGCTGTTTTATAAACGTTGGGTGAAATATCACCTAATAGATGATTAAAGTTCAGTTTAGAGAAAACAATGTTACTTAAGCTTAAGGTTACAGAGGTAAATTTTGTCATTTCTGCTTTCAAACGTTCTAAATCACTTTCTTTTTCTAATTTTACCTGTAAATAGTATTTGTCTATGCCGTCATAGCGTTTGTATGTTTCTTTTGTCAATTTACTGGTTGTGGTGATGCTATTTGAGCCATTTGGTTGTAGTGCAATTGAAGGCGACACATCAATAGTATTAGATCTCAAAATGACGGACAGCTTATGATTAATATTTGTCGTCGCAATGGCGCCATATTGACCATAACCCTGGTTTTTGAATACACAGGTTGGCCCTTTCAGGGTCGCAACATCACTTCCATGTTTCTGCAAGGTGATCATGCAACTCTCACACTCACCCAAACCCGTTGCTTTGACATAGATGTTGCCGTCAAAGATATTGCTATGATAAATATAAAGTGAAGGCTGTTTCATGTGACACTCCTTGTGTGTTAAAAACATGACAGTCTCATATTTATCAGTTGCAATCTTTAGGATGATGTTGGTTGTCTAACCGCACATGAAGTCGCGCTGTTTTAATGTAAAAAAGAGGGAGGCGAACCGGTCATATGAGGAAGAAAGATCACAAAAAATCCGAGGTCAATGCCATACTGCACGCGAAAAGAAAATAATTTTAAGCGCCTTAAGTAAGCAATGGCTCAAGCAAAGGAGGCGATAACATCAATGACGATTCAGCCATGTATATTGAAAATAAAGTGCGTCGCCTCACGATGGATGAGTGATGCATCCTAAAGGTGTCGAATTTAGCATCTTTGTGTACCGCCATTCGTTGTAGTCAAAACGTAATCGGATAATCGGTAATGAAAAGTCGCTACACCTACCGCCATTTAAACACAGATCCTAAATTGGTCTCTCTTTAGCACAGTAGGCGCCGCCATGTTTTATTGATGGTATCAGAGCGAGAGCGCTTTCATGCCAGTGGAAGATAAAAGGGTGCTGCCGAGACATCTAAAACAGGTTTGTGGTGTAAGCATTGACCTCATTAATCAATGCTGATGCTGCAATGTCGCGCCTTACATAGTGTTACATCCAGAATTAGTTAACAAAATAACGACAAAAAAGGATGTTTTACTTCTGCCGCGAAAACCTTAGCGTTTATCAGGAATACTCAATGCCTGTTATTGCTGCGGGCATTTCATTCAGTTTACTCTCTCCCCTTTTACGATGTTAAAGGATAATCCGTGATCACACCGCATTAGGCTCTTTAGGAATTTGACACATTCATCTCGATATTGATATCTGTTATATTGGTTTAAAACCGTTACAGCATTAAAGGATGTATACGCCTGATGATTAACCGTTTCATTTTCGTCGCCTTTGCGGCAACTTTTGCCCTGACGGGTTGTGCCAAAACGGCTGCTGACAAGCCAGCAACCGATTTCTCCAAGGGTGCGACGGTTGTCAATGTCACCCATCTCGAAGCCCTTTCTGCCGATGGCTCCTCTATTTATGTTACCGTCGATGGTAACGATGCTGGCGCGTTAGGCAGAGGAGATAGCCTGGTGCTGCATGTACCCGCGGGTAAACACCAGGTTGGAGGATATGCCCGCTCGCTGGTTGGGCACGTTTCCGTCCCGCCGGTGGAAATTACCACCACCAGCCAAAGCATGAAACACGTGGCCTATACGGTGAAAGCCACCAAGCCGACATTTACTGAATTGCCTGACGAGCCGCTACCCCAGCCCCAAGAAAAACCGAAGGCAACTGAAGCCGCGCCGGCGACGCAGGCCACGACGGAAGCAACTCCGGCCGATACTATCACGTCCCAGGCCACTTCCACACCGGCCGACACTAGCACGTCCCAGGCCACCTCCACCCCGGCCGACACTAGCACGTCGCAGACCACCACGACGCCGGCCGACACAGGCACGTCGCAGACCACCACGACGCCGGCCGATACTATCACGTCCCAGGCCACTTCCACACCGGCCGACACTAGCACGTCGCAGACCACCACTACGCCGGCTGATACGAGTACGTCCCAGGCCACTACCCCTTAATGACCGGGTTACCCATGATTTGGCAAACCATCGAAACGTCTTGAATCATATTTCCCACATGCGGATCGTTTTAGCCTCTCAGGCTCGTTACCATTCACCAATATTCGGGATGATGAATACTCCCGTTTCGCGGTAGAGAGGGGGGCATAATTCAGGTTCAAACTGATGTTGCCTCCACCCCCTCAAAAAGCGGAATCCTGGCAAAGTCACTCTGCCAGTTTGTGGGTGTCGTTTACTAAAGCGTTGGCGCAATTTCCATTTAATAAAATCGCATTCGCGATGACATTGAACAGATGATCTACCCGCGGCGCAAGCGAGGGTTGGTCATTGATCCACGCGAGGGCGCCTACCAGCGCAAACAGATCGGCGCCGTCGATATCGCCGCGCGCCACTCCCTGGGCCTGAGCGCGGGCCAAAAGGCGCGCCCCCTTGGCGCGCATCGTAACGCAAGAAGCATGAAGCGCGGAATCCGGGTCCTCAATGGAGGCCACCATGGAAGCAATGACGCCGCGGTGGCTATGCGCGACCGCGACGGTTTCACGCAACCACAACACGAGCGCATCGTCGGCTGAACTCGACGTCTCTAAAACCTCTGCCCTGGCCGTTAGTGCGTCGAAACTTACCCGTAACAAAGCTTCAAGGAGTGCTTCGCGGGTTGCAAAGTGGCGGTAGAGCGTACCGAGGCCGACGCCGGCCTTACGGGCGATGTCGCGCAGCGATGCATGGGCGCCCTGGTCGGTGAACACCTCCCGCGCGACCATAAGTAGGTGGTCGTAGTTCTTTCTAGCGTCTGCTCTCATAACCTTCACTTGACAAAGCGGAACACTGCTCCATATATTTGGAGCGCTGTTCCGTTAACCTTAACCTAATTATGTCGAGGGAGAAAGCCATGCCAATTCAGACAATGAAGGCGGTGCGATTACATGCCTATGGCGGCCCGGATGTGCTGCGCTATGAGGAAGCCCCTTTGCCTGGGCTTAAGCCGGGAGAAATACGCGTTCGTGTTCATGCGGTGGGTATCAATCCGCCTGACTGGTATTTGCGCGAAGGATACAAAACGCTACCGCCGGAGTGGCGTCCGTCTATCCCCCTGCCGGCCATTCCGGGCTCGGACATATCGGGCATCATCGAGGCAATCGCCCCTGATGTTCGAGATTTCACCGTGGGCGATGAGGTTTTTGGCATGATTCGTTTCCCGAGCTATGGGGAAAGCGCCGCCTACGCCGAATATGTTGCTGCGCCGGCGTCTGACCTGGCGCGCAAACCCGCCGGCATTGATCATGTGCATGCCGCGGCAGCACCGATGGCGTTGCTGACCGCGTGGCAGTTTTTAGTTGAGCTCGGGCATAATCAACCCAACCCGCTACAGGCGCAGGTACATCAGCCGGTAGCGCTTGATGGCAAGACGGTGCTGGTAAATGGTGCCGCGGGCGGTGTCGGGCACTTTGCGGTACAGATTGCGAAATGGAAAGGGGCGCACGTCATCGCGGTAGCTTCTGGTGCCCATGCGGCGTTCCTGCGGGAAATCGGCGCGGACCAGGTCATCGATTACACCCAGGTCGCGCCCGAGGAGATCGTGCAAGATGTTGATGTTGTCCTCGACACGCTCGGCGGTCCAACCACGGGTCGGTTTTTGCGCACGCTCAAGCGCGGCGGCGTGTTGTTTCCGGTGTTCCCTCTCGGTTTTTCCGGTGCCGACGAGGCGGCGAGGCGGGGTATAACGGTGTCGGCGACCCAAGTGCGATCGAGCGGTGCCCAGCTCGCGCTTTTGGGAGAACGGCTTGCGGCGGGGACGCTTCGCGTCGCTATTGATAGCATGTTTGCGCTGGCGGATGCGCGAAAAGCACATGAGCGTGCGGCGCGAGGACACATTCAGGGCAAAATCGTGCTTACGGTCGGATGAATCAAGGTTGCTCAACACGTTTAACGTGCGCCGGCTTGAATGCGCGAGCGGCGGCTTTAAGCCCCTTGGATTCACGCAAGTTGACAGGGCGTTTTCAACCCGATTCCTTCACGGTATCCTAAGGTGCGCGCGCCGCGCCGGCCCTAGGTGAGAGGAGATTCACCGGCGATACGTGATGGGCCTGTGTCATGATGTCCGTGTATTCTGTCACAAACGATCGGTATCCTATCCCCTTAACGATAATGGCTATGCCATATTTCGCCGATAGGGTTTATCGCCAGCGGCTGCTCGGGACAACGTTGACTTGGGCCAGCGCGGAATGAAGCGCAATTAGCAATAAAAGGTTCTGATCGCCTGCAACGCGAGCGGTATTGCGCGTGCAGAGACGCCTCTACAAGGGCAATTCAGTCGATATTTTTACGGTCTGCATCGGAATGTCGGTTTTGACATTCTGTACGCCGTTATGCCGGGTGAGATGAGCCATTTGAAAGGTTCGATAACCCTCCATATTTTCCGCGACCACCCTGAGCAGCGCATCGCATTCTCCAGCCATGATGTGGCATTCCACCACGGGCGGGAGCGCTCTCATGGCCTGGACGAATGTACCGACCGTTTCGGCGTCCTGGGCTACCAGAGAAATGCGGGCAAAAACGGTAAGGCCAATCCCCACCTTAGCCGCATCGAGTAATGCTACATATCCTTTGATAATGCCCTGGTCTTCCAGACGTTTTACCCGGCGCAAGCAGGGCGATGGGGAAAGGCCGACACGAGCGGCAAGATCCTGGTTTTGCAGGCGCCCTTCGGCCTGCAGGGCGCAGAGAATGGCGCGATCAATCTTATCCAGACCAGTTGGCATAGATTACCCTTGAAATAGGTATTGTGTGAAATTGAATGCCAATAATGGCGCCAGGTGAGGGAAATTCGCAATCTGCTGTGGGCATATTTGCAGTAAAATTACCCGTGAGTTTATCGAGTCATAGGCTGCATCACGGTTCATTGCTTTTCTCTCACGTGTACGGAGTGACTTTAGTAATGAAAGAATTCACTGAGGAAACTGAAGGTTGCGGCAACGGCGCGGCGCTGCTGCTTGATGTCCTGGCTGCCGAAGGTGTTGAATTCATTTTCGGAAATCACGGTACCACTGAAATGCCACTGATGCACGCCCTAAAGGGGCACCCGCAACTGCAATATATTTTAGGTCTTCAGGAAACGGCGGTGGTCGCGATGGCCGACGGCTATGCCCAGGCCAGCGGGAAGCCTGCTTTCATCAATCTGCATACCGCCGGCGGACTTGGCCACGCCATGGGGGCGTTATTACATGCGCACGTCGCCAAGACGCCTCTGCTCGTCACGGCGGGGCAGCAGGATACCCGGCACGGTTTCACCAACCCGCTGTTGCACGGGGATGTTCTCGGCGTCGCCGCGCCGGCCATGAAGTGGGCCCGCGAGGTTTCGCATCCGGATCAACTGTCTCCCTTGATAAGGCGTGCTCTCCAGGACAGCCAAACCGTGCCACGCGGTCCGGTTTTTCTTTCGCTGCCCGTTGATGTCCTTAACCGACCCGTTAACGTCCGCGCCGGAAAGGGCTCATGTATCAACCGGGACAGCGTCGCCGGGGGACTGGAGGAATTGGCCAGCGCATTGGCAGACATTTCTCCCGTTCGGCTTGCCATTATTGCGGGAGATGAGATTACACAGAGTGCGGCCAACGCGGCGTTTGACAGCGTCGTCGCTGCGTTGGGGGCGAAGGTATTCGGCCCTTCGTGGCCTGGTTCTATGGCGTTTGCGCCAACCCATCCGTTGTGGCAGGGGAATCTGCCATCAGATGCTGCCGGAATGCGCACAGTGCTGTCAGAGTTTGATGCCGTGTTCGTGGTTGGCGCTAATCCCTTCATTTCATACCTGTATACCGACGGCCCCTCGGTCCCTGCCCACTGTGCATTGTTCCAGCTTACGGAAGATGGCGGCGAGCCGGGAACAACGTTTGCGACTAATATGGCCTGCGTCGGCAACCTCAAGGTTTCCTTATGCGCGCTGTTGCCTATCTTAACGGCTAAGATGGCGGTACATCGTAAGCAAATCGCGTCACTCTATCGGGAAGCCTCGGCCGCGCGCCGTGAGCGATTGGCGGCAATGGAAGAGCGCTATCTCGCTGAGAAAGACTGTACCCCGATCACGCCATTCGTCGCGGCCGGAGCAGTGCTAGCTGCCGTCGGCGCTAATGTCGCCATTGTCGATGAATCCCCCGCCACGATGTATCACGTTCGAGCCTTCCTTGAGCGCAACGCAATACAACGCTACTTCTTTATGCGCAGCGCCATCTTGGGCTGGGGACTGCCCGCAGCCGTCGGTGTTTCATTGGGTCGTAAACGTGCGCCTGTGGTCGCGTTGCTCGGTGATGGATCTTCCCTTTATAGCCCGCAGGGGCTTTGGACGGCGGCAAAGCAGCAACTGCCGGTGACTTTCATTATTATGAACAATGCCGAATACAATATTCTCAAGCGTTATTCGGTTGCTCAAGGTTACGAAGCGGGTACGATCCCGGGCATGGAAATCAATGATCCAGCCATCGATTATAGGGCGCTGGCTACGGCGATGGGGGTGAAGTCGCGGCGGGTGACCTTAAGCTCAGAGATCAGTGACGCGGTGAGGGAAGCCGTCGCATCTCTCGAACCTCGCCTCATCGAAATTGTTATCGGCGCAGAATGATAGGCGAATGATTGCAGGTAATGCGCGGTGAAGATCTACCGGACCTTTACTGGTTAGGTTTGCACCAGCGGATCATTCTCATGGTCCATAGGCGGTGACGGCCTGGGCAACGGCATTCGACGCAGGTTGCTGACGGCAATAGATTCGGCGTGCGGGCCGGTTATTATCGAGTTACATAAGAAGACCCCCTTACGGATATCGCCTAGGCCATAACTTGAGCCGCAATCCCGTAAGCATAGAAAGGGGAAGGAACTGCATTTCCTTGCCTCACGAGACCCAGCAAACTAGGGGCCCGACGCGAAAGGCACCAGCATGATCATCGTCATAATTAGTACGTAATGTAAGACGTTATCGCACGCTGTCATTAGTTACAACATACTAAATATTTTTGCTGAATTTCAAGACAGTAGAGCATAATATTTACACCACAATACGCGCAACCCGCTTCGTAAATAACGCGGTTGTCATAGATTATGCATTGCGAAAACATAAGGCAATTCAGCCGAGCGGGAGCGCTCAGTGCTGGTCACTTTATCATGACTTTCAATGATGTGGATGTTACAGCTCGTACTGCGTACACTTACGCTCCGTGGCAGGCACGAGGCGGCACTTGCGTGTTCAGTGCATCGTCTTATGGCCGTATTGCGAGCGAGGAGCGTGCGCTGGCCTGATGAAGAATAACTCTTTAAGTTACGGTGTCACCACATGAAGTGGTAAGGCTAATTATTAGCCAAAACAACCTATCACTGTCGTTATGTTAGCCTTTTTTCATCATTGTTTAAATTTAGTTTAATAGTGCTGTTGCCAACTATTGTCCGATGGCGGATATAAAACTAAGGGTTAAACAGACGTGTATGCTTTCGCGGCTATGACATAGGTTGAACGATTAGGCTAGCCGCGGCCAGATGCTGATCCACGTCATTACAGTAAACTGCTCACTAATAAAAGCGCTAGGGGTGATACCACTAAAGGAGTTTGCGATTACGTTCATGAACTCGATGTTTGTAGAGGTTTTGACGGCAGTAATCATAGGTAGGGTCGGGTTTAAAACCGCAGCAGCGCTACTCGCTCTTTTATTAAGATAAGGTCTAGCGCATAACGTCGATTGCCAGAATCATTACCGGTTCATCGGCTAAAAAGAAGGAACCCAGCTTCAGCAGAAAAGTCAAACGGCAGGACCATTCCCGCTGAAAAATTAATCAATGACAGTCTGAAAATTATGCACGTCTGGGGGAAGGGGAACGCCTAACGCTTCGATAACGCGGCAATGATAACACAAGCGACACATCATTAATACATTGAATATCAATCTCTTTTTTTGGGATGAGTGCAACTTGAGGTTTAGATGAGAAAAGATTTACTAATCGTAATATCCCTGTTCCAATTGAGCGGATGTACT
Organism: Sodalis praecaptivus; assembly: GCF_000517425.1. Lineage (NCBI taxonomy): Bacteria > Pseudomonadati > Pseudomonadota > Gammaproteobacteria > Enterobacterales > Bruguierivoracaceae > Sodalis > Sodalis praecaptivus. The sequence continues at coordinate 250,233 of NZ_CP006570.1, forward strand.
AGCCAATGGATCATGAACAGGCCAACGGCCGAAGATTTTTCTTCTGCACGATATGCTTGTGAAGCACAGTCTGAAAGCAAATTTCCTGTCAAAAATGAGGTGGCACAGCGTACTGTTTACTCACAACACTATGAGAAGTGTAAAAAGAAAGAGGATTGTGATGGTAAAAAATATACAACCATAGAACGTCCAGAAACGGAAAGCTATGTCATGGATGTCAATAAAGACAGCCGGAACAGCGAGTTTTATCGGTGCATGCGCCAAAAAGGATGGGAAAAAGAAATTAAATGGCTTTAAAAAGAACCCGGATGAAATATTGAGGTAATGCACATAAAAAACGGCCCCAGCGCGTTTGATGTAGCGCTTTTATAATCCCTGGGGCCAACGCTCTGGACGGTTATTGCCGCATAGGGCATTCAAGGCCGGAAAGATGAATAAACTCATACCGTCTTTACGCTACTATTCGCTGCGCTGGGTGCCCGATAGATTTTAAGCGTCGCTTGCCTTCTTTTCCATTACAACCGCGTTAGCCCGTAAGGGTAATTTACGATATAGCGTGAAATGGCTTCCAATAGGCAAGGTAGCTTACGTAGGTATGTTATACCTTGCGGCGGGCTCTCTGTTGAACACTCCCTGAAGAAGTTTATTTGCCGCAGCCTGATAATCAAGCAGCAGAGACTCATCGTGCAGCGACGGCAGGGTCATAAATTCACCTTGGTCTAAACCCGATAGCGCCGCATCGACACAATTCTCGGTCGACATAACCATGCTTTCAGGCAGGGGGTCAAGAGCCGCGCCGCCCGCGACATCCCAACCTTCGGAAATGACGACGCCCGGCAAAACGAGCTGAACGCGAACCCCCGAGCCCTCCACAGCGTGCTGAAGAATCTGGGTAAATTGCAGGACATAAGCCTTGGTGGGGCCATAAACTGGCACATCGGGGTAGGGGGCGAAACCGACGCCGGAGCCCACGTTGACGATGACGCCGGCATTACGCTCCCGAAAACGCATCAGCGCCGTTTTTGACAGCGCCGTCAATGCGGTAATGTTGAGCGCGATCATGCTGTTGATCAATTCTAATGGCGTATCCGACAAAGGCCGAAGTGCGGAAAATCCTGCATTGTTGACCAAAAAAGAGAGGGATGAGTCAGTGTTAATCCGTGCGATCGCAGTAGCAAGTCCTGCCGGTTGAGAAAGATCGGCCACGAATACGTCAGGTTTGATCGCGAAGCGTTTCTCTAAATCGTTTGCAATTGCCTGCAAACGATCTTCCCGCCGCGCGATGAGAATAAGATCATAGCCGCGCGCGGCGAGCCGTTCCGCATAAAGCTTGCCGATGCCGGATGATGCGCCGGTAACGACCGCCGTACCCGGTTTGTTGCTGTTGTTAACCTTCAAGCCAACCTCCTCGGAGCTGTGTTTTGTCGGTACTGACATCGTTGATGGTATAGAGCGTATACTAGATGTCAATTAGGCACCTGAGGTATACCAAGTATCTTCATGGAGACCCCCATCCGCGACACTTCGCCCGCTGGAGCGTAACGGCTGGTCAAACTCAGCGTCACCCCGCCTTCCCCCCTTAAGGTCGAATCGGCGATTACCTGTTTAAAAAAAGACATGGCAGCCGCGGTTTGTAGCGTTCCAAGATTTGGCCGAGCAGCACCCAGGCGATGTCGTAGAGGCCCAGCAGAGCGTTGAAGAAGGAGGCGACTGACGTTGGTTACGACCGAAGCTCGAGCAATTAACTATAAGGCTTTCGAGGACAAATCAGTCGCGCTAGAGGTGTCCTGGTTAAGCTCATCGATTATAGAGAGAATTTTTTGCTCCAATTCTTTCAATTCACTGTATTCTATATTCGCCTGTCTGTATTTCTCATACAGAGAACGATAGTTGATAAACGCTTTTTTATTGCTTTCGGAACTGTAAATTTTTTCGCCATAAACCATTCTTCTACCGGTCATCTCTTTGAGGTGATTGTAAGCCCGGTCAGCCTCTTGAGCACGGGAGCTGACGTTGGCCTTAGCCGCGGCCAGATCTTTTCTCAGGGATCTTAATCGGTCAACCATTACTCTTATTGCCTCCTCATCCGAAGCCGATGTTGCGGCCGCCTCTGCGGTTTGTTCGCTGTCTGTCAAAGAATGATCTTCATACGCCATTTTTTCATTTTCAATCAGACCCGTGTCTGAGTTTGCTACACCGGCGCTATTTTCAGGTTGATCCATCACAATCGAAATATCGTCTCGAGGTAAATTTTCCAGAGCGGCGATATCATGCTGAGTGTTGTCACTCTTTTGGGAAGAATTTGAATAAGCCCCTACCGCTCCTTCGGAGACACTTAACATAGCACTCGCACCAGCGGCCGCAATTTTATTAGCAGCGGCTTTTCCAACGGCCGCTGCGCCCAGCGCGACCACTCCCGTGCCGGCGACCACGCCTGCTGTAATTAATGCTGTTTCAGTCGAGATTGCCGCATTATTCAATGGCGGTTTTTCCTGGCCCACCTGATCCTTTTCGCCAGTTAATCTTTCTCGTTCCGTCGCCAGCTTAGCGATAGAAGCAATTTCCTCTATCTCTATGTTATTTCTATATTTATCAGACGCGTTGCCATACGTGTCAAGCATGCTGAAAAGTTTTAATTTAATAAAATCCCGGAGGCTTTTCCCCAAGTCTTCTCCTCGCAAAAAGTCGCTTTGCAAGGTCTGTAGCGCATCGCTGACAATACTGGCTAAGTAATTTGCATAAGCGGAGAATCTCATTATATTATTGTAATTCTCTATAAATTTATCATTCATCTCCTGCGAAATCACTTCTTCAGCTAACATTATTTCTTTATGGTTTTTTTGCATGGCTTTCTCGAACAGGGAGGTGGTTTCCGCTGCATGAGTGGCCGCCGCAATGAAGCCAGAATAGATATACGCTTCTAAACGTGTTTTTGATGAAGGCATATGTTCATTAAGGAAAATAACGGCTTTATAGGCTTCATCTAATGTATATTCAGCTACCTCAATTTTATGTGAGAAGCAGTCTTTTGCTATCAGTTCCTTTTTTCTTCCCGCCGTACCACTGATTTCAATATTCATTCCATTCCTCCATTTGGATAGTTAACCACACACCTTCTTGCACACTTGGTGGTTGCGGTTTTATCATGGATGCTCAATGATAATCCTTTTTTCGCTATTCTAAATACAACAAGCTCTACAATGCTCGTATGTCGGGATGATAAAACTTTTAAAATTTCACCTTTTTTCGTTTTCATCGCCATTAATAAGAAGTTTATTAGCAAGATCGAGCAAAGAGGTTTGGAATAAGCACTGCTGACATCACATAAACTAGGCCGGCATTTTTCGAGAAGGAGGATAGGTCAATATGGCGAAACGAGTGTCTCGCCAGCGTCGCTCAAAAGCGGGTGCCAGGAGGTCTTTTAAACAGGTTTTGAACCGCTCATGGGCCATGAGGCAAGCGCCTGCTCCGCCACAGCATCTAGCTTGTCACGGCTAAAACCGGCTTTTGCCTGCACCGCCATGCCGTGAACAACCGTCATAACGAAGGCCGCCAGGACCGCGGGCTTGGCCGTCTTGGGTAAATCGCCTTCGGTCTTGGCTTGTTCAAAACGTGCACAAAGCTGCGCTTCACCGACCGCGCGAAAATCAATGAGCGCCTGACGCACGGGTTCCGCTTCATCAGAACCCGCCAATGCGCCGTTAATGCCAAGACACCCGGTATGATCGGGAAAACGGGTATTGAGTTCAGCGGAGCAGTACAAAATGTGCGCGGCAACCTCCCGCGCGGTTGAACGCTGAAGCGCTTCGGGAATGAAAGCCATATACCGGTCGTAGTAGCGATCCAGCGCGCGGCGGAACAGCGCCTCTTTGTTGCCAAACGCAGAATACAGAGCAGGTCTCTCTACGCCGGTGGCCTCAGTCAGATCAGCGTAGGTCGCCCCTTCGTAGCCTTTGCGCCAAAAGACGCATAATGCGGCGTCGAGCGCCCTTTCAACGTCAAATTCGCGATGGCGCCCCATGAACTTCACCCGTGGTTTTCATAATGGCCGTTACTAAAATGCTTGACAGCATGGGCCAACATTTCATAGATTTCATACCAACCGTTATCGTAATGATTGTTACGTTAACGCCACACCGTCGCTTGCACCAGCGACAAGGGGATTATGTACCGCAGAGGCGATTATGTCGAATAAGTCAAATGTTTTGAAGGGTAAGATTGCGCTGGTTACCGGTGGATCTCGCGGCCTGGGTGCCGCTACCGCCTTGGCGTTGGCCGCTCAGGGGGCCGACGTCGCCATCAGCTACGTCGCATCGGAGGAGAAAGCGGCGGCGGTCGTGACAGCGTTGGAAAAAGAGGGCGTACGCGCGCTCGCCATTCAGAGCGATCAAGGCGATCCGGCGTCTGCGGCGCATCTGGTTGATACCGTCGTGTCGCACTTTGGCGGACTCGATATTCTCGTCAACAATGCCGCTATCGCCGTTCAGGGGAAACGGGTGGACGATCCTGAACTCAATATTGATGAGCTGGACCAACAATGGCGCATCAATGTACTCGGTGCGGTGGCAACCACGCGAGCGGCGGCAAGAAATCTCACCGATGGAGGTCGTATCATTTTTATCGGCTCCGCCCTTGGCGCCCGCGTCGCGTTCCCGGGTGTGGCGGACTATGCAGGTACCAAAGCGGCTATCGTCGGCTATGCCAAAGGCGTAGGGCGTGATCTTGGCCCGCGCAATATTACCGTCAATGTCGTGCAGCCCGGCATCATGCCGACGGATATGGCGACGGCCGCCGCCCATAATTTACCCGAATCGGTGATGGATCTCCATGCCATTCGCCGTATAGCGACGGTGGAAGAAGTGGCGGCGACAGTGTGTTTCCTTGCGGGTCCCAAAGCTGACTACATCAGCGGCGGCGTCCTGGACGTAGCGGGCGGATACCAAATCTAAGCGCCGCGCGTAAATACCTTGATGGCCTAATAATCGCACTCGCAACCTAGGTAGATGACATGACGAAAACATTCAGTGCGACATCCACCGCCGATGACGTGCTAAGCGACGTGGATCTCACCGGAAAGCGATTTCTCATAACGGGCGTCTCGTCGGGAATAGGGCTTGAAACCGCCCGGGCACTCGTTTCACGCGGGGCCTCCGTTATCGGCGCGGTCAGAGATCAGGCCAAAGCGTTGTCGGCCACGGCTGCAATGCATCAAACGGCGCCGCAGGGCGGGAACCTGGCATTGATTACGCTTGATCTTGCTTCGCTGCCAAGCGTTTATGCTTGCGCGGAGCGTCTGCTGGCGGAGGGGCAGCCGTTTGATGCCATCATCGCAAACGCGGGTGTGATGGCCACGCCGTTCGGTATGACCGTTGAGGGTTTCGAGCGCCAGCTCGGGACCAACTTCTTAGGTCATTTCGCGTTAATCAGGCAGATTGCATCGCTCCTCGCCGCGAATGGACGCGTGGTGCTGCTGTCGTCCCAAGCGCATCGCATGGCCGATGTTGACCTGGACGATCCGAATTTCGACCAGCAGACGTACGATCCCTGGGTCGCCTATGGTCGGTCGAAAACGGCCATGGCGCTCTTCGCGGTGGAATTCGACAGACGATATCGCCCGCGCGGCATGCGCGCAGCTTCGGTGATGCCAGGCAATAGCTTCACGGAACTTCCACGCCACCTCTCCCCTGAAGATTTGCAGACCCTTTTTGGGAACGTCGCTAAAGCACGCGCCGAAGACGGCCTGCCGCCCGCCGAGCTGAAAGACATTTCGCAGGCGGCGGCAACCACAGTTTGGGCGACAGTGGTGGCGGACAACAATGAGATTGGGGGACTTTACCTAGAAGATTGCGCCATTGCGCCGGTCAATGATATGCCCAATCCCTATGCCGACGGCGTGAGATCCTATGCGCTTAATGCTGAAAGGGCACAACAATTATGGACGCGAAGCGAAGAGTGGCTAAGCGCGGCTTTAGCCCGATCACCGGGCGCCGTGTGACGGCGTTCGTGTTTAATGAAACGACGCAGTAAGTAGAATGGATAAGCCACCAGGCTAAGCCTTATGGGTGGCCGGTTTTTCTGTTATAAAAGAGGGAGATCTCGCCAGATCATTCTCCCTTCAGAAGCAAGAATAACGATGTCTCATCAATCGATGCCAAATCGATGCGGTCGGTCAACGTTAATTCTTGCTGGCTGAAAACCTCGCGATAATGACGATGGGCAAGCGACGCGGGCAGCGCGATTTCCGTTCCCGACCAACTTAACGACGGGCGACTGGCAGCTGAGTCTGCATCGCTATCGAAAAGCAGGCGAGGGACAATAACAATCAGCGCCTCTGCACCTTCTTGTCGCGCGAAGGCAATCATATTTCCCGACCATCTCCCCGTAATGGTAAGCGGCAAATAGTCCCCCCTGCGAAACAGCGACGGCCATTGCTGGCGCAGGTGCAGCAGCTTGGCGATGACATGCTGTTTCAGTCGTGCATTGGGCCAATCATCACCCGTCGTTAAACCCGGCTTTTCATACCCTTCAAGCTGGCTTTGCAGCTCGGCAAAATCCGGCTCACGGCGGTTGTCGGGGTCGGCGAGGCTGAAATCCTGTGCTTCACTACCTTGGTAGATGTCAGGCACACCCGGCGCCGTTAGCTTGATGATCGTCTGCGTTAGGCTGTTTACCCATCCGGCACGAATAAAGGGTTGTAGCGCTGAGGAGAAATCCGCCAAAAAGAGCGGGTTATGCGGCGACAGCATGTCACAAGCATAATCGCGCACCGCCTTTTCATAGGCGTCATTATTGTCACCCCAAGAGGTACGCAGCTTCGCTTCCCGCAGCGCCTTTTCAACGAAGGCGAGAAACCGTTCTCTCAGTGCTTTCAGACCCTTTTCGTCCCCCACCTGCAGTGTTGCCGGCCAGACGCCGGCCAGCGTCTGATAGAGCATCCATTCGACGGCGGGCTCCGGCGCCGGGCCGTCATCCAGCAGCGTGACATGGGAGCGGAGCATTTGGCGCCAGCGGGAGACGCATGCGGCCCAGCGTTCCGGCGCTTCCGACAGCGTATAAAGCCGAGCGCGAGCGTCTTCGCCGCGTTTGGTGTCATGCGTCGACGTGGCTGATAGCGCATTAGGCTGCCGTTCGAGCCGCGCCTTCATTGCTTTATGAAAGCGGTCAAGGGAAAAGGCGCGGGGCAGCGGTTCGGCCCCCACTTCGTTGAGAGCCAGCGCCGTATGCTGGCGAAAGAAAAGTGTGTCCTCAACCGATTTTGCCATTAACGGGCCCGTTAGTTGCTGAAAACGTACCCGAAAAGCGGTCGCATCACTCATGGCGGTTTCAGAGACCGCGCCCGCAAGAAGACGAAGAAGATAATCGAGCGCTTCGGGAGAGGGAGCGTTAACGTCGGTTCTCACCTTGTCGGCCACCTGCTGCAACCGTGTTTGGTCTGCTGGCGGCAACCCGCTAGCCGTGCCATAAGTTCGATAGACGGGGAAAGCGACTAACAGCTCGCGCAAGGCTGAGCGGATGACCGTCTCGTCAAGTGTTACCTTCTCAAGCTTGACGATGGCCATGGCGAGCATCACCAGCGTGGTGAATTCGCCGGCGAAATGTTTATCCGCCATCAGCACCTTGGCGGCCCGCCATTCGGCCTGCCAGTCGACCGGCTTGCCCAAGAGATCATCATAGGCCGTGCGCAAAGCACCGATTTTCTCGCCGTTCACCAATGCATCCGGTAGCGTTGCCATAAATTCATAACCAGTGGCGCCGGACACCGGCCAGTCCGCCGGAATAGACTCACCTTCGGCCAGGATTTTTTCAACCGTAATATAGCACGCCGGCCCGGCTTCCTGGCGCAAACGCTCAAGATAGGCCTTGGGATCGGCAAGGCCATCAACGTGGTCCACGCGCAGGCCGTCGACCACGCCGGAATGAACGAGCTCCAGGATCAAACGATGAGTATCGTCAAAGACAACGCTGTCCTCAACCCGTACGCCCACTAGGCCGGTTATCTCGAAAAAGCGGCGGTAGGAAAGGTCATGAGGCGCATCCCGCCACGCCATGAGCCGATAGGGTTGTCGCGCGTGCAGTTGGTCGATTTCCGCTTTGTCGGTGAGTCGAAGAATCTCCGCCTCGCGGCCTTCCCAGGTCTCAGGGGCGAGTGGATAGGCGCTATCGTAATACACCAAAGCGGGTCGACCTGTCCTGGGATCCGGCTTGACGGCGATCTCGCCGTTTTTCAGCACGGCGTCAAACGTATCACCCAAGAAGGGCAAAGTTAGAGGACGAGCCCAATCGATGTCGAAATACCGGGCGTAACGGCTGTTCTCGCCTTTTTCGATCACATCACGCCACCACGCATTTTCCAAGGAGGCGGCCATGTGGTTCGGCACGATGTCAAGAATAAGCCCAAGACCCGCCTTTTTCAGCGCTGTTACCATGCGGTCAAAGGCTTCGCGGCCACCGAGGGAGGGCTCGATTTCGTTGGGATCGGTGACGTCATAGCCGTGGGTCGAGCCGGCAGTGGCGGTAAATACCGGCGAAGCATAAAGATGGCTTATGCCAAGCCGCTTCAGATAGGGCACGAGACCCGCGGCGCGATCGAAGGTCATGCCGTTACGAAATTGTATACGGTAGGTACCGGTCGGCGTGTTCATGGTTTGTCTCCCGAGGCAAGGCGGACGAGCAGGCCATTGGGCGGCAGACCATCCGCCTCGTCTGTTACCTTCGGCCAAGCATAAATCGTTTCGCCCTGGAGATAGGGAAGCGGTTGCGGCGTAGCCCCGATATTTAACGCTAGGGATAAAGTCCCTTTCGGCAAGCGCCAACTCACGGCAATAAAACCCTCCGCCGTCCTCAGAACCTTACCCACCTCTCCGCCAGACGAGGCCAGCAGCGGCACAATATATTTCTGACGCAGCGCTAAGAGCGTTCGTGTCAGCGTCAGCCACTCATTGCCTTCATGGCTACGCAGCTTGTCCCAGTCCAGCTTAGACCTCTCAAAGGTCTGCCTGGCATTTGGATCCGGTACCTTTTCGCCCTCATGGCCGGCGTGGCCGGCAAACTCTTTGGCGCGGCCCTCGCGAACGGCTTTGGCAAGATCGCCATGAAAATCGGTGAAGAACAGGAAAGGCCGCGTCTCGCCATACTCCTCGCCCATAAACAGCAGCGGAATATGCGGGGAGAAGAGCAGGGCGATAAGCAAGATTTTGGTGCGCTCGACGCCGGCCAGCGTAATAAGCCGTTCTCCCTGCGCCCGGTTGCCCACCTGATCGTGATTTTGAATGAAATCCACGAAAGCGACCGGCGGCTGGCCGGCGCTCTTCACACCGCGTTTTTTACCGGTCTGCTGAGAAACGCCGCCCTGATAGGCAAAGCCTTCCGCCCAGACCCGGGCAATGTGCTGTTCCGGTTCATTCGCGAAATCCTGATAATACGCGTGCGTTTCGCCCGTGGCGAAGACATGAATCGCATTATGAAAATCATCGTTCCACTCACCGCTGTAGAGCGGCACAGCGCCATTTGCCTCGCGCGGATGCAGGCAAATGACGTTGCGACTGTCCTCGGTGGTCAAATGAATCGGACGATGGGTAATTTCGGCGCGGATACGCTCGGCAATCTCAATTAACACGTGTTTGGCGGCATTATCTTCGATTTGGTCGATAGCATCGAAACGTAGGCCATCAAGATAATACTCCTGTAACCAATATAGCGGCGCCTCGACAATATAGCGGCGGGCTGCCTCAATGTCATAGGCGATACCTGCGCCCCAAGGTGTGCTTCGTTTGTTGTTGAAGAAATCAGGCGCTAACAGCGGCAGATAATTGCCCTCTGGGCCAAAATGGTTGAGAACGATATCGAGCACGACCGATAGACCATGACCATGGGCCGCATCGACGAAAGCTTTTACATCTTCGGGCGTGCCATACGCGGAATGTGGCGCGTAAAGCAGTACGCCGTCATAGCCCCATCCACGGTTACCGCCGAACTGCGCCAGGGGCAGCAGTTCGATCATGGTGATACCGAGGGCGGCGAGATAGGGCAGTTTCTCGATGGCCGCCTGGAATGTCCCCTCGGGTGTGAACGTGCCGACGTGCATCTCGTAGACCACCGTTTCTTCCCACGGGCGGCCACGCCAAGACGTATTCCGCCACGCATAGCGGGTGGGGTCGATGACAAGGGAAGGGCCGTTAACATCCGCCTTTTGAGCGCGAGAGGCGGGGTCCGGCACCGCTGTGCCATCGGCGAGGACAAAGTGATACTCCGCGCCAGGGGCAACATCACTTGCCAACGCTTCAAACCAGCCGGCGCCGCAAGGGGTCATCGCCGTGTCTTCGCCAGAAAGCCTGAGCGCGACGCTGTCTTGGCCGCTCGCCCAGAGACGAAAGCGAACTTGGCCCTCGGCCACATATTCAGCTCCCCAACTTTTAGAGAATGATCTGGATTCCATTCAATGGCCTCGTTTAACCTAAAATTAGACAATGGACGACAGCGCGCTGTGGTCGATTTTGCTCATTTCAGCTCCAAAAGTTGAAATTGTAGACATCATTGGGACCCGTAAGGGCTTTTCGTCGCGATACGCGTCAAACGTTGCCGTACCCTTTGAACTACAAGGTCAAAGCGCAGGCGTAATGTCTCGCTTTTAAGGAGTCCACGAAGAATAATCATAGACTACATTTTCCTCAACGTAGACAATTTTGATAAGCGCAACCGCTAATTAGCCCTAGAATAAATGCGCCGACGGGGCATTGCCGCTGAATAATGAATGGTCAAAACAGGCATATTATCGGAAGGTCATTTTCAAACCAGTCTACCTATAGCTTTCGACAAAGAGGGGAGCAAATAGTTGATACAGGCGCTGCCCCATCAGGCCCCATTGGTTCATTAATGTTGGGTAATACTGGTTTGAATATTGCCAAAAAACTGAGTCCGCAGCGCTAATATTGAACAGATTTGAACGATCTTGAAGCCGCGCTGGCGAGGATAAACGCTTAATTTACTTGCGGTGAAGTGAGCATAAGCTAATTTAGAAATCTATATTTTTAAGGTTTTGCTAGATTATATAGCGTTTAATAAAAGAGGATATCATGGAAACCATTTATTTTGTTCCAACGCTGTCTAAAGAGTGGAATGCGAATTATCCCTATCTGTATATCAGTCGTAACTCTACAAACAAAACAGCAATTATAAAATTAACGAATTATCTTGAATCAATTGAAAATTACACCACTAAACTTGTTTCGGTCGCTAGCAGAAAGATATCGCTAAATGGCCATAAAGAGTGCGTAGGGCTCAGGAGAGTTGTTCTCATCAAAAATCAGTTGCTGGATATGGAAAACATGCAATACGTCATGAGCAATGAAAGATCTCATAAAGGTGCGGCGACAAAGCTTGTGCGGCAGCTTGGCTCATGTATCGGCGTGAATGATCTTTAACACCAGAGGCATTTACTTTTGCTGCTGCTTTTCCTTATAACCCGCAGCGCCGCGGCCTTGCGTTATATTTATAGACCCCAATCCTCAATAATCAGCCCCGGTACCCGCTCAAACTCCCTGGTATTATTTGTCACTAGCACGGCACCGGCCGCAATCGCGTGGCCGGCAATTGCCGCGTCGTTATTTCCGATCGGCGTACCGGTCGCCGCCAGCGTGATTTTAATGTTGGTAGTGGCATCCACCGCGGCCCGGTCCCAAGCCAGTACCGCATCCAGCCGCTGGCAGAACGACTCAACCAGCAGCGCATGACGCGGCGAGGCTTTTTTACCCACGGCGCCAAAGCGCATCTCGGCATAGGTGATGGCCGATACCACAACTCGCTGACGGCGGAGTACCGCTTGTTCCAGACGAGTGATCACCCCGACCGGCAGCTCGCGCATGATAAAGGAGCAAATATTGGTGTCCAACATAAACGTCTTAGTCAAAAATCAAATCTCCCCTCATCGCTTATCACGTCCTCTCGTTCGGCCAAAAAGGTTGCGTCAGCTTTCTCCTGCTGCAAGAACGATCCCCAGGTGGGTTTTACTGGCCGAAGGATAAGCATATCGCCGTCGCGGAGGATCTCCAGCTCATTGACGCCTGCAAAATCCAAATCTCGGGGAAGCCGAATAGCCCGGTTATTGCCATTTTTAAACACGGAAACAATTCTCATATTTTGGTTACCTCTACTATAAAGCGTGCCTTTAAGCATAGGCAAAGTATAGGCCCTTTAGGATTGATTGCATAGGTATAGCCTATGCAGATGCGTGGCATAGGTTTGCCATGGCGTTATCGCTTATCCTATTGAATCTTGGGTGGTTTAATTTAATAAAAGCGCTTGACGGTTAGGCAAAGCACCTTGGGCAACGAAAGCCGTCTTATCGTAAACCCGTTTAGCCAGTCGTATTTGAAGAACGTCGTGCCATTAGGACGGTCATAAGCCATACTATTCTCGCTGGCGCTTTGCGTGGTTTCCACCATTGGGTCTATGCGGTAAGAAGTTTTATTGTCATGAATGTCAGTGATTACGCACCGTTCAGAGCTGTTGCTAGGCGAAAATCCATCCAGTCCTGCCGCCTATTTGCTGATCCAATAAGGGAGGCTCTTCTGTTAGTTGTCCGCTTTGGCAAAGCGTTGGCTGTAGTATAAGAGGGTTTGCCACAACTTAATTATTATGGGAATAAGATTTAGCTTGTTAGGCTCATGCTCACTAACAGCTACGCTTTGAGTAATCTGTCTGTATAAACGGGCTAATCCTACGGGGACAACTCAATGTTGCTATTGCTGTCTGCGTTGAGGCTGCTGTTAAATATTCAGCCTTCTATCAAAGAGTAGCGGTCATACCGCAAACCACCTTAGCTATTATCTGTACCTTCAAGTGATTATCACCTCTTTTCTTTAACAGCCTGTCTTAAACACACGTTAAACAATCTCAAGGTTTTATCTAAACGACATTTTCCAGCATTGTATTTTGTGTATTTTGATTGTAAAGAGAATGTTATCTTTAGCGACATAATCATCCTTTTTGCAGGAATAAATTTCTTTGACGGCTATAGCTTTACAAGTATGATGTTAAATAAAATGATCAAATGCAGCGACAAGTAAAATTATTCAATAGGCAGATACTATTAATTGGCTGATTTCGACTTGCAAAACCTATTTTTAGAAATCGATATCAAGTGATATAAATCAACAAAAATAAAATGAGAAAATATTATATCAACTTCAATAATGTATTAGTGGGTATTATTGATTGATAAACGTCTTTACCCACTATTGTCGTTGGCTTTTTCATTTTTGCTATATCAAAGGCCACAAGAGGCAATAGCAGACGATACAGATCCAATACCTGCCGCGTCTATTACTGTTAACGGCGGAAATATTAGTTTTACTGGAACTATCGTAGATGCGCCTAGTGCATAGCTGTTGAGAGTGAAGGGCAGGCCGTAGCTCTGGGGCAGTTCCGAAAAAATAGCTTTACCGGGACCTGCCGTTTCATCATCAACGTTAACGTGCCGTAGAAACTTATTGGTGGCTATCTACGGCGGCACCGTGTTAGGCAAAAACCAAGCATTCAATACAGTTATCGCCGACATCACAATCTTCGCACCTATGCGGAGCGCTATTATCCCTTGATGCAGCCGTTTGACTCTGGGTGTTTCCACAACCGGGGGTAGTTGTTGGGAACTCGTGTTACCACCATGACGGCATAATTAAGACTTTTGCCTTGCTGTGGGCAATCTGAGGATTATCATGAAAATTAAGGTTTGGTTAATTTTTATTGTTGGCTTCCTTGCAGGCTATTCAGGATGGGTAAGCGCGTTCATTATCACGCCAATCGACAGCCGCATAGACGCGGTGGTGCCCTTTAGTTTTTCTGCCGAAAAAGAATTTCAATTTTACCTTTTTACTGCAGGTGGTGACACGTTACCAATAGTACCTATACCCGGCGTGAGTTTTTCGGCTCAGTGTGATACGACGCCAGCAATGGGCAATATTGCCGATGCATGGAACCTGGGGACTAAATCTCCTGAACAGATAGGCTCCGTTACCCGTGTGAACGGGTGTCGTTTTACCCTTGTGAACAATAGCGGCCAACCTATTGAATTAAATAATTACATTCTTGCAATGTTAGCCGAGGGGTCCGAACCTACTTATCTGGAATATGTGTATATTAATGGCACCTTCCCAGCTAAACAAGCATGTACCATTAGTGTACCCTCCGAGGTGAACTTAGGCAGTATCCCCGCAAGTGATTTGCGCCCAGGCCGCGCCGCGAATGATTTTAGAAAAACGTTCACTGTTAATTCTAATTGCGGCGGCGGAACGGCAAAAATAGCGCTGACAACGCCCATTATAGCGAACGGTTGTCCGGCAACGAGTGCAGGTATGCTATTTTGTCTAGATAATGATGGGAATAAGATCGATATGTCTGTTTCTGGCGGTGATATTTACATACCTGATGCTAACGAGTCGAGTATTACATTAGGTGTTACGCCGGAAGTCATTGATAAAATTGCTCCTGGGGCATATTCCGTTCCTCTGACACTCACTATCACGATAGAATAAGGTAAACGGTACGGAAGGTGGCGGTCTCACAGAAGTATAGTGTTTCTCCGCTAAGCCTCTACGCCTTGACCAGCGGCTGAAATACTATAAATCCCGGCTTCCCTTACGCTTGTTGCTTTATACTCTTCAATGATGATGTGCATAAATTTTCACGTAGCAGCATTAATATGGGATGATGCAGAGCTCATCAATACGATGGGTAGCCGTAGTGCCGCGGGGTGCGTCAGCGAGACCGGCGGCACCAGACTTGCGATAGCGGTTCAATAGCCGCTTAACCTGAGGGCTCGCTAAGTGCAAGCTGCAAGGCCGCATCACGAAGGCGAAGAGAATTATTGATGACTGCGTGAATGACGGGAATGCGGTGCAGCGCTTTGTTCGGCATGGTTACCAGCATTGGCAAAGATCTTCGAGAAAAAGAGGGTACGCGCCGTATTTAAGTGACATCTTTATCTCATTACAACATGCTAGTATCTACTTTGGACCTTCAGCTTCAGTACGCATAATGTGCATTATGTTAAATAGTCATGGACTAAGGAGTGAAAACTCTGTATTACATGCGATCAGCCCTTGGCCTTAAAAATTTCCTCCAATAATAGTAGCTGTAACACAACCTTATTAAGTTACAAATAAGTAATGGTTTAGTTCGTTTTGAAAAGGCAACTACGGACATATGGCAGGAATACACTGCTGGAATGTCTTAATATATGTACAATGTAGGGTAATTCATTTTAATATCCAAAACCTGTGCTGATGGTTATCTACATTTTTCTATGCTAAATTTGCAGTGCTTTAGGTTTACAACTAACTCGGAGACTAACATATGACAAATGAAACATTGAAAGAATTTATAGAAAGACAGATTAATACTGCAGCGCAAAGAATTATCGATAAAGGCAATAAGTTAGACGAGGTATCATCAGGGAAAGTTGATTTTTTCATTGCGTTACGTAGCGCATTGAACGGAGACCTAGATAAAAGAGAGTTAGGTTTACTGAATGCAATTAATGATACATTACAGCATCTACAGTTAATAGACAGTAAAAAAACCTTTTATAAATAGCCTCTTAATTTAAGTGGGATTTTGGCGATCTCAGGTTGAACGTAAGTATAATGCTCAAGATCTGCAACATTGGCTACATTGTAGACAGGCCAATTCATAAATGTAGCAGTAGGCGGTGATATACCAGACATCAACTCACAGGGTTTTGCACCGTTTCTGTGGATAACCCTGAACCTGTTATAGCCGGATATACCATCACAAAGGGTTACAGCTTCGAGGAGTGGCTTAATGCACTGTTCGCGGCCTTCTGGTTATCCCTAAATATGTCCCGGTCTCCTCTTGACTTAGAGCGCACTCAAACAAGTAGCCTGTTTGTGAGGCTTAACTATGTCTGCCTCAGACAAATGAACGGGAATTAACAGGAGACGTGTAATGAAAATGATAAAGTCGTTGATCTCTCCCGGTGTTTTACTGGTGGGAGCCATGGCCGCTGCTTCTTCGTATGCGGTTGAGGCTGATGAAAGACGTGCGCGGGGTGAAGAAACGCTTGAAAAAATAACCGGACCGACAGGAAAGAAGGTTATTGATTCCCTAAAAGATATTTCTCCAGAACTGGGGAACTGGATTATTGATTTCGCCTACGGAGATGTTTTCTCTGATACTCAGGTTTCACTCTGCACCCGGGAACTTGCCACTATCTCCGGACTCACTGCACTCGGCAACGCACAGCCTCAACTTAAAGTGCATATAGAAGGGGCTCTGAACGTCGGCTGCGGACCTGCCGAAATCGTGGCAATAATTTCTCAGATGGCGGTTTACTCCGGCTTTCCAAGCGCCCTGAACGGCATCAGCGCAGCCAGAGAGGTTTTTGAAAAACGCGATATAAAAATGCCGGCCACAGCGTTGGAAAAAAACCATTCATGAGACCGGTTTATCCTCGTATCGGTCTGATGCGGGGATAAATCCGTGACGCCGCGTTTCTTGCCCGGCAATTCATTCGGGCATAAAGTGACTGACCGATAATATACACCGTTCCAGGATTACTCTATGGAATCCAATCTGACTATTGAGGAAGTCTCCTGCCGCACGGGTCTGACAGCTTACACCCTTCGCTATTACGAACGAATTGGGTTAATCGCGCCTGTCTCCCGTGCATCAGGAGGGCAACGGCGTTATTCAGCGGCAGACCTGGCCTGGATAGCGTTTTTGCTGCGTCTCAGAACGACGAAAATGCCCATCCATAAAATGCTGGTTTTTGCCAAGCTACGGGGCGCGGGTGACTGTACGGTACCGGACCGGCGCCAGATGCTGGAAGAACATCTGGTAGGTGTTCTTTCAGAGATTGAAAAGATGCGCCTGGCTGCCAGCGCATTACAGGAGAAGATAGAGCACTACCATCAACTGGAACGGTCACCCTCAACCGGAAATTGATACGTAAAGATTGACGAAATTTATCCGGATATCATTAAATATCAGTGGCCAGATGCCATAAACGCCGGGCTGACAGGCTGGCGATCCGGTACAATCCGGATAAAAATAAGGACATGGAGAAAGGCATGGCTGACAGAAAAGCAAAGGGCGGAGCGAATGGCACACCGACCCCACATGACCTGGCATTTAAACAGTTTCTGACGCATCCCGATACCGCAAGGGATTTCATGCAGTTGCATCTGCCGGCTGAACTGCAGGTTGTTTGCGACTTCAGTACCCTCAAACTGGAATCAGGGAGCTTTGTCGAGGATAGCCTACGCCCCTATTTCAGCGACGTGCTCTACAGTCTGAGAACCACAACCGGTGATGAGGGATATATCCACGTACTCATCGAGCACCAGTCCACACCTGACAAACACATGGCTTTCCGACTTCTTCGTTACGCGGTTGCCGCCATGCAACGTCACCTGGACGCAGGACATAAAAAGTTGCCCCTGGTCATACCCGTGTTGTTCTATACGGGAAAGCGCAGTCCCTACCCCTATTCGACCCGCTGGCTGGACGAATTCAACGATCCCGTATTGGCCGGAAAGCTCTACAACGGTAATTTCCCTCTGGTCGATGTTACGGTGATACCTGACGAAGAGATCATGGAGCACCGCAGCATGGCAGCACTAACGCTGCTGCAGAAACATATTCACCGCAGGGATTTGGCCGATCTAATGGACAATCTCGCCACCCTGCTGCTGACAGAACACATGACGGGACAACAACTGACTTCACTGATAAACTACCTCGTACAGGCAGGCGAATCTTCAGACGCAGAGGCCTTTGTACGTGAACTGGCACAGCGTGTGCCACAACATGAGGATGAACTGATGACCATCGCACAACAGCTTGAACAAAAGGGCATCGAGAAGGGTATCCAGCTTGGTCGGCAGGAAGGTCGGCAGGAAGGTCGGCAGGAAGGTCGAAATGAAGGAAAACTTGAAGTTGCCCGCACCATGCTGCAGAACGGTCTTGACCGCAACACGGTCATGAAAATGACCGGTCTGACTGAAAACGACCTGGCGCAGATCCGGCACTAATCCTTTCCTGACCACCCTGCCCGGGCATCAGCGAATACTGCCGGGGCGGGGAGGCATCACACTCATCATTTACCTGCCAGCCGCAACGATTAAACAGCTTCATTACACCTGTCACATTGCCCTTCCAGCGAGCCATCAGCGGATTTGTCGGTCTACCTTGGTTCTACTTTCATCTCCGAATGCCTATCCCAATGCCTTTTCCTTAAAGATAATGGCCATCGCCTTTACGTTTAATGCATTTCGGCAAGAGAGTGCTGTTGAGTAACTAAACAAGATTGGTTTTTTAAAAAAACATCAAGAAAGATATAGTAACAAAGATATATTATAACTTATTACTTGTTCAACACTGTTTGATGGCATCCCTGTCTGGCGTTACGTTAAATCTAACCAAAATAGTAGACTTTTGACCTAATTAATCATTTCAATAAGGTTTCTTGAATTCAGCAGGCCAAATCGATTCATTATCTTGTTTTTTCGTTTGGTGTGAACTTATGTGTTGTTGTTGTTCCTAAGTGGAATCCAGAAGCTCCAGATATTGTCACTTTTGTCTTCCCTCCCTTCTTTTCAATCTTCACGCCTTCTTCTTTTTTAGCTGCCTCTTTAAGACTTGTATATCCCCTAGCCTTTTCTTTGCTACCAGAGGGTCCACTAAATGAAACGGTGTAGGGTTCTGTTGTTGACTTTACTGTTAATTTACTAGATAGATATTGACTTGGTATGCTTTTCTCTTTTGAAAATAAGACAGATGATTTTGAATTTTTACTGTGTGCTATTGCAAATCCACCAGGTATTGTTGTAGTAGTGATATGACCTTTTCTTTCTGTTTTTACGCCTTTATCTTTTCTCATGGCTTCATTTAAACTTGAATATTTTTTAGTCTTTTCTTTGCTGTTAGATTGCAGACTGGAAGAAGATGTAGATGGATTTGATGATTGTTGAGTTGGTGTGTTTTTAACACCAGAAAAGGGGCCAGAGAATTTTAAAGGAGTCGAAGTTGAAAGTTTTGTGTCTTTTTTATCGCATCTACTTGTTGTGTAAACATTTGAATTTAGTGTAGATGCCGATGTTGTTATTCCGCTCATATATACCTCAAGAGTAATGGTTTCTTTGTTAATCAATACTTCTTTTTCTACCTCTGTTATACCTGAAGTTAATATTTTTATTCAATGGTTTTTTAAATCATCAATAAACTACGATTCAGAATTTAGTTGCATGACATATAATAAAATTAGGATAAATTTGAATTTTAAAATGAAAAGTTCACCAATCGTTTTCCTCATCCGGCGCTTTCACCTCCTCAAGCGGCGAAAAAAAATGGAGAATCTGCAACTGAAAAGGCTGGTTGCCGATCTCAGCCTCGACAAGGCGATGCTGCCGGACGTGCTGGCAAAAAGAGCTGACGCTGGTACGCCTGCGCGAATGGGTCAGGGATTTACAAGCCCGATATGGCGCCACCGAAAGACAATCCTGTTTTGCGCTACGGCTCAGCAGCAGTTAGTTTAGATATCGTTCAGTTGCTGCCGATGACAGCGCACTGCGCTTGCGTATCGTTTAGTCATTGTTATAGAGACCTAAACTTTTAAAGTACAACCTCTATTTTATCTGGGATGATTAACTGGGCTAAAGTAGGCAATCATACACGCTTACCCAAGCATTTGATGACAAGCCCTAGATATTGAAAATTTTAAATTGACAATGCTATAAATTAGGCGCTATAAAAATAAAAAAATTTCTTAGGAGTAATATCAGCTATGATTGAATGCCGTATGCAGCAATTAAATAATAATATAGACATTGATGGTTTCATAAGAAAAAATGATGGTTTTATTAGAAAGGTTATGGATAGCGACATATTAATAAAACCAATCAATGTAAGAAACACTGTTCCATCACTTACTTCATTTTCTTCAGAATCTTTATCAAATAATGACATCTTCTCAAAGATAACAGAAGTAAGAAACTTAACAGAATCTCTCTCTTTAAATGAAAAAGTAGAAAAAGAATTAATTGATGCTCTATGCCTCGCGTTGATAGAGTTTAAAAAAGAAGAAAGTTTAGATTTTGCAAAATATCTAGCCTTTTGCTCTGCTGAAGGAAAACATCCATGGCATATTTCTACTATGATGGAGGGTCACGGATTTTATTCGGACTATTACAAACGTAACGATAGAAATGAACGAGTAATTAACGAGCATAGTCTTTATAAGAAAGCATCAATGCTGATGTCTAAAAACAAAACATTATTGAAAATGGCTAGCGATGGAAAAAATATTAATGACATCATGACGGAATACAATTTGAGCAACATCACCAAAAAAGAACGAGAAACACTTGAAATGGCAGCAATTTGCGGAAAATTTAGAGAGCGCATTAAAAACGGCGAAAGCTTTCAAGTCCTTGCAGAAGAACAAGGAATACGAGAAAAAGATATTATTCTAAAACTCATAGCAATTGCAATTGAAAATGGGCATCCCCGTACGTGACGTTTTTCTCATGTTTTTCCAAAAAGACTAACATTCTCCTTGTCTTTTAAAGCGGGGAGCATATCAAAGATAAATAAAAATAGGCATGAAAAAAATGATCATACCCATTCATCCTTTTTTCTTAGGTAAGAGCAATGGCTGCGTCACCCTTCCGACAACTGGCGAATGTTGTAATAATAATGACATTATAAGAGAAATAATTACGGTGAGAAATATAATGACGGATAGCAATAAACTATCATTGCAGTCAATGTCGGCCAAAGTAATATCTACAATCATATTCAATAAACTACAATCATCTGATAACGTAAATGTGAACGCTGTCGTATCCTTCTTTGAGGATAAAAATGCCTTGGCTCCAGCTGTAAGAAAGAAAATCAAAAAACAACTCTATAATAAGCTTATTAAGGTAACTGTTGAAAATAATCCCGTAATGGCATCACAAATAGCTATTATCCGAGTTGAGCACGGTCAACCCTGTGATAAGGTCGCAAATGATCATGGCTTAAGCCGTGATGATGGTAAAAGGTTGGAAGTTTATTCAATCTTCGGCCCTGGAAAAAAAAGAGTTAAAGATGGAGAATCCTGTGACAGTGTTTGTAAAGATCTGGTGATAAAATCAAGCGCTCGTCGATTTTTGGAAATAATAGCTATAAATGCAGGGCCAATGAGAAAAGAACTTTCTGAAGGAAAACCTCTTACAGATCTTTGTAATAAATATGGAATAGTGAAAACCCGTGCTATTGACGGCCTTGAGGGCGGTATACTATGGCAGCCTGATCGGCTTGAACATCCCTATTTCCTCTGAATACTGCTGTAAAAGAAAGACTAACTTAAAGAGTCTCAAGCATCACTGTTTATAGCCGCGCCTAATACCGCTACACTTTTATAAGGCCAGGGAACGAACTGACGGCTTCCATAAAACGAGGAACCCTGCTCAGCAACTGCCACATTGAACGGCAATGGTAGTCACGGGTTACAATGTAGGGCAGCGCCTGCCATAACCGCTCACCCTGGGTCACCGACGGTGAGTAAACAGGCTGATAAATGGCCCTGAACTTCGGGTTTGATTTCAGCCAGCGCTGAGTTTCGCGGCTTTTGTGGATGATGTCGTTATCGACAATCAGCATGTTCGTTTTTGTCCGGCGATAACCCGCCTCCAGTAGCTACAGCAGGTTGATAAACAGCACCGAATTTTTGCTGTTGCCGCCAGCGTAACTGACTTTGCCCGTTCCGTTGTGCAGCGCTCCTGCCAGATGATATTTTTCATTTTGCCCCGTGCTACCAGCGTATTTGCTGCCCGCGCTGTTGCCAGTCTGCATCGATTTTTGGATTGAGGTAAATATCCACTTCATCTTAATAAAAGACCGGATAATCTGCGCGGGCGGCGGTGCAGGACCACCGTAGGTATAATTTTTATGATAACGGTGAATAGACTTAACAGCCATTCACTACAATTAGAATGAGGTTAGCGGAACACGAACTGCCGGTCTGCGCCGCGTGAGCGCTGACCGGCATTCGGCATAAAATACAGTTGCTCGATGCGTGCCAAATTTCGATGCTGAGGAAGCATGGTTCAATGACGCAGTTGTTGCAGGTCATTGTCGGACAAACCTGTCATTTCCATGACTGTCGCGCGATCAATGCCGCGCTGTATCATAGTACGGGCAATTTTTAAGGTAGCTTCACGCTCACCTTTCTCAATACCGCGTTGTTCACCACGTTGTTCACCAAGTTGGATACCCTCAGCCCGCCCTTTCTCAAGCCCTTTCTCAAGCCCTTTCTCGAGCCCTTTCTGTTCGAGCTGTTGTGCGATGGTCATCAGTTGATCCCCGTGTTGCGGCACTCGCTGTGCCAGGTCGCGTACAAAGGCTTCGGCATCGGAGGATTCGCCGGCCTGCAATAGATAGTATACCAGCGAAATCACCTGGGGCGAAGCCAGCCAGTCTTCCATCAGCAACGTCGCCAGTTTGTCGGTCAGCTCCGCCAAATCGCGCTGGTGAATATGCTTCTGCAGCAGAGTCAGCGCCGCCATGCTCCGGTGAGTCATTATTTCATCATCTGGGATGACCGTCACGTCAACCAGCGGAAAATCGCCGCTATAGAGTTTACCAGCCAGGTCAGGGTCGTCAAACTCCCGCAGCCAGTTGGTGGAATAGGGATACGGGCTGCGCCGGCCAGTATAAAACAGTATCGGGATAACCAACGGTAGCGTTTTGTTCCCCGCTTCCAGATGACGTTGCATCGCCGCCACCGCATAGCGTAGCAACCTGAACGCCATGTGTTTATCCGGTGTCGACTGATGCTCAATAAGCACATGGACGTAGGCATCACCGGCGGTGGTCTTCAAACTGTACAGCACGTCGCTGAAATACTGACGTAGATCTTCCTCGACAAAACTCCCAGATTCTAGCTTAAGCGTGTTCAGGTCACATATAGCCCTCAGTTCTGCGGGCAAATGGATTTCCATAAAGTCACGGGCAATGGCCGGTTGGGTCAGAAACTGCCTGAACGTGGAGTCATGTGGGGTAGGCGTACTGTTTTTTTTCTTCATATGCGTCGTCGCTGCGTTGCTGGAACGGACAGACTCTATCATAAATCAAGCGTAACTTCTGCCGACAACAAAACGACGTGGAACCTTCATATTCTAAATCAATCAATTATTTACTTTAATTGCTTAGATTATGATTAACTCACCCCTATTTTTGACCTCGAACTGTCCTAAGCTAGATTGAGGTTGACCTTTTTCCCGAAAATAACGTAAAGAGCAAAGATTAATAGAATTCCACGAATGAGTCCGACCAATAAATCCATGCCATCAGGCGCGTCGTTTGACAGGTCATTTTTACATATATCAAAGAATAGAATATTTAGAAAAAAAGTCGTTATAGCTATAGCTATTGGGTATCTTATCTCCAAGTCCCTCATTCTTTTTACAGTAAGAAGAATAGTGACATAAATACAGAAAAGTATTGCAATAGAGATAATAACAAACTTAACGTTGCCTATTAACGAGAAATCTTCAACGATCTTGGAGAGATAATTTGCTAAATATAAGTGTATGATCAGAACAAGCACACTATAGGAAAAGTACTTTATCCGTCCCAACGTACCATACCTGAAACCCTTGAAACAATCAAAATATAGTTTGCTTATCAACTTAACAGACTCCTACTTTATTAGTTTAAATGCGAATGGTTGTGAAACTGAATGCTTCATGCGAAAACTAAATTCAATCACTTTGATTGTTTTAAAAAAAATAATATAAAATATTGAAAAAGTCCACTCACACCCAGAAGTAATACAATAAATTAATTTAAGGAAATACATCATCGACTCATCCGCAAATATAATCTGCCTGTTTAATCCCTTACGCGGGTCTAACCAGAAGACAGCCAGACAACGCCTTATCAGGTTTATATTTAAACTAGCCTCGCGTCAGGGGGCGAGCACCCGTTGGGGAGAGACAGCGTGGTGGGTACAAACCAGAGTCGACCAGCTCGTCTGGTGGCCCTGCGAGAAATGAAACGACAGACCTCAGCGGACAACCTCGCAAAAATAATTAAAATACATTTACCAAATGGGGCATCACATTACCCTTTTTACCTGATTCTTCCAATTCCGTGTAACGTGCATCATTTGCATCGGGCAGCTGCTGACTTCGCTGCCGATAATGAGCCAAACGCGCCGCAAAATAGGCCCTGAAATGCTCAGGCTGTTGCCTTGCCACGGCTTACGCCAATACCGGCAGCATCGTCCGCTCTTTATAGGCGACGCCGACCGCCGCCAGGTCGACAGCCACCTGCTCTTGTTATTCGCTCGACAATTCAACGATATCCCACGTTAACATCATAAACTCCAATAATGATAAAATAGAGAATAACCGCATATAACAGCCTGCCCCGGTGGCAATAAATAAAGCTTAACACGAGATACAGAGCCATCGGCGCGGCGACTCGCCTCACCGGCAGGCGCAGCCTGCCCTGGGTGAGCGTGCAGAAGAGAGAAATACTCACTTTCTCACTAACGACGCCAGAAACAAGGCAGACCTGCCGCTCCGGGATGAAATCAATCCGGCGCAGCGCCAATCGCGTCACATTTTGTATGCGTACCGATAAACTGCCTTAGCTGAATATCATGTAACGTAAATTAGCACGTCAGCATGGTATTGCCGCATGCATGATGAGCCCAGAAACGGCGATTAATCGCTAATGCCGTCAGGATAATGTTCGCGTCATTCGCGCACACCCTTTACTTAAACCCTTTTCATTATTGACAACTATCAAGCGGACACCTTCTGGCATCATGTGCCCCCTCCTCCCGTCAGACGCTTGAAGCGCCAGCATCCGCTGTTGTAGAGGATGATTCGTTCGGCAAGTGCAGAAACCTACATTTCAGCATTGTGAAAATCATTTCCAAAAAGGTATGGCAGAAAAAAACATCTAGTTCATTATAGTATCAAGAAGATGCTGAAAAGGTTTTCTCTCATGAGCTATTTGCCCTCTTGCAAAATACTATAATGGTGTTTTTATAACACTAAGCGGCCTTGTGATGGGCGTCCTAGGCTGCAGCATTATCATCCAGGCGGTTTTTTTCCAAACTAGTTCTTATATAGATTGTAACTAGCGATACTCTAATGTTTAGAATTCTCATATTACTAAAAATGCAGAGCCGCGTGTGACAACAGCTGATGAGTAAATATTGGAATTCTTCCTTTACTAAGTTGGTTTTATTATAATATTTCGATTCTGGCCAGACCGAGATGTTATCCTATGATGCTATACTTATATCTTCATATCATCGCCGCCTTACTTTTTTTGGGAAATACGCTCCTGCTTTAGCAAAAACAGACAACTGACAATAATGATGAAAACGTAAAATTTCCAATAATGATATCAATAAAAGTAATTTTATTGAATATTATGAACCATGCATGTATAATTAAAATGATCCCAACCATCATTCATGGTATGCATTTCTTAGCCTTTCACGCTTTCATCTTGAGTCATTGAATTTGCTCTCTTACTAGCGAATATAATGAATTCCTAAGTAAAGAGTCGCCGGAATCATTGACTATTGCTATTAATTTAGATAGCTATACTGATCATACGTCATCAAAAACGGTAGCCGATGCCTACAACAAAACCATTAGTATTTCCGGCGTTTGATTGTTTAACATCACCAAAGATAGGAACCTCGCCTTTAGTTTCAATTTTATTACGGCTACCCTCATAACTCAAATCAACAACAAGATTCGGCATCGGATTGATTTGCACCCCCACTGAATATGCGAGCCCAGTGCCGCTTTGGTTGAGGTTTACGTTCTTATCCAAGGAACTATTTCCAGCGCTTATTGATGATTTAATATCAATATCACCTTTATAATGGCTAATTCCCGCCAAGCCATAGAAGGATATATAATCATTCACTCGATAAGCCGGCCCTGTTAAAAGTGAAAACTTCTTGACAGAATAATCTACATTTATTTTGTGTGGATTTGAAGGCCCTGTTTCTAAATGATTAACCTGCCCATTAATCGGTATAGATGAAGAACCCGTACTATAACTAAGCGAACCAATCAGGCTAAGGGGAGAATCCCATTCATACCGATATTTGATATTGAATCCGTTTAACTTAGGCAAATTACGCTCAATGATGTCTTGTTCATTCCCATTGGGTTCATTACCACTCCCTAAGCCGATGTTACTCCACATATAACCAACAGATATGCTATGATTCTCCGCAGAAGCGAATAAAGGAAATAGTAGAACGGCGCATAGGAAAGGTAGTTTAACTTTATCATTCATTAGTTATATTCCAATTACTTCGTTAAGTTTATTAAGATGACAGATAGTTATGACTGACTTGCGCGCAAATAATACATATTTATTTTAAATATTGAATAAACAGCGCTAACTTAATTGAAAGGGCAAGTATTATATTAACGTCGTCGCACACTTTTGTCATATTGTAAATTAAGAAATTGGCAGAGATTACTAATAAAATTATTATTTTAAATATTATTTATTAGGTTATTGTGAACATATATAAATTACCAAAGTATCATAGATTTGCAAATATTTATTTCATATCTACTATCAATTCGATTTACTTCTATTTGCCGAATATGATTTCTGAATTCTAATGAATACAAAAAAATTTTCTAAACTAAGGGATTTACCCGCATACACTTTTATTTCTACACATATCGAAGTGGTCGGCACTCATTGGGACACTCCAATATACGGCAGGATCATTTACTGACATAAGGGCAGTCCATAAATGATTATGAGATGTATGTTAAATCCGTGGCGATTTAACACGTTAGTCGCCGATGAGGGTCTGCTTTCTATCACGAATTAACACAGTTGCCGCCCTGCTCGTTAGCGCAAGTTTACGCTCTATTGAGCCTTAGCCACCCCTAAAGCTCAATCGTGACGTAAGATGCTACCATCGCTTATTTGTCACAGCCACGCGCCTTGTGCCTGCGTCCCGATGAATAGGATTACTCAATACGGCTCATGATATCCGCCGTCGTGGTGACTTCGGCAAATTCATAGGCCATCGCACTTAACGAAATACGCTGTACGTCCGCAGCGCTGACTGCGCCAAACCCCATATCCGGATAAGGCATGGCGGCATTAGCATCACTCAACGCAATCATTTTGTATTCCCGATGTACGCCGTCACGGAGGGTAGTTTCGCAACAAACATTGGTTACCGTACCGCACACTATTAGGGTATCGATATCTTTCATCCGCAAAATAGCGTCCAAATCCGTATTGTGAAACCCGCTGTAGAAAAGCTTATCGACCACGATATCGCCCGGTTGCGGATAAAGTGCGTCGATTATTTCAACTGAGGGATTATCACGCCCCAATAGTTCATTCACGTTCGGATAGAGATCCCGCATCCGACCGGTATCGCTGCCGTCACCACGTACCACATGGCGTAAGTATATGACCGGCATAGCGTGCTGGCGCATCAGCGCGCTCAAACTGGCAATATTATCGATAATGTTGGCCGTAGTCGGGACGTACAGCCCTTCACCCTCAACGCAAAAAACCCTCTGCATATCCACTACAATCAGCGCCGTACGTTTACGATTAATCTCCCAGGTCACTTTCTTCATCATTTTACTGCTCCATCTCTCATCAACACGCGGCTCTCACGGATAAAAACATTGACAATAAGATTCAATAAAATCAGCAGGATAACACCCATCATCATCGGCTGTGCGACAATACCTTTGGCCGCATCCGGCAGTAACGCCAGCACATTGGCAGGCAAGTACATGCTTCCCATAGAGAGGATAAAAGCAGGCGCGGCGACGGCAAGATTCAGTTCATCCCAATGAATGCGTGCCATCATCTGGACCCCGCTAATGGCGATAATGCCAAACAGGATGGATGACGCGGCAGAGAGCACTGGGCCGGGCAAGCTGGCGAGCAGCAGCCCCACCTGTGGCAACATCCCCAGCGCCAGAGCCATTACTCCTGCGGTTAAAGTGACAAAGCGGCTTCCTACACGTGAGACACGAATAATTCCTACGTTTTCCGGATACGAGGTGGTGCCAAGTCCCCCTGCCGCCGCACCGATCGCACAGCCCACAAATTCGGTAAACAGCCCTTGGTTAACCCGCTGAGTTGTCAGCGTCTGCCCTCCCCAGTCAGCCAGCAGCGAATACATTCCCATGGCTTCGGCGGAAGCCTGCAAAAACGCTAACATCATCAACAACACCACCGGAAACGAAACACCAAAGCCAAAGGCGAAGAAACCGGGGAGCGAGACCAACGGCGTATGGGCGAAGTTCGGCAATTGCCAGGGCGTCAGGATATTAAACGCCAGCACGCCAACGATAATGCCCCACAGCAACGCCCCGCGTTTTATCACCTCTAGGCGGCCAAAGACCATGCAGCCGATAACGGTCAATACCGTCACCAGCGCTGCCATCGCACTGGTGCCAACAGTGCCGCCGCTTGCCGTGCTAAACCAGCCGCCAGGGCCGATGCTGGCCAGCTGTGCACCTATAATGACCAGCAGGCAACCGAAGACGATGGGCGGGGAAATGAACCGGATAAGCAGGCCGACAACCCCCAGGCGCTTTAGGGGCAAAGAGAGCGCGGCAAAGATAAGCGCCGCGACGAACATGGAACCGAAGGTCGTCCCCAGCCCCACCGAATGGGCCGAGCCTAGCACCGCAACCATAAAAGCCGCCGTAGGACCTTGAACCACCGGCAGCCGCAGCAGCCGGCCGGATTGCAAAATAGTGACAATGCCGGTGGTAAAAAAGCAGGCTTGCACCATCATACCTGTCTGCTGGCTGTTAAGGTTCAAAGCTGAGCCGATAATCACCGGGAAAACCCAGATACCGGTAAGGGCGAGAAGATGCTGCAGCGCGAGCATGAGGGTCTGTGTGCGAGGCAGCTTATCTTCAATCCCTACTGACAATGTTTCTTCTGATGTATTGAACATGCTGTTACCTGTCAAAGATGCGATGGTTTTTGTTATGTTGCTGGCCCTCTCTGACAGGCAAAAACTATGCCGTATACTGACGAATAGTAGATATTTATATGATATCTGATGATTTATATTTGATATACTGCAATTATCCAGAAGACTAAACGCTAGCCATGCACCGACAACATGCATGCCTGCGGTCTTTGCACCAGGATGGAAGATGACCGACGAAGAATTGGATATGGCGAATATCTGGCAGCGACCAGGGTACCTGATTCGCCGACTGAACCAGATTCATCACGCAATTTTCAATGATGTGTTGAGCGGGGAAATCACGCCGTTGCAATACGGGCTGCTCACCGTGCTTAACACCCAACAGGGGCTGGATCAGACCGCGCTGACCGTAGAGCTGGGTGCTGACCGCACTACCCTGGCCGCTACCATTGAGTTGCTGGAGAAACGCGCGCTATTGTCACGGGATACCCATTTCAGCGATAGACGGCGAAAGGTGGTCAACATCACGCTCAAAGGTAAGCGCCTACTGGAGAAAACCCAGCAACAGATGCACGACGCCCAGTTGCAATTGCTCGCCCCGTTACCGCCGGAAGCTCGGCGGCAATTTGTCGCCATGATGAAGGTGCTGGTAGAGGGAAATAATCACATTACCCGCGTTTCGGTGAAGTATTTCGAGTAGCACCGCGGCAAAAAACGATTAGTTTGTTACCGGTTACAGCATAAAATTTTTACATCGTTTTTAGCAGATTAATTTTTACATCGCTCTTAGCAGCTTCCTTTCGTTACGGATGGCAATGTCTCTCGGCCATGCATAATTATTTGCGTGAACGTCTTTAGGGTGTTGTAACTAAACACGGAGAACATCCCTACTACTTTCCTCGGTAGTTTCTGCGAGCAAAAATGCACAGTCAGCAATTCAACAACCCCTACCCTTCGGCAGCGATGGGGTAAACAAGATGCTCAGGAGTAACCGGTTTTCGTTTAAAACGGTATGCACAACAGCCTGAAAGCCGACACAGCAAATCATTTCGCCTAAAAATTTAGCTGTCATCACTGCGTGCTAGCTTGCACTCTTTTTTTTCCACCTTAAACTCATTTCATAAGGTGATGGCGTTCCACCTTACCTTAACCGCCCTCAGGGCTGATGACGCCTGTCATAACTCTTGAAATCCAGGAGGTATGTCGGGTTGTCTGAAGTCTCCTCCGCCTGCGTACTTCCCTTCTAGAAGGACGCAGCCGTGATTCACGTTTTCGGACATACCCATCCTGACAGCGATGCCATCTGCACCGCTCTGGTAACCTCATACTGGCTTACCTCTCAGCAGCGTCCCGCTAGCGCATGGCGCCTGGGCAGCGCAAATCCAGAAACCCGCTTTATTTTTGAATTCGCGGGCATGGATTTGCCTCCTCAACTCACTATCCCCCTCAACGGCAAACAGGTCTGGCTGGTCGACTTTAGCGAACCGGCACAAGGACCTGTCGACCTGCTACAGAGCGACATCACCGGTATAATCGACCATCACCGGCTGGGCGGTATCGTGACGCAAATGCCTCCTGAGGTCTGGATAAAACCGGTAGGGAGCAGCGCCACGCAGCTGTGGCTGATTATGGAAGATGACAGCCGGCGAACACTTCCGCCCGCACACGCTGTATTACTATTGGGAGCACTGCTCAGCGACACGGTCAACCTGCGCTCCCCTACCACCACGCAGGCCGATATCCGCTCGGCCACGGAGCTCAGCGTACTGTCAGGCGTGAACCGCAAAGTTTTTGCCTACCGCCTGCTGAGTGCAAAAACAGACATCACCGGCCTGTCTGCAGAAGAGCTGCTAAACAGGGACCTCAAGGCGTTTGTGATTGCCGGTACGGATGTACGTATTGCCCAGTTGGAAGTTCACTCCCCTGACCAGGTTTCACCCTTAATGAAAGAGTTGCACCAGGCAATGACCTGTCTGGCGGAACAAAGTGGTGCAGGCCTTGTGGTGCTGATGATAACCGACATTTCTCACAATTTTTTAACACTTTATTTCGCCGGTCGGGAGAGTGCTAACGCGGCCTCCTGTTCGGTACCGGGCATGCTCAGCAGAAAGAAGCAGCTTCTGCCGTGGCTGGAATCCCAACTCCACCTGAGCAGGAGTCATTTATGAAAGTCTACACCCATGCATTGATACTCGTTCACGGTAAGGATGATGGTATTCCCCTGCTTGCGCAGGCCGTTGCGCTGGCGGAGCCGCTCAAGATGAAAATAACCCTTGCTCACGTCAGCGAAGACTATCGTGTAATGAATTATGTGTCTGACAGCGTGATGAACGATGTGGTGTCGGAAGACATCATCAAAGCTAAAGCGCTGCTCGACGAGCTGGCCGCCTCCACGCCTGAAAAAGTGGATACACGTGAACTGGTGACCCTGCGGCGATTTGAGGATGTGGAGAAATGCATTGCCGAGCTCGGCGTTGACCTCGTCATCGCCGGCCACAGAAATCGGTTTATGGGAGCACTTACCTCCCGTTCAGCGGAATATATAAACCACCTCAGTGTGGACGTCCTTATCAGACACCTCCACCACTGATTCAGAGGAGATAAACATGAGCTTTGTTCTGGAAAAAGTGACAGCCCGCGAAATTCTTGATTCGCGAGGTAACCCCACCATTGAGATTGAAGCCTTTACCTCTGACGACCAAATGGCCCGGGCGTCGGTGCCGTCCGGCGCCAGCACCGGCTCCCGCGAAGCGGTGGAGAGACGGGACGGCGACAAGAAACGTTTTGGGGGCAAGGGAGTACGGGATGCCGTCAACTCGGTGAACACGGAAATATGCGGGGCAGTAAAGGGTACGGACGTTCGCGAGCAGCGTCAGTTGGATAACTTGCTGCTGGCGCTCGATGGTACGGAAAATAAAAGCCGACTGGGTGCCAACGCCATTCTCGGCGTATCGCTGGCAGCGGCCCGACTGGCTGCACAGAATACTCGCCAGTCGCTCTGGCGCTACCTCGGCGGCTTGCAGGCAAATCTGCTACCCGTACCCTGCATGAATATCATTAACGGTGGCGTCCACGCCCGCGGCCAGGGTGCCGATTTCCAGGAATTCATGATAGCGCCCCACGGCGCGCCGACGCTCGCTGAGGCCGTACGTCAGGGGAATGAGGTATATCAGGCGCTGCGCCTGCTTTTGCT
The DNA here is from genome assembly GCF_000517425.1 of Sodalis praecaptivus. Taxonomy (NCBI): domain Bacteria; kingdom Pseudomonadati; phylum Pseudomonadota; class Gammaproteobacteria; order Enterobacterales; family Bruguierivoracaceae; genus Sodalis; species Sodalis praecaptivus. Next base: position 282,410 of record NZ_CP006570.1, read on the forward strand.
GGAAAAGAATCTGTCGACAGCCGTAGGGGATGAGGGAGGCTTTGCGCCATCCGTCTCGTCAAACCGGGAGCCGTTGGAATTTATCGTTCATGCCATAGAGAAGGCGGGATACCGGCCCGGTGAGGATATCAGCATCTGTATAGATCCCGCATCCAGTGAATTTTACCGGGATGGCCGTTATCATCTGCACAGTGAAGGCAGTGCCCTCAGCGCACAAGAAATGACGGATTACTACGCCGGATTGATGGATGATTTTCCCATTGTATTGCTGGAAGATGGTCTCGCCGAGGATGACTGGGCAGGATGGAAATATCTGTACCAGCAGCTTGGCAGCCGTGCAGAACTGGTCGGAGATGACCTGTTCGTCACTAATGTCAAATACATCCGCCGGGGTATTGAAGAAGAGCTTGCCAGCGCCGCACTGATTAAGCTTAACCAGATTGGTACGCTTAGTGAAACTCTTGACGCGGTTGCGCTCTGCCATCAATACGGATGGGGAACCTTCATGTCGCACCGCAGCGGTGAAACCACGGACACTTTCATTGCCGATCTTACCGTGGCTTTGCGAGCCGGTCATCTAAAAACCGGTGCGCCCTGCCGGGGAGAGCGGGTTGAAAAGTATAACCAGCTGATGCGCATTGAACAGTCGCTGGGAAATAATGCTCACTACGCGGGCTTCCAGACATTTGTCCATCGCGGTTAGGCAAAGAAGTTTCAGGTGAAGGTGAATCGCACTAATATGACGATTTCACCTTTACCTGACTGAGGTATCGCCGGCTCATAGCCTCCCTGTTTGTACTGATATTTTTTTGATGTGTCGTTGCTGTGAATCCGCTTTTTGCCTGTATTATCACACTTCATCGAGCTGCATGATTCGCTGGGACTAAGCGTAAGCCTAAGCACCGCCGAGCGATTGCTGCTAACTCACGGCCTTAGCGGTGGACGGACAACATATTCGACTCTTTCCGTGAAAAGCTTTGCACTTCTCAAACAGGAATCGATACCGGTGGCGCGGTTTCCGTACGGGTTGTCGTAATTGGCGCATTAACCCTGACTGCTGCAGGTATCAGGGTCATGACTCAGTGATAAAAGCCCCTGAACAACAGCTGTTCAAATATACTGAAAGAATGTAGTGAAAACCCACACTCGCCCTTGGCAAAGTTGCGAAGGGTAAAGATCTGCTGCGAAATTGAGCTTCGGGCCTCGGGTTTTCGTCTGATGTACCTGGTGATTGACGAACAGCTAATTTTCGCAGTGATTGCAGTGGGTAAATGTGAAGGTAACGACGTCTATACCCTGTTTTGTGCAAGGTTTTGTCATTAATTTTCGCATAAACTGTTTTTTACCCGCCTGTCAACTCCTGTGAAACAACCCGGCTATTAGGCGGAAATTAACATTTGTATACTTAGGCTGCCACATCTCAAGAGGGGCATAATAGGTGTGTCATGCTTCTGCCGGAGGCCTATGCCCCAGACGACAGTAACTGTCTATTATTAAAGCTGACAGCACACATTAGCGTGACCCTTTTCGCTTTGTCACAATGTTTCCGGCTCTATCGATGCGTCACCACCGCCTTGCCTGTTTAGCGTGGTTTACCCTCGCAGGCCAGAGAAGTAGCGAGAGCATGACCCATCAAAATTTAGGGAAAGGGGCTTAGCTGTTGTGCCAGGCGGCATCGCAGGTATTGACGATGCCGCTGAGTGACAGACAGCGGGTAATACGCTGATTTATAATCGCGTTCGATATCGCCTAAGCGTTAACTCAAGATTCACCGTCCCACTCCTCCGCATCATCGGTATCAGTGATAATATCATCTGACCCGTCCTCATCTGAACTGTTGGATGCCCTTGCTTCTACCTGTCGTGCGATTATTTCGGCAATATTTTTTGGACTTGGGTTTGATAAGGCGCTGTTCTGTGATCCTGTAGACTGTTGCAAAATTGCGCGATCTCCAGGCTTCTTTAGTTTATTGATTTGCTCTTGCAGCATCTTAGAACTTATTGCAGAAGATGCCGGTAGTGTCTCAGCTATAGGGGGAGCCGGTTGTGAGCTCGCTTGTGCCATTGGGGCCCGCTGCGGTGGCGGTGGCGATGGCGGTGGCGGTGGCGGTGGCGGTGGCGGTGGCGGTGGCGGTGGCGGTGGCGGTGGCTGATTAGGCAGAATATCGGGCCTGTTTTGAGTTTGACTTAATGATGAATTGCGAACCTCCGGAAAATTAGCCTCTGATGCGTGGCTGCCTTCTGAAGCGAGAGGGTTGAGCGGCAGGTGATCATGGTACTCTCGCTCTTGGTTGGATCTGTTGTCATCGTCTTCATCTCCGCTACCATATATCGCGGCACGCCGTGATCCTAGATCGTTTCTGATAGAGGAACCGACTGTCGGCGATTCAGGGGGCTGTTTCTGACCTCTAAGATCCTCTGTTTTTTTTAGCGTATTTAATTGTTCTGGCAGCTCAGGATTTGGTTCAGAAGGCGCTGGTAGTGGCGTAGCTACAGGTGATACCGGCTGTGCTATTGGGGCCAGTAGTGGGGGCGGCGGTGGCGGCTCATGAGGCGGAATGTCGGACCGCTTTTGCGGCTGGCTTAATGATGAATGGCTATCCTCCAGAGAACCTTCTTTTAATGGTTGGCGGCTTTCTGAAGGGATCGGATTTAGCGGTTCGTTATCAGTGTACTCTCGCCCTTGGGTGGGTCTATTTTGTCCGTTCTCCTCATCCATACCATGATGAGAGGCATCTCGGGCTTCAATTTCACCTTCCTGTGCGGGACTATTTGCCAGCGATTCAGGAGGCCGCTTCTGACCGCTATGATCGGCTGGGTTTTTTAGCGGGTTTGCTTGTTCTGGCATCTCAAAACTCACATCTGGAGTTGCCGGAAGTGCCGTAGCGAGAGGTGACGCCGGTGGTGCCATTGGGGCCTGTTGTGCCATTGGGGCCTGATGTGTCATAGGGGCCTGTTGTGTCATAGGGGCCTGTTGTGTCATAGGGGCCTGTTGTGTCATAGGGGCCGGCGGTGGTGGCGGCGGCGGCGGTGGCGGTGGCGGTGGCGGTGGCGGTGGCGGTGGCGGTAGTTCATTAGGTGAAATATTGGACCTGTTTTGAGTCTGGCCTAATGATGCATTGCTATCCTCCGCAGGACCAACAGCTGAGGGTTTGCTTACTGAAATGAGCGGTTTTGATGGCGTGTCATCATTGGACTTTTCTCCTTGAGTAAGTATGCTTTCATGTTCCCCTTGAGTTGCCTTATTGCTCTGCGCGCTGACATCCTCCTCAGGCGTGGGCATAGCCTCTTCGCCGCTATCGTTATACGAGGGTTGATCCTCGGTGGTGCTATCGCTGCCCTGATGAGTCGGCGTAGTAGTGTGGCTGCTGTCAGTCTGCTGCTCCTGGTTTGAGGAATTGCCGCCGTTGGATTGGTGTTGGGTATGAGAAGAGAGGCTGCTATTGTTCGGCTGCTCCTGAGAAACCTCGTCATTGCGTATCAGTGGCCCAGGCTGCTGTAATGGCAAGACAGACACGGTTATCTCACTGCGGTTTGAGGTATTGCCACGCTCATCATCCACCACGGCAGAAACTATTATTTGATTACTCCCTGCAGGCTGATAATGGGGAAAATGGATGGCATAGGCGTGCTGGCCCAATTGCCTTAAATCCCCACCCCTGGCGCGTAACGCGTGGTCATCCCAATGAATAGACTTAAGTTTAAAAGCGCTACGGAAAGTGTATTTGAGCAGTTTCGTTTCGCCTGGATATCCCTCTATCGTCGGGGGAAGCGCAAACTCGGGCTGCAGGTTCGCCTGACGGTAATCCATAACGAGGTGATTATTGCGCTCCACTAAACGGTAACGGCCATCGGCCACTTTACCTTTCGTTGCCAGCTTGCTAGGGTCTAATTGCTGGGCTAGTGGAACGCCGAGTTGGTAATTCAGCGACAGCCCGAAAGTGGTATCACTCTTGTTATAGCGATAGAAGATGTTATCAAGGCCAAAGGTAATTAATGGCACCGGCGTATAGCCAATACCTAGCGTCAGCGCATAAGGATTGCGGCCACGTGAAGCATGCTTTCCAAAAGCGACGCTCTCACCAAAATAATGTTCAAATTTCAATTTTCCGCTAAGTTGCGGCAATGAAGGGAGCCAACCTTGCGCTCGAACATCGTAGCCAGGGGCCACGCGCTCATCGCGTTCCGCTAGGGCGTGTGAAGCGCGCCAGCCGGTAAGGCCGTAGTAGCCATTTACGGCAAGATGAAGGTAGTCTCGACGATACTCGAAACCCAATCCGAGACGTTGATGCGCCCTACCCGATATTTGCGCATCGTAGAAAGCATTATACCCCGCCAGCCAGCCGGCGCCAAAATGCCGCTGTCCGAAACCGAGATTAAGCACATTGCGGTTCTCGCTTCGGCGTAAACCGATCTGATTAAACAATAAACTTCTATCGTCCTCGTATAAGGGATAAAGTAAATCCAATGATCCACTCGAAATTTGACTATCCGATAAGGGCAGGTGTACCCGCGCTTCGCCAGCCGCTTTGTTATCGTTGGCTCTTTTATCCTTAGGTTGCGTCGGTCTTCCTGCGGGAGGCATAGGAGGACCCAACGAGGAAGACGAGCTATTCTTTCGACGCCCTGATTCAGCTGACGCGTTATGATTATGTTGATTAGGGTTAGTGGTAGCGTTGATCTCACTATTCCTCGACCATTTATTGCAGCTAATTAATGAGGTGGCTAAACTTAAGGCTGAGACATATCCTACAAATTTTCGCATAGTTATTGACTTTTATAAAAAATTGATAATTACCGGTTAACCCGGTATGCGTTTAAATAAAACAAGTAAAGCGGTCCTGTCCGTAATTTTTTTATTACGGCCAAAAAGGGCTTCACCAATAACCATCGAACCAGGGTTTTGTCATTTATCCATCCGAGCTCTCCATTGATTGAAATAAGGTACTTTTAAGTTGTGTTTCTCGCGATAACGCTTTGATGAAAAAAGCGCTTAAGCAAGGCCTAGCGCCGTCCTATACTAAAATGCCATCAGGCGGAAACCCATCAATAACCCGTTGTTTTAAATGATTTTATTTACCAGAAAGACTTCGACAATTGTAACTAAAATAGAGTGTTACTTAATTTTTTTACGGGTATGGCGACTACACTGTGGAATATTTTCATCATCGCTAACGAAAAAAAATACAAGAAATTATTGCTCTCTAATTGCAAAAAACACTTATTTCATTGTGCTCGCCGTGATGAATAAACATTAAATATCTTTGGTGATATGCGCTTTTGTTACCTCTTCACAATAAAGTTGTGTTTGTTTATTTTTGAGCTCGACCGCTCAGTGTCACAGGCGGGTGCTCAATGATATTAGACCAATAACATCCTTGTAGCCTCATACACCCGCCACAGTATGTTAACAGACCCAAAGCCATTATCGGTATCTAAGAACGACGACATAGAGGTGACCGTATTCGGCTCAAAAATATTCTGAATGTCTTTCCTCACAGCACCGTGAGTAAATTCAGGGGCCACCGCATGGGATGCTACATATTGATATTCGATTGCAGGCAAGGTTAAACAAGACAGACTTTGGAGGGCAAGACGGAGAAGGAAAAGTATCTTAACACGGGTGAAGATGTCTTGGGGTTGACTCTGAATACGATAAAACCAAATGACCCTATCTTCTCAAGCCTATCGCACGCATCATCGGCCTCTGAATGGAATCACCAAAGCGTAAGTTCTAATCGCTGATAAACACCCTATTATCGAGGGGTTTTCAGCGATTAATTTAGACATTATTTTTACGTCTAACACAAGAAAATTGCTCGGGGAGTAAAGGATATTCTGCCGCTTCAGGTAATTCAAAATGCCACCACTCGGTCGGCATGCCAACGAATCCGCCATTCAACATAACGGCGTTCAACATTAGACGATGACGCTGCGCCTCCTGCGCGACATCAGGGTGAAAAGGATGCGATTGCTTTTCCATCGCATCAAACGCTGTTCCCATGTCCAGCTCCCTACCTTCCCCATCCACCAGCGTAAGGTCAATGGCTACGCCGCGGCTGTGATTCGATCCTTGCGCCGGCGGAACGACATAATTTTCATCCGGGCAAGCATCCCATAGGTGATATTGCGCCTGTTGTGGGCGATACGCATCCAGTATCAGTAGGCGCAAACCCGCCAATTCGGCAATGTCTATACTCCGTTGCAATACGTTTGCCGCGGCCGGATGCAGTAAGGCCCTCGCCTCGCTGTAAATGGCATAACCTGCAATGTTATTTGCCGTGGCATAGCGCAAGTCGAACATGAGTGCCGGGAACCTTACCGCTAAATCGGTGAGCTGGAGATCCTGTTTCATACTTCATCCTGTTAATCAGTTGTCCGCTAGCGAGAAAAGCTGGCGCGACAAGGTGGTCAGCCGCTCAGCGTCATTCGTTGTGACGCGGACCGTTTCACTAAAGGCTAATCCTTGCGCAGAAATATACATATGGAACACCATATCGGTTTCCAGTTTCCACTTCGCGCCGGGATGGAACGCACCAGAAAAATCGCTGGGACGCGGCGTGCGCGTGTAAAGCCCGAGCGCATAACCGGTGACATTGGTAACGGCGCTGCGCAGTCCGCTGTTTAGCAGCGCATCACGCGCCAGCCTATCCACTTCGTTGGCTGGCACCCCTGGCCGCATGGCGGCGATTTGACGATCCTGGATCCTCAGCAGCTGCTGGGCCAGTTCGCGACGGTGCGCGCTTATCTCTCCCACCACCAATGGCCGCATCAGACGCGCACTGTAGTGATTGACCTTTGGGATCAGCTCGGCGTGCAGCACATCGCCCCGCCGCAGCCGTTGCTCAAGGCCGGTTGCGTGTAGAAAACCGCTGTCGCCGTTGGCGATAACAATCGGCCCAGTTTCGCCGGTATCCGCGCCCTGCTGCAAAAAATGGCGCGCCGCCAGTGCGGCGACATCTCGTACGCGCCAACCCGCGGTCACCTCGACAGCGATTTGCCGCATGGCAAAATCAGCAATGACCGCGGCCTGGCGCAGCGATTGCAGCTCGGACGCGGATTTCACGCTACGCAAGCGATCGCTAATACCGGTCAGATCACGCCACACTACGTCGGGCAAATGGCGCGACAGTTGCTGCCAGCTGTACACCGTCATGCCATAGGAATAATAATCCGCACCGAGCCTCGCGTGGGCAAAGCCCCGATCCTTAAGGCTTTGCGCCACGGTAAACCACGGATCATCCCAATCAGCATAACTGATCACCTCCAGTCCAGGGGACTGCGCGCGGCACGGCACTTCATCCAACTGTCGCAGTACCATCCAGGGTTCGCCCGAGAGCGGCACCAGGCAAGCGCGATACAGTGTCTCCGACACCGTGTACCCGGTCAGCCACGCTAGCATTTCCCCGTGATCGATCAGCATCACCTCAACGTCAGCCTGCTCCATTGCTGCACGCAGGCGCATTAGCGCTTCCTGTCGCATCGTTATACCTCAACCGGCTGGCAAATTTCGAGGATCGCCAGCAGGTAAATACGCACCATATCGAGGAAGTCACTGATGTCCACGCGCTCATCCGGCATGGTATTGTATTTGCCGCCGGGGCCGCAGACGATGCCTTCCATCCCGGCATGCTGATAAAAATGCGCCGCGTCAGTTCCATAAAAAGCCGGCGGAGTTATCACGCCGGTGGGCTGTTGGCTTGCGCGCACGCGCCGCCAAGCGTTATTCACCGCCTGGACTATCGGCGACGCTGGCGACACTTCAAACGGCAGCATGGTGGGTTTATCCCGGGCACCGTCGTCAAACAGCTCCGCCTTCAGGCCAGGATAGCGAACGCACAGCTTATCCAGCAACGCCTGCAAATCTGCTAACACGCCCGGCACCGTCTGCCCCGGCGCAAAACGCGCTGAGCCTTTTAAACGCACAAAATCCGCCACCTGCGGCGGACGCCACTCCTCCAGGTCACGGCCCAGCGCGCCATGCACCGTACCGATATGACCACGGTTAATCTTCAGATGTTCAGCGCTTTTCGCGCCGCTAAAGGTCATGGCATTAATTTGCGGAATAAGCGCTACCGCCGCCGCAATCGCATCCACGGCGTCTTCGCGTTTGGAGAGGTGGCGCGTATCACCGGTCAGTTCGATGGTAAACATCAGCGAACCGGCATGCATGGTCAATGCCTGTAAATCGGTGGGTTCAGCATTAATGAAGTAATCTGCCCTCACCCCTTGTTCGATGGCCGCCAGCGTGCCAATGCCGCCCTGCAGTTCGCCCACCACGTAAGTCAGGATGACATCACCTTTGAGCTTTACACCGGCATCAATCAGCGTTTTTAACGCGCAAAAATAAGCCGCATCACCGGCTTTCATATTAGAGACGCCTATGCCGTAGATAAACTGCTCATCAATTTTTCCTTCCCAGGGATCCACCGTCCAACCCTCAGTCACCGGGTTGGTGTCCAGATGGCCGTTAAACAGGAGGCTGTGGCCGCCGCCGTTACCCGGCAGACGTCCAATGGCGTTGAATCGCCCACCCGGCACGGTTTGCAGCTCAGCCTCCAGTCCAAGTTTGGTCATCTGCGCTGCCATATAACGGGCTAATTCACGCTCACCTTCAGTGGCGCTGTAGCTTTTGTGTTGCACCATTTTTGCCAAGAATGTCAAGCAAAAGTCACGATCAATACGGTAAATCAGATCTTCAGGTTTCATTCAAGTTCTCGTCATGCCACAGAGGGATGGGATTCAGGAACGTGTACCGCCTCAAGCAGCGCACGGGTATAGGGATGCTGCGCCTGTTGCAACATGCGATCGCCCGGCACGACGTCGACCACATCGCCGCGATACATCACCGCCACGCGATGGGCAATCTGGCGGATCAGGCTGAGGTCATGGGTGATAAACAAATAGGCGGTGTGGTAACGGCGGCGCAGTTCCAGCAGCAACTCAATGATGGTGGCTTGCACAGAAACATCCAGCGCGGCGGTAATTTCATCGCAAATAACCAACTCTGGGGGGCAGGCAAAGGCGCGTGCAATGGCGACGCGCTGCTTCTGGCCGCCGGATAAGGCATGGGGGTAGCGGAAGGCGAAATTGGCCGGCAGACGCACTTCCTCCAGCAGGCGCGCCACCGCCTGCGCTTCGGATTCCCCTTCTGGCAAACCATACAGACGCAACGGGCGGGCGATAATATCGCCTATGGTCATGCGCGGATTCAGCGAGGCATCGGGATGCTGAAAAATCATCTGCACCCGGCGGCGATAGTCCTTATCCATCTGGGCACGGTCATGAATAGTAAAGCCGCAGAAATCAATTGCGCCATTGAATGGCACCAGACCGCTAATGGCGCGCGCTAACGACGATTTTCCCGAACCTGATTCGCCTACTACGCCGAGGATTTCCCCCTGATGTACGGTCAGCGACACCGCATTGGCCGCGCGAGTGATGTTTGGCGGGCGTTTCATTAGACGATCGAGCACACCCGCATGTCCGTAATCGATGGTGAGATCATGCAGGCTCAATAGCGGCTGGCTACCGGCAGCATCGTGCAGCAAACGCTGTTGCGGATTGGGTACCGCCTCGATCAGTTTACGGGTGTAGTCGTGGCGCGGCGCGTTGAACAAAGTGCGACAGTCGGCCGATTCGACAATACGCCCTCGTTCCAACACGCAAACACGATGCGCCACCTTCGATACCAGCGCCAGGTCATGGGAGATATATAAAGACGCGACGCCCGTCTCCTCGCGCAAGCGCGCGTAAAGATCGAGGATCTGTGCCGAGCTGATCACATCCAGCGCGGTGGTCGGCTCGTCAAAAATCAGGCAAGCCGGCTGGCAGGCGAAGGCGGTGGCAATCATAATGCGCTGCTTTTCACCGCCCGAAACCTGATGCGGATAACGTTTCATCATCTGCGCCGGGTTCTTCAATTCTACATCGTTAAGCAGCGTTTCACCCAGCGCCTGCGCTTCACGCGCCGATAGCCCGCGATGACGCCTTAGCACCTCGGTCACCTGCTCGCCCAGCGTCAGCGTGGGATTGAGCGAAGCACTAGGGTCTTGGAAAATCATGCCCAGCTTGGCGCCGCGCAACGCGGCCAACTGCGGCGCCGGCACAGTGAGCAGACTTTGCCCCTGCAAGGTGATATCACCGCTGAGTTCGCGGGCGTTATTCGCCAACCAGCGCATAATCGCCCAGCCGAGGGTGGTTTTTCCAGAACCCGATTCCCCCACCAGCCCCAACACCTCACCCGACATCACTTGAAAAGCAATCTCACGCAACACCGGTAGCGTCCCGCCGCCCTCCAGGGTGTAATCGAGGCTGTAGTTTTCCACCGTCAGCACCGGCGTCTGGTTTTGCAACGTCATCAGTGATTCCTCGGGTTGAGCACATCGCGCAGGCCATCGCCCAGCAAATTAAAACCGATGGCGACCAGCGCGATCGCCAGCCCGGGGATCAGCATCATCCACGGCGCGTTAAAAAAGTAATCACGCGCTTCCGACACCATCAGCCCCCATTCCGGTTCAGGGGGCTGAGCGCCCAAGCCGAGAAAACTCAGAGTCGCAAAGAGCATAATAGCGAAGGCGACGCGTATGGTGGCTTCCACGATTATCGGCGCAAGGATATTCGGCAGCATTTCGCGCAGGATGATGTAGTGGCCGGCTTCACCGCGCGCGATAGCGGCATTAATGTAATCCTGCTGTCGCGCAGCCAGCGCCACGCTGCGGGCGATACGCACCATACCCGGTATAAAGGCGATGGTGATTGCCAGCACCGCATTCAGGCTGCTCTGCCCCAGAGTGCTAACAATTAGCAGCGCAAACAGCAGGCTCGGGATCGCCATCACCGCATCCATCGTGCGCATCAAAATTTCATCCGCCTTACCGCCAAGATAAGCGCTGGCGGTGCCGAGCACCGCGCCGATGGCCATCGCCAGCGCGGTCGCCAGCAGCGACAGTAAAATGGTGGAACGCGCCCCTACCAATACACGGCTGAATATGTCGCGGCCCATTTGGTCGGTGCCGAACCAGTGTTCCGCACCCGGCGGTTTATAGCGGCTGAGGATCGAGATGGCCTCCGGGTCGAACGGCGCGACATGTGCCCCGCCCGCCACCATCAATAACGCCAGCAACAGAATCAACACCCCAGCCGCACCCTGCGGCGAGCGCACCAGACGTTTCAGGAGATCAGGCATAGGTAATCCGTTTATCAAGCATGGCGTAGGCGACATCCGCGAGGAAGTTCACCACAGAATAGGTAGTCGCAAGAATCATTACCCCGGCCTGAATGGTCGGCAGATCGCGCGCCTGCACCGCAACTATCAGCTCGCGGCCAATGCCGGGGATAGCGAAGATCTCCTCCACCACCACGATGCCGCCAAGCAGGTAACCTACGTCGAGCGCCACAATGGTGATAGTCGGCAGCAGGCCATTGCGCAGCGCGTGACGCCACAGGATGCGGCGGCGTGATAGGCCTTTCAGCCAGGCGGCGCGGATGTAATCGGTATGCAGCACGTCCACCATTTCGGAACGCACCATTCGCGACACATGCGCCACAAGAATTAGCGCCACCGTGATCGAAGGTAGGATCAGATGCTGAACGCCGCTGGTGAAATTTTCCATCAACGGCACATAACCGGTGGCAGGCAGCACCTGCCAGACATCGGCGAAAAGCAGCAACACCAGCGTAGCAGTAACAAATTCGGGAAACGAGATGCCGACATAGGAGAGCACGCTGACCAGCACATCCGCAGTTTTACCGCGCCGAACGGCGGCCCAGATGCCCAGCGGAAGAGCAATCATAAGCATCAACACCAGCGCGCATATCGCTAACAGCAGAGAGCGCGACAGCGCGTTAAGTAGCGTCGGCCCCACCGCTAGTCCGTTGCGCATCGAAACGCCAAAGTCTCCCTGCACTGCATGAGCCAGCCAATGCCAGTATTGCAGCCAGGCGGGAGCATCGAGCCCGAGCCGCGCGCGTACTGCCGCCAGCGCTTCCGGCGTGGCGTTTTGCCCCAACAACGTGGTGGCCGCATCGGCAGGCAGCAGCTGCGTGATACCAAACACGAGCAGCGACACCACAACGAGGGTGTAAATCATCAGGAAAAAGCGTTTAAGCAGATAACTTGCGGTCACGGGTACTCCTTACACCGCACGCTTGGGCGCTTTGTCCGTCAGCCAGACGTGGTCCAGGCGGAACACCGCACCGCGCGGATGCAGGTGGTAGCCCGCCACGTAATCGCGGCTCGCGGCCAGCAGATCGAAGAAAGTGGGTATAAGCGAGGGTACCTCGTCATACATCAGCTGCTGCGCTTTGCCGTAAAGACCGGCACGCTGCGCCGGATCGGCGGTTTCGCGCGCTGCGCTGACGGCAGCATCGAAGTCGGCATTGTTCCAACGGGTTTCGTTCCATGCGGCGCTTGAGGTATAGAGCAGGGAAAACACGGCATCGGGTGTCGGCTGCATATTATAAAAACCGACGTAAAAATTGTTTTTCTTCCAGACTTGGTCAAGGTAGGTGCTATGCGCCATCGTCTGCACCTCGATACGAAAGCCGCCGGGTTTTGCCATTTCGCGCAGCGCGATGCCTAATTGGGTGCGCGTGGAGGGTTTATCCGAGGCAATCAATTTTAAATCCAGTCCGTTTGGATAACCGGCCTGCGCCAACAGCGCCTTGGCTTTGCTGTAATCCACCGCTTTTTTCGCCAACGCAGCAAAGTAAGGATAAGCGCTGTTGACCGGGTTATCCTCACCTGCGGTGCCGAAGCCGTTGGCGACAAAATCCACCGTGGCTTGCCTGTCGACACATAACGCCAGCGCCTGACGCACGCGCGGATCGTTAAAAGGTTTTTGATCGCAGCCCATATTGATATTGAGAAATTGGCCAGATGAGACGCGCAACGGCTGGATGTCTGGCGACTTGGTGAGACGGGAAAATTCGCTCGCCTGCGCCGAGAGCATCAAATCGGTGTCGCCGGCAATCAGCGCCGAACTCTCCGCGATGCCGTCGGGGTAGACGACCACTTCCACGCCATCAATATAAGGCCGCTGAGGATCGTAGTAATGAGGATTACGCTCTACGACGATTTTGCGTTCCGGATCGTAGGACACCAACTTGAAAGGCCCGGCTCCCAGCGCTTCTTTATTCAGTCTGGTCAGATCGCCCGTGGCAATGCTGACTGGGATAACTTTGGCCACGGGATAGGTCAGCATCACCGGCAGATCGGCATAGGGAACGTCAGTTTCAATCACCACCGTTGACGCATCCGCCGCACTGACGGTTTTGATCGGGCCGATATTATGCTGGCCGGGAGATGCATTCTTCGGATCCAGAATCGCTTGCAAACTTGCCACCACATCGGCGGAAGTCAGGGGCGATCCATCGCTAAAGCGTAGACCAGGACGCAGGGTGAAAGTCCATTGTTTCAAATCGGTACTCGACTGCCAGGACTGGGCCAGATCGGCTTCGGCTTTCATCTCCTGCGTGAGGCGCGTCAGGCCGCTGTACAGCAGCTCGGCCACCAGATATTCCGGGTTGACGCGCGCCTGCTGCGGGTTGAGCATGGTCACCGCCTGATCCACGCTGATGCGCAGCACCCCACCTTTATGCGGCGTACCGCCTGTGGTGCTGACGGCAACGGCCGCTGCCCGGCTGGTAAACGACCAGGGCAGCAGCGCCGCGCCGGTGACGAGGGTGGAACTGGCGAGAAACTGCCGACGGTTTAACCCTTTCATTGCACACATCTTGTCTTCCTCACTGGTATTATTGGGGGCCCGGGGTTGGCGAAAAATCATCGGCCAGATAGGCCAGAATGGATTGAGAGAGCGCGACTAAATCTGCCATCGTCGTGTATTCATCGGCAGCGTGAATCCGGTTATCCGGGCGGGCGAGGCCACCCAGCAGAATCTCCTTCATTCCGGCCTGCTGCACCCAGCCCATATCGGAACTGGTAGACGAACCCCAGACGGCGAAGTCGTTTTCCTCAAAGCCAAAGCCTTGGCACAACGCCGCTTGCCAGCGCGACCAGTGCGGCCCGCCAGGATCGGACACCGGGGCCAGATGACCGATCATCTGTAATGCGACATCGGGCGCGGGGGTATTCGCCATCGCCAGTTCAACGCACTGCGCCAGTTCCTGCCAAACATCGGCAAACGCCTCTTCCGGCGCATAGCGTCGGTTAATCAACAGTTCAAAACGTTCTGGGATAATAGAGCCTTTACTGCCGCCGTGGGCGGCGGCCAGCGTCAGACGCGAGGTGAGTGGCTTACCGGCAAAATGCGGTGGTGATGGCATCAAGGAGGTGCGGGACTCAACGTCTTGCTTTAGCCGATGTAGCGCATTCATCAGCGGTAGCGCGGCTTCAATGGCATTAATGCCACCGACCGGATCGCCCGAGTGTGCCGAACGTCCGGTAATGATGATCTTCGCATCTATGCTACCAAAACAGCCCGCCCAAATACGGGGTACTGCACCGCCGTTAAAACTCAGCATATGGCCGTGGAAACAGTGCTGTTCCGCCAGATACCGGATGCCGGGATAAAGCCCGCCCTCCTCGTCGGTACATAGCAATAAAACCGGATTAAAGCGCAAGCGCAAACCCGCTGCGCGTGCCGCTCGGATGGCCGCCATCGCCGCCACGATAGTGCCTTTCATGTCGGCGGCCCCTCGGCCAAATAACTTTCCCTCCGCCTCGGTCAGCGATAACGGCGGAAAACGCCAGCCGTCTCCCGCAGGAACAGTATCCACATGGAAATAGAGATTACAGTTCTCCGCCGCCCCTGCCGCCAGCGAAGCGATGAGATTAATCCGCTCACCTTGCGCGCTGTCGTCCGGGGTCTGCCACAGCGGCTTCGGCACTGACACTCGTTGGAACTGAAAATCAAGCGGAGTCAGCAGACTCTGCATCAGGTCGGCGAAGGCCGGATAACCGTTACCCGGCGGAAAACAGGTGTCCACCGACAGCATCTGTTGCAGGTCGTCTAACATGGCCTGGCCATCGTGGACAATGGCATTAAGCGCCGTCTGAAGTGATGTCGATGGGATCATTGCTACACTTATCTTGTATTTCTATATAGTTTATAGATAATGCAATTACCCCGTGGCGGTCAATCGGAAATCTTAAACATGCAAAAAAACGATGACGAGAAGGATGTCCGCAGTTTCGGACGCCTGCGTGACGGTGAAGGCGCGCCACTGTATGAAGTGGTGAAGCGCCACATTAGCGATTCGATCGTTAAGGGCGCGCTTGTACCAGGCACGGTTTTACCCAGCGAAAACAGTCTCGCGGCGGATTTTGGCGTCTCGGTCGGCACTATCCGTAAGGCGCTGGCCGCGTTAAGCGCGGATGGGATGCTAATGCGTCGGCGCAAAACGGGCACAGTCGTCACCGGCTGGCCAACGTTGCATAATCTCAGCCATTTCTTTCAGTACTTTCGTCTGCACGACAAAGCAGGCGGCCTGCTACAGTCCGAGACGCAATTGTTGGATTACCAGGTGAGCGCTGCCGGTGAAATTGAAGCAGAAAAGCTACAAATGGTGGTAGGAGAGGAAGTCATTCGCTTAAAACGTTTGCGCCGGGTGAAAGGGATCGCGGCGATGCATGAAACGCTGGTCTTGCCCGCGGCACGTTTGCCTGGGTTTCCGCGAGCGGAGCAGTTGCCTCCCTTACTTTATCGATATTTATTTGAGCGTTACGATCTGCGCGTGGCCGCGGTGCGGGAACAGATTACCGCAACGATGGCAAACGAAGCAGACGCAACTCTGCTGGAGCTGACCTTACCCCATGCCATCATGGTGATTGATGAAATTTCCTTTGATCAAAGCGCCATTCCGGTGATACTGGCGCACCACCGTTTCAGCACCGAACATTTTATCTACGTGAATGAGATTCGGTAACACGATTATTGACAGTCACCCCCTCTCTCGTCTGGGTTTGAATTTCACATCTGAACCGGAAAAGTGACATCTGTGATAAAAATTATTCGGATAAATTGCGGTTTCGCTGACCCGTTACACGTAAAAATCTTGCATTTCATAGAGACAATCTACGAAGTAGGCGTCACTTTGGCTTTATTAGCGCCAAGGGTATTACTACCCTAGGGTCCGAACATGTATTCTATGCAATCGGACCAGGGTAATGGCAGCGGTTGGCTGAAACTAATAATACCGATAATACCGATAATACCGATAATATTGTAAGTCTGTCTATCACCCTCCAGACAATAGGCGCCGGTTAACGTTTCTACCTCAGCGGATGCCCCAGTTACCTTGAGGTATTGATAGATAATACTTTCCTAAAAGCACCTCACTTTCAGTTGAATTCATTCTTCGTACCCCACAATCTTTTCTAATGCATTCTCACCCATATAAAATAACAAAGGGTATTGAGCACAACATTTCATAATTTCATTTCTAGTAATTTGTTCTGGAGGATAATGACACAAATGTTCTTTCAGCTTGTTGGTAAGAGCGGCAACGATGAGTTTTTCGATGCCGTTTATCTCGGTAAAGACCTGGTTAAATGAAGAAAAAATAACAGAGAGTGATTGAAAATTTATCATTAAATTATCGATGACGATACGAAACTCTGCAACATATTTATTTGGTACAACCCAATTTTCTATGCGAATAGGGTGACCTTTTGTGTTGGCAGAAATTAAATCATAGAGCAATCTTAAAGAGTTTGATAAATTACAAGGAACAGATTTGGAACATAAACAGCGATGATAGGTAATCCCAACGATAAGATTATGCTTTACGTCACGGATATTAGAAATGAAGCAATGCCTCAAATTATGCGCAACCTCTTTCGGCGATTTATTTGCAAGTATGATTCTGATTATTCTATCACACGCTATTCTACATAAATTGCGTTTTGTTTTGCCACGGACTTCGCCATTATTTAAAAGAGTGTTTATGGCTGAAAAACTCTCAAGACTTTGACTCATCGTTTTGCACGTTTCCCGCAGATGAGCATAATCTTTTGAATTCAGGTGGGATGCAATTTCTCGTTTTATTTCTAGCGGTAAATCATAAATATTAGTCACACACGTTGCCGGGGGTAATCTCCCCTCCTCGTGTCCCCGGTGATCTCGTACGAATGGGGAAATGTGATTTATTACGGTAGTAGCGCCTCTGATCATTCCACATTAACCCTTATTCCATTGTATGTGTAAAACAGCATCATACTGGATGTTAATACAAATTAAGATAGCAGTTTTGCGCGCCATTTCTGTATCATTGATATCGCAAGAGCGGGTAAATCATCATCCGCTCTCAAACCAATGAAGCGATAAGCAAAGTGAGCCCTTATCATGGTATGGCAGGTCATCTTGCCAGTGATTATAGCTTTCCTCGCTTTTCTTTCTCCCTATTTAAAGCAAAAAAGCATTCTGAGACATGTCCAGATTTTACCTTGACAGAGCGCGTTACGATAGGCGTCCCTGTCCTAGAGTTTACGCCCGGCAAAAGTCTAAAGGTGCGCTACAGCAATCGCCCGACTGGTTATTGTCAGTACGTAGTTAATACATTGCTTATACTTTCGACTGTCGAAGCGTTTTTGCACGCGTTCGGTATAGAAGATAGCGGACCATCCAAACC